>JBAZPL010000023.1:0-19926 GCA_041648155.1 Candidatus Krumholzibacteriia bacterium
AAAGTGCTCTATTTCATCGGGGACGTCGCAAACGGTGCGTACCGGCAGACCGGCATCTGCGTGGGGGACGGAATCAGGGCGGCGATGGAAATTCGAGATCACCTCAGAGGCATCGAAACATGAAAGTCGTCGCGGAAATCGGGAGACCGGATATCGCCCTCGTGTATGTCGCCGAAACGGCGGGCGGCAAGCTCGTGGAGTTCGCCGAATCGCTCGCGCCTCCGATCCCGCGGGAAAAGAAATGGGTGCTGCTGCTATCGACACTCAACGGGTGCCCTGTTGGTTGCCGGTTCTGCGACGCCGGCTCCTTCTATGGCGGGAAGCTCTCGGCGGAGGAGATGCTTTCACAGATTGACTATATGGTGCGGAAACGCTTCCCGACGATGGAGGTGCCGGTCGAGAAATTCAAGATTCAATTCGCGAGGATGGGCGAGCCGGCCTATAATATGGGCGTCCTCGATGTTCTCGCCGCGCTTCCCTCGCGCTACCGAGGCGGCGGGATCATACCCTCCGTCTCCACGATAGCGCCCTGCGGCACCGACCGATTCTTTCGGGGGCTTCTCGCGGTCAAGAAAGAGGTCTACGGGCGGAGTTTTCAGCTCCAGTTTTCCATCCATACGACGGATACACGGCTCAGGGATTGGCTCATGCCGGTTCGCAAATGGGACTTCGAGCGAATTGCCGCTTACGCGGACGACTTTCTCGGCGAGGGCGACAGGAAAATAACGCTCAACTTTGCCCTCGCCGAGGGAATGCCGGTCGACCCGCGCGTGCTGAGAACGCATTTTTCACCGGATAAATTTGTGATCAAGATAACCCCGGTCAATCCGACCTGCGAGGCAAACAGAAACGGAATTTCCTCCCGCATCTCGCCGCATGGAAAACGCTGCGGTCTGATTGACGACCTCGAGGCAGCGGGTTATGAAATCATTCTCAGCATCGGGGAGCCGGAGGAGAATCTCATCGGCAGCAACTGCGGCCAGCACGTGATGAACTACTTGAGAGCCGCAGAGAAAATCGAAAACGGCTATACCTATGCTATCCGCTGGATATGAGGCGCAACAACCCACCCTCCCGGCTTATTCGTAATGCAGCGCCTCGATCGGATTGAGGGCGGCCGCCTTCTTCGCCGGGTAGAATCCGAAGAAAATTCCGATGACACCCGAAAAGAAGAATGAAACGGCGATGGTCACGGGATCGATCACGACGGACGCCGAGATCGCCCGACCGATCACCTCGGCCGTCACGAGTCCGAGGAGAATGCCGAGCATGCCCCCCATGAGGCTGATGATGGCGGCCTCGATGAGAAACTGAACGAGCACGTCCGCCTCGCGCGCGCCGATTGCGAGCCTGATGCCGATCTCCCTCGTCCGCTCCGTGACGGATACGAGCATGATGTTCATGATCCCGATGCCCCCGACGAGGAGCGACACGCCGGCGACCGCGCTGAGCAGCAGCGTCATCATCTTCGTGACGGAGGTCGCCATCTCGTTGAGCTCGGTCTGCGTGCGGATCGAAAAATCGTTCTCCTCCGAACCCGCCAGCCGGTGCGCCCGACGCATGATGGTCTCTATCTCGCCTCTCGCCGCCTCGGTCTCCTGCTCCGAAACGGCGCTCACCGTGATGCTGTTGATCCACTTCCCGTCGCCCAGACGAAATAGAACGGTCGTGGCGGGCGCGAAAATGATGTCGTCCTGGTCCGATCCCATCATATTCTGCCCCTTCTTGCTCAGCACGCCGACCACGGTGAAGGGCACGTTGCCCACGCGGATTCGCGCGCCGATCGGATCCTGTCCGGGGTAGAGCGTATCCGCTACCGTGGCGCCGAGGACCGCGACCTTGGCCAGCGCCTTGACGTCGCGATCGGTGAAGAACGCACCGCGGTCGACGGGCCAGCTTCGGATGATCGTGTAGTTCGCCGCGACTCCCTGAACGCTCGTGAACCAGTTATTCCTCCCCGCGATGACCTGCGCGCTCCGGCGGACCACCGGGGAGACCTGCGTGACGAGGGTGGCCTCCTTCTCGATCTTTTCCGCGTCAGCCATCGTGAGCGTGTGCCAGCTCCCCGCCCCGCGGCTCACCCCTCCGAAACCGCTCGCCCCCGGCATGATCATGAGGAGGTTCGTTCCGAGAGATTGTATCTTCCCCGAGATGTCTGACTGCGTGCCCCGCCCGACCGATATGAGGGCGATCACCGAGGCGACTCCGATGATGATGCCGAGCATTGTGAGAAAGCTGCGCATCCTGTTCTTCATGATGCTCTTGAGCGCGACCTTGATGAGGCTCTTCCATTTCATAGTACAACATCCTTTATGATGCGGCCGTCGCGGAGCTCTATCGCGCGGCGCGCCTGACGGGAGATTTCCGGCTCATGCGTGACGAGAATGATCGTCATCCCCTGCCGGTTCAGATCCCTGAAGATATCGATGACCTCCATCGACGTCACGGTATCGAGATTCCCCGTCGGCTCGTCGGCGAGAAGAATCGCGGGTTCGTTGACGAGCGCCCTCGCTATCGCGACCCGTTGCTGCTCTCCGCCCGAAAGCTTGTTCGGCTCGTGGTGCAGCCGGTCCGCGAGTCCGACCCGGGTGAGAACCTCGACGGCCTTTCTCGCCGGCTCCTTGATTCTTCCCGCGCGGTCATAGAGCAGCGGGAGCTCCACGTTCTCGAGCGCCGACGTACGCGCAAGAAGATTGAATCCCTGGAACACGAAACCGATCTTCTCGTTGCGGATATCGGCGAGCTTGCGCTTGTCGAGCCCGTTGACCCGTGTTCCCCCGAGCACGTATTCTCCGCTGCTCGGGAGGTCGAGGCATCCGAGAATATTGAGCATCGTCGATTTGCCCGAGCCCGACGCCCCCGTGATCGCGAGAAACTCCCGCTCCTCGACCTTCATGTCGACGCCGCGGAGCGCATGAACGTCGATATCGCCCATGCGGTAGGTCTTCGTAAGATTCTTGAGTTCGATGAGAGCCATTCTCTCGTCCTTTCAGAACCCGCCCCGGTGCCCGCCTCCGCTCCCGCGCGGAGAAGTCGGCATACCGAAGGGGGTCACGGCGGTTTTCGCCGTCTTGCCCACCTTGGTTATCCCGGTGATCAGCTGCATCCCTTCCACGAGAATGCGGCTCTCCTTCACTTCAGTATTTCGGCCGTCCGTCGAGCCGGGCGTGAAGAACGCCACCGCCGGCTGGCCGTCCGTACCCATGTAGAATACGCGGCCCGGCGTGGACGTGCCGCTCGATGCGCCCGTGCCGCCGGTCCGGCCCGCAAAGCCCGGAAACGCCGATCCCCCTCCCCGATGAGCCCCTCCCCTGCTGCCGCGCCGGCCGTCCGCCGATGCTTCCCGCGAGCCTTCGCGGGAACTGTCGGCTCCTTCGGGATGGCGCGCGACCGTTTCCTTGCGGAAGTTCTTCATGATCTTATCGAGCATCGCCTGATCCGGCTTGAACTGTATCGCGGAGTTCGGCACGAGGAGGACGTCCTTCTTCTCCTCGATGATGAAATCGACCGTGGCGGTCATCCCGGGAAGGAGCTTGCCGCCATCGTTCGAGGCGTCCACGACGACCGTGTAGTTCACGACGTTCTGGAGCGTCACGGGTTGCAGGCGCACCTGCCGCACGGTTCCCGTGAATTTGTCGTCGGGATACGCCTGCACGGTGAACTGGACCCGCTGCTCTTCCTTGATGACGCCGATGTCGCTCTCGTCGACGTTGACCTCAATCTGCATCGACTTCATGTCGCTCGCGATGATGAAAAGCGTCGGCGCCTGGAAGCTCGCCTGGATCGTCTGGCCGGCGTCCACGTTCCGCTGGATGACGGTGCCGTTGATCGGAGACGTGATCGTCGTGTACTCGAGGTTCTTCAAGGCGCGTTTCAGGGCCGCTTCGGACGACCTGTACGAGGCGACGGCGGCGTCGTAGCCGGTCTTGATCGAGATGAATTCGGTCGCGGAAAGATAACCGTTCTCGAAGAGCGGTTTGTTGCGTTCGTATTCCGCCTCGGCCTGATCGAGCTGAGCCCTGCTCCGCAGGAGACCCGCCCGGGCGTCGAAGGCCTGCGCCGCGACGATGGTCGTGTCGAGAACCGCAAGCACCTGCCCCGCCCTCACTTCGCTGTTGAAATCGACGTAGAGGCTGTCGATGATCCCCGACACCTGCGCGCCGACGTCGACCGAGTTGACGGCGCTGAGAGTGCCCGTGCTCGAGACGGTATTCTCGATATCCCCCCGCTTCACCTCGGAAAGCTGCAGCTCGCCGCCGTTCTTCGCGCTTCGGAAATGCCTGATCGCGCCGATCCCCGCGGCGACGGCGGCGACGACACAAACGACGATCAGGATCCTTTTCTTCTTCATGATGATTCTCCTCCCGCGACGCATGCAGTTGAAACCGCACTCATGCAATCAATCGAAAAGCGGCATCGCCTTGTCGATGCCTCCCGAATAGTACAACACGGCGACGCCTTTCACGAGACGGGCGTATTTCGCGTTGATGAAATTGTACGAGCTCTGGAGATTGGACGTCCGCACCTGGTTCAGATCCACGAGCGTCGAGGCGCCCACCTTGTATCGCTCTTCCATGTTCTTCAGCGCCTGCTCGCTGTACCTGAGCTGCGCCTGAGCCACCTCGACCGCCTTCCCGGCGGTCGCGTAATCCTCGAGCGCCTGGCGGATCTCGACCCCGGTCTGCAGCTCGAGCTTCTCGACGCCCAGTTGCGCCTGTCTGAGACTGATCTTCGCCTGGGCGACGCCGTTGTACGTACTGAGGCGGTCGAAGATCGGAAGCGAGAGCGAAAGCCCGATCGAGCCGTTCAAATTGTTGTTATAGAATTGATCGTTGAAATCGTAGCTCCCCGGGTTCCGGTAGCTCGTCCCGGCGCCCGCCGAGAGAGACAGCGTCGGCCAGTATCCCGCCCGACTCGCCGTTATCTGCTTCTTCGCGGCTTCCACCTGCAGACGCTGCGCGGCCAGATCGGCCCTGCCCGTCATTGCCTCCCCCACCGCGTCGTCCGGAAGGAAACCCGCGAGTCCCCCGGTAATGCCCTCCACGTCCGGGACGACGATCGTGCACTCCATCCCCGGATCGACCGCCATGACTTGCAGGAGCCTGTATTTGTCCACTTCGAAATCGCGTCGGGCGATCAGCAGGCGGGATTCCGCGTCCGCGGCGCTCGCCTGCTGCTGGTAGAGATCGACGATCGGGCGCCTGCCCGACGTGGTGAACGCTTCTATCTGCGAGAGCAGGCTGCGCTGCGACTCGAGATACTGCTCGTCGACCGTGATGAGGTCCTCGTCGAGCACGACAAGGACGAACTGCTGCATCGTCTCGTAGATCACCTGCTCGCGGCTTCGCGCATAGCTCCTCCGCTGCGCTTCGAGCTCGAGCCGGGCCTGCTTAAGCGAAGCGATTCTCCCGAACCCCGTGAAGAGATCGAGGCCCGAAGAGACCGACAGGTTCATCGAGTTCGAATGGCTCCATTCGAAGCGGTCGGAAAGAGCCTCATAATCCTTCCCGTAACCCCTCGACGCCCCGAGGGAGAGTCTCAAGCTCGGAAAGAAATCCATGGTGCTGCTTCTGACCGAGATCTCCCGGGATTCCGTCTGATTGGCCACCTGCCTGAGATCGACGTTCGCCTTGAGCGCCGTTTCTATCGCGTCCTTGAGCGTGATCGCCCTGCCCTCCGACGCGGTCGCGACGCCCGCATAAGCGCCT
Source organism: Candidatus Krumholzibacteriia bacterium (assembly GCA_041648155.1). GTDB lineage: Bacteria > Krumholzibacteriota > Krumholzibacteriia > Krumholzibacteriales > Krumholzibacteriaceae > SSS58A. Next base: position 5,709 of record JBAZPL010000023.1, read on the forward strand.
GCCCAACACAGAAAAGCGCACGCGCCGATCGCACACCCTCTTCGTATTGTTCTCATTCCTACTCCCCCGGTCCTCTCTCGTGCCTCGGGCCCTCCCACTCGTGCTTTCTGCCTCCCCGCTTGTCCATTTTCTCGTGCATCTTCTTTATTCCGGCGTCGTACTTCACCTGTTGCTCGGGGGTCAATACTTCACGTATCCTCGCTTCCATCTCGCTCATGACCGCTCTGATCCCGGTGCGCGCCTGCTGTTCGAACTCCTTGAATCGCGGTTCGAAATCCTGCACGATGCGCTCGACCTCGGCGCGCTGCTCCGGCGTCAGCGCCAGATCCGCCGTGAGCTTCTCCGCAATAGGCTTGTGCACCCCCCGGGGAGGCCCGCTTTTCATGACCTGCAGAAAATGGCCGCGTATGAGGGCCGTCGCCGAGAGTCCGCCGACGATCGCGCCGACGATGAATACAGCGACCACGCCGGACCATAATTTCCACTTCCCTTTCGCTTCATTCCCAACCATGGCTCATTCCCCCTTGCCGTCGTTCAGATAATGAAATCTATCGGATTCTCGAGATAGCGCATCGCGAGCTCCTGATAGTCGACGAATCCGTTCGAGAATACGTACACGAGCAAAAGCAGCGCGACGAGACAGGCGGCGGCCGAAAAGCGCCACGCAAACCGTCCGATTTGCAGCTGAACGCCGTTCGGCGCCTCGTCCGCTCCCATCCGGCGTATCTCACGCATCACCGATTCGCGCGATTCCGCGCGCATCGTTTGATAATCCTGCGAGCGATATGCGGAAAACAGGCGCGATTCGAGCTCGTCGAGCTTCTTCCTATTTCGTTTCATTGTTCTCCCCCTCTTTCGCCATAAGTCTCTCGAGAATGGCGCGCAGCTTCTTCCTCGATCGATATGCACGGACCTTCACGTTGACGACACTCCATCCGAGCAGCTCCGCGGCCTCCGCCACCGGCCGTTCTTCGATATGTACGAGCTCGAGAACCGCGCGGTCCTCGCTCGAGAGCCGGCCAAGAGCCCACGCGAGGAGCTCGCGCGCCTCGCGGCTCGCCGCGCCGTCGGCATGCGCCCTGGCCGATTGTTCGGACGTCGCGCGCGCGAGCCATTTCGCCTGATCCTCGTTGAGGGCGCTCACCGGTTTCTCGCGGCGTTTGTACCGCTGTCGCCAGAAGTCGCAGCAGGCGCGCACCGCGATTTTCGAAAGCCACCATTTGAATTCGCCTTTCCCCGCGTAGGATGAGAGCGACATATAGGCGCGAATGAAAATATCCTGAGCGACCTCCTCCGCATCCTCCCACGGCACGCGCCTTCCCGCGATCCGGGCGACGTGCTCCCCGTACCGATCCATCAGACATTCGAACGCATCGACGTCCCCGCCGAGAATGCGGTCGATTATCTCTCCGTCGCTCTCGTGTGCTGCATTTCCACGCATCGCATGAATAATACCGAGTTGGCGCATCTCCTGTCCAATCTTTGCGTCGCTCATACGGGTCGTCGCGGCGGCGGCGAGTGAGGTTACATTCAAATTGTCGAAATCCTGTGTAACCGCTACCGGGCGTTCCTCGACCAACATGCATGAACCCCACCTTCTCCCCGAGAAAGGACGGCACCGATGAAGAGCGCATCCGTGATCGGATTCTGTCTTCTCGCAACGTCGGCTCTCTCAGCGATCATGCTCAACGGATGCCTGGAATCCAAACTTGCGAGCGCCTGGCCCGAACGCGAGATCTCGATCGACGGAAAGGCCCCCGAGTGGGCCGGCCGCGAGGCGTATTACAGCGAAGCCGACGGCTTCAAGATCGGTTTCTTCAATGACGCAGACTATCTGTACGTATATCTGGCGACATGGAACCGACAGAACCAGGCGCAGATTCTCATGAACGGTCTCACTGTCTGGATAGACGCGACCGGCCGGAACAAACAGATATTCGGAATCAACTATCCCATGAAACGCTCGATGCCCGATTCGGCAGGGATGCCTCCCGGCATGCCGGCCGGGTTGCGCCCCGGCGGGCGCTCGGGCGCGGCTTCGGAAGCTTCGGGAGAAACCTCGCAGGCGCTCCTCAAGGGCATGCTCGCGGAGGCGCAGGGCGAGATGATTATTCTCGGCCCCGGCGGAGAACCGATCGCTTCAATGCCCGCCGCGGATGACGGCAAGGGCGGGATCGCGGCGATGATCGATATCGCTAATCGGACCCTCATCTATGAAATGAAGATACCGCTCGCGCCGCCTGACAGCCTGCCCTTCGCCGTCAACGCCGCTCCCGGAGCGATGATCAGCATCGGCTTCAAGGTGGGCAAAGCGGAGATGCCCTCGATGAAACGCACTGGAGAGGGTCCCCCTCGCGACAGGGGTGGTTTTCCCGGAGGCGGCATGGGCGGCCCCGGGGGCGGCATGGGCGGTCCCGGAGGACCGGGCGGAGCCGCTTCCTCTCAGGCGTTCGAGTACTGGGCGAAGGTCCGGCTCGCCGCGGCGCCTTCCGTCGCCCCGCCGAAGGAGGGGGCGCCGCAGGAGCGTCGATAGCACGCGGCGGAGGCAGGGCTCGTTGTCGGGCGTTCTACGCGCCCTTCACGAGACGATCCGGCACCTGCACCGCAATGACCTCGCCACGGACGCAGAGCTTTCCCTCCGCCATGATCGTCGCCGTCACGACGACCTTGCGGCCCTTGATCTCCTTGATGCGCGCGCGCAGTTCAAGGGGCGCGTCGATCGGCGTCGGGAGCAGATAGTCCACATGTAGCGACGCGGTGACGAAACGCAGCGGCGGATCGGATCCCATCTCCCGTCCCTCGGCCCGGCACGCAGCGGCCGACGCCGTCCCGGTGCAGTGGCAATCGACGAGGGAAGCAAGAAGCCCCCCGTACACATAGCCGGGTATCGCCGTATGATACGGCTTCGGCTCGAAAGTGCAGACTGCCTCGTCCCCGTCCCAGAAGCTTCGAACGTGAAGTCCGTGCTCGTTGAGCCGGCCGCAGCCGTAACACTGGGCGAAATGATCGGGATAATAGTCTTGAAACGCCTTCTCCTGATGACTCATGATCTCTCCCTTGAGCGACAGGTCGGAATTACTTGAGCGCTTCCTTGCGCCCCGCGTAGTAGTCGCGGCAGAAGGATATCGAATTCCATATTTCCTGCGGGATGACGGGCTTTCCCCGGAGAATGAAGTTCGCCATGTTGAGACCGACGCCGGGACCGAGCATAAAGCCCTGCCCGCACATGCCGACGGCGAGGTAGAAACCCTTCGCTTCCTTCACGTGGTCGAGGATGATGATGCCGTCGGGGGTCATCGGGTAGAGCCCGCGCCAGACGCGGCGGACGAGCATGTTTTTGAGCCGCGGGATGAGATCGATCATGCGCCGCGCGATCACGGTCATGAATTCGGACGTGTTTTCCCTGTTCGTGCCGAGGATCGGCACGAGCGGCGTATAGCAGAAGATGACCTGCCCGCGATCGTTCTGCCCGAAGTAGAAGTTCTTCGTCTTGCCCTCGGGACCCGGCCGGATGTCGACCACGAGCGGATTGAAGAAGCGCTCCATCGGCGCGGAGATTCCCGCTTCATGACAGTCGGGAACGACGGGGATGTCGATGCCGGCCATCTTCCCGATCTCCTTCGCATAGGAGCCGGCGGCGTTCACCACGATATCCGAGTGATAGACGCCTTTCCCCGTTTTCACGCCCTGGATCCTTCCCTGCTTCTTGACGAGCCCCGTGACCGGCTCTCCGAAATGATATTCGCAGCCCCGGTCTTTGCTCTCTTTCCAGAGCGCCGCGGCGTACTTGAGCGGAGACACCTGTCCGTCGCCGGGCGAGAACGTGCCGCCGCGAAGGCCCTTCTCGTTGATGCCGGGAACGAACTCCCTGATTCTCTCCGGACCGTACCAGTCGATGGTGAGACCGTTTTTCTTCTGCGTCGGCAGGATGCCCTTGAGAATCTTCTCCTCGTCTTCGCGGTAAACGGGGAAGCAATAGCCACCCGGCACCCATCCGAGATCGATGCCGGTCTTCTCCTCGAATGTGGAGTAGAACTCGAGGCTCTGCAGACAGAGCGTGATCTTCGCGCCGTCCGAGTGCGTCGCACGAACGCCGCCTATTGCGGCTTTGTTCTCCCCCTGACCGGGGGAGGCGTTCGAATCCAGAACAAGAACCCGAAGCCCCTCGAGCGTGAGATAGTACGCGATGGGGAGCCCGACGCTGCCCGCCCCTATGACTATCGCGTCGTAATTCGTGCGGCTCATGCCTCACCGCCGTTGCTCTCGGCCCCGGCGAAAACGCCGAGGGGAATCTCCGCCGTGAACGGCCTGTTCGTCGGAAGCGTGACTTCCGAAAGGTCGACGCCCATCTCGCGATAGAGCCTGAGAATAAGCTCGGTGCACGTTTTCCCGCCGCAGGCGCCCATGCCCGTCCGTATCGTCGCCTTGAGAATGTTCATATCCCGAACTCCGGCACGGATCTCTCCCCGAACCTCCCCCACCGTGATCCGCTCGCAGCGGCAGATGATCGTGTCGTCGGGCACCGGCTCGGCCATCCCGGTCCCGGCTTCTCCCGCCTCCGGCACGAGCACGGTGAAGCCCGCGACGGAATACGCTTCATCCGCGGGGACCTCGACAGATACGACTTTCCTCTTCGCGTCGATATTCGATGTGCGAAACGCGACGATCGTGCCTCGGCCGACGGCGCTCCCTTCCATGTCCACCGTCTCAACCCGCCTCCCCGCGACGAGATCCTTCGTCTCGAGCTCATAGGGGAGCACGAGAAGCGACGTCTTCGATTCCGCGTCGTACTCGGGCATTATCAAACTGATCGCGAGACCCGGACAGACCGCGACGCAGTTCGCGCAGCCGATACAGTCGCCGCTGAAAACGGGATTGTTCATGATCGAATCGCCGCGTATCGCGATGCTGTTCCGCGGACAGGAATCCGCGCACGGGTTGCAGGGAATCTCCTGCACGCAGCGGATCAGGGGATACACTTTTTTCTCGAGCTTCGAAAGGTCCGGCTGCGTCGTCCGCCCGGGCTTGCTTCTCAGGATCGCCGCGGTCGAGTTCCATTCGTCGGGAATATCGATCTCATAGCCGAGAGACCGGGCGATCTTTCGCCCCGTGATCTTTCCGCTGAATATCGCGGCGGAGGCTTCGGCGATCTCCTCGGCATCCCCCGCCTTGTAGCATTCGATGCCGTATTCCGCCAGTTTCTCGTAAAGCTCGTTCACGGGAGAGAGTCCGACGGCGATGAGAAGCGTGTCCACCCGATACGACCGCTCGCTGCCCGCGACGGGCCTGAAATTCCAGTCCACGGCGGCGGTCGTGATTTTCTCGATCTTCTCCTCGCCCTCCGCCTTGAGGACCGTGTGCGAGGTAAGGACCGGCACCCCGAGACGGCGGAGCTTGTCGAGGTGGACCTTGTAGCCGCCGCAATGGGGCATGGCTTCGACGAGGCCGACCACCTTGATGCCGGCCTGGATCGCATGGTAACCCGTGATCAGCCCGACGTTCCCCCCCCCGACGATGAACAGCCTCTCGGTGGGCTTGACGAGGTCGCGGTTCAGGAGCGTCTGGAACGCACCGGCGCCATAGACCCCCGGCAGGTCGCAGCCAGGGAAGGCGAGATTCTTCTCGCGCGCGCCGCATGCGACGAGCACCGCGCGTGGTTTCACCTGAAAGTAGTTGCCCCCCTGCTCAAGACCCACCTGCTTGTCGCAAAACGCCCCCACGGCGGTCGTCCCGAGCATGACCGAAACGGAGGGGAATTGCTCGAGCTGATGCGTGAGGATGCGGGCGATCTCGATACCGCGGGTGCCCGCGTAGCAATCGTCGCGGGAGCCGAAGAAGGTGTGCGTCTGCAGCGTCAGCTTTCCGCCGAACTCGTTCTTGTCGTCCACGACGAGGGTCTTCGCACCGAGGAGCCCGAGCTCGATCGCGGCGTTTATTCCGGCGGGGCCGCCCCCGATGACGAGGACGTCGGTCTCGATCGTCGGAATCTCCCGGAACTTCGGCAGAGCGTCGTCTTTCGGAAGCGCAGGCATGCCCTCGCAGCTCCTGACCCTCATCCCGACCTTGACCGGGATCATGCATCCCTTCACGGGAAGGCCGTCGACGAGCACGGTGCACTGGCTGCACTGGCCGTTCGCACAGAAGATGCCCTGGGGGCTTCCGTCGCGCGGATGGTGACCGAAAACCTGCACGCCGCCGGCGAAAAGCGCCGTTGTGATGACTTCGCCTTCATACGCATTCATCTCTCTGTCGTTGAAGGTGAAGGAAATCTCCGGACGCTGCACGACGGGAAGGATCGGGTGGCTCCGCACGCGGAACTCGCCTGATGAAGCCTGTTTCGTTTCGCCTTTTGCGCGAGACATGCTCTTCGACCCCGTTATTCCTCGAGCCTCGACGCCGCGAGGGTAATAAGATCTCTCACTGCCACCGGCGACTGCTTCCACGAGCAGCCGGGGCTCACTTCATGGTAGAGGAGCGCGCATTTCGGGCACGCGGTGACGAGCGTATCGGCCCCGCACCGGTGCGCCTCCATGAGACGCTCGTTGACGGCCGCGCGCGTGTGGGGCCCGTGGTCCACCCACGAACCCGCGCCGCAGCACGGAGCGCTACTCCCCCGTCGCTCGAGCTCGACGGGCTTTGCGGCGGATAGCCGCGCGAGTATCTTTCTCGGCGCTTCGCTCTCACCGAGACGGCGGCAGAGATAGCACGGGTCATGGAACGCCGGCTTCTCGCTTCCCCTTTTGAAGCCGAGCGTCTCCAGGTTTCCCGCGATGAATTCGATTATATGCCGCACCTCGAACGGCTGCGGCCCGAGCTCTTTCGCATAGGTGTCCTTCAGCGTGAACGCGCATTCGGGACAAATCGCGAGAACGATGCGCGCTTTCGACTTCGTGATCTCTTCGACGTTATGGCGCGCGAGCGCCATGAATGGCTCCCGCTCGCCGAGGTCGTAAAGATCTCTTCCGCAGCAGCGCTCGTCGTCGAGAATGACCGGCGAAACGCCGAGCGCGTTGAGAAGCCTTACGGCCGAGCGCGCCATGTCCCCGAAACGCTGCTCGCACGAGGGACCGGAGACGGCGTCGAAGAGCGCGAGACAGCCGGTGAACAGAGCGGTCTCCCCCTCCTTGCCGACACGCAAAGAGGCGTCGAGCCAGGAGAGCCGCGCCTTCGAGGTCGGCACGGCGCCCTTTGCCCCCTTCTGCTGAACGGGCGCCTGCCCCGCCTGCGTCTTTTGATACTCGTGGATGATCCCGCCGAAGACGGGATGATAATCGGTGCGTCCTGCTCTCAGCTCGCGGATAAAATCGGCGAATGCGACCTTGAACGGGCACGCCTCCGTGCACGCCGCGCACGTCACGCACGTCCAGATAAGCTTGTGATCGTGCGCCGCGCTTTCTCCCCCTTCGAGAAACTTCTTCGCGATCTGCTGCGGGTGATTCGTGCCGAAATGGCGATACACCGGACAGGCCGAGGCGCATTCGTTCTTGCACCTGGTGCAGTCCTCGATATGATATTTCGCGATGATCTCTTTTTCGTTCATTTCGATTTCCATGCCCACTTGTTGACCGCGAGAGCGAATTCGTCGGGGTTCGTCGAGATCTCCGTCACGATCTCGCTCCTGAATCCGAACAGCCGGAGGAGCGATCGGCACTGCTCGACGACGCGTCTCGCGGACGAGCGGCCGAATCCATAATGGCAATCCTCATCGGCGCACCCGCACACGAGCACCTTCGGGCTTCCGCGAAGGGCCGCCTCGATGATGAACCGCGGAGGCACTCTGCCCGCGCACATCGTCTCGATCACGAGGACGTCCCGAGGCAGGTCGAGCCGTTCGGGACGCGCCCAGTGACATACGAAGAGCACCTTCGCCCGCGACGAGGAGATTCCCTCGAGAAGCTTCATCACGCTCTCGTGATCGAAGTTGCGCTGGTCGATGGCGCCCGTGGGGCAGACCGCCACGCAGGAACCGCAGCCCTTGCATGCGAGCTCGTCCACATGCGCGACGAACCGCCCTCCCGGCCTCGCCTCCACCTGCACCGCTTTGTATCCGCAGAGATCGGCGCACCTGCCGCAGCCGATGCACAGGGTCTCATCCACTTCGCAGAGCGTCCTCATCGGGATCGCCTCCGCGCACTCCGCCCCGAGCTCGAGGATCACGCGATCCGGCGTCGACGACCAGAAATCCCTGCCCGCATGCACGTTTACCGATACATCCTCGCCGAGGCGCAGAATAAAGTCCTTCTTCTCGCAGATGTCGACGCAGACCTCGCACTCGCCGCACGGCCCGCAGCGCAGGCAGCGGCCGGCCTCGCGCCGGGCGGTCTGCGGCGCATAGCCCTTTTCGGCTTCGTCAAAAGCCTTCTTGCGCTTCGCGGCCGTTTCAAGAGGCATCGGTTCTCTCCGAGCCTTGGCCCCGGCCGGCGCTTCGAGCGTGAATTCCCGATGAGCGATCCCCCCGTCGATGGTGAGATCCAGGGGTGATTCGATCGTCTCGCCGCTCAGATAATGATGAATCCGGTAGGCAGCCTTCTGCCCCGACGCTATCGCCTCGACGACGCTCCGGGGACCCGTCACGAGATCCCCCGCGGCGAATACGCCTTCCACGCCGGCTACCGAGGTCGCCGGATCTATCGCCAGGGCGCCGGCCGGCGTCATAGAGAGGGCGAGAGCCGACGCGAAGCCTTTCACGTTGATCCCGCGCCCGTGCGCGTCGACGAAGATATCCGCGTCCCCCGTAAATTCGCTGCCGGTTATCTCGAGCGTATCGCGCCTGCCCGTTCCGTCCGGCCTCCCCTCCTCGATCTTTACGAAGGAAATCCCCGCGAGCCTTTTGCCCTTCGTCGCGATCCGCGCGGGGCGCGCGAGAAAGAGCGTCTTCACGCCTTCCTTCTCGGCTTGAACGAGATCCTCCGCGCGAACCGGCGCGAGATCGCGGCTCCGTCCGATCACGAGAGTGACGCTCTTCGCGTCGAGCCGTACCGCCGTGCGCGAGCAATCGAGCGCCATCATGCCGTCGCCGGCGACGATGACCCCTTTGTCCTCGATCTCCAAAGCGGCGTACCGCAGAAAATCGATCGCGTGCACGACCCCCTTGATTCCCGGCGTTCCCCATTTCCACTCGGGCCGCCACGCGCCGGTGCCGAGGAGCAGCGCGCGGTATCCGCGCCTCTTGAGCCGGTTCCAGGTGATGTCCTTTCCGAACTCCGTCCCCGCGACGAACTCTACGCCTGCGTCGAGGATCGCGCGCGTCTCGCGTGCGACGACCGCGCGCGGGAGCCTGAACCCGGGAATGAGATTCATCATTCCCCCCGGCCGGTCCTTCGCCTCGAATACGGTTACGGGATACCCGAGAAGGGCGAGCTCGCGCGCGGCCGCGAGACCCGCGGGGCCCGCGCCGACCACGGCCACTTTTTCGGCCCGGTGAGCCCGCGCCGGAACCGCCGGATTGATTCCGCGCTTCATCTCGAGATCGAAAACAAAACGTTTCAGCGCGCATATCGCGACCGGCTCGTCGTATCCCGCGCGCGTGCACGCGGCCTCGCAGGGCCGCGGACAGACCCGCCCGCAGACCCCGGGGAACGGATTTCGTTCGCGGATAAGGGCGAGCGCCTCGGCGAACCTGCCGTCCGAAACGAGCGACACGTATCCCCGCGCGTTGATGCGCGTCGGACAGGCGAGCGTGCAGGGAGAGGTCTCGAGTGGAACGAGCTTCCAGGAGCGCGCGTCCCGCGGATTCCTGATCGTGATTTTTCCGGCGTCCTTCTCCATGCTACGCGCGGGCCTTTCTTCGGGGCTGCTTCCCCGCGAGCATCGGATGCGTGTGCGCTTCGGCGCGGAATTTCTGATCGATCTCGCAGTGGAAGCACTCGTAATTGAGCGAGCACACGGCGTCGCTCAGGAATCCCATGAGCGTGTACCGGCACAAATGCTCCCCGCCTTCCCTGCGGAGCTCGATCACGCGCTCGTACTCCATGTCGATCGCGTCGGTCGGACAGACGTACGCGCACGCGCCGCACGCGATGCAGCGGGAATGATCGATGCCGAACGGGGACTCGACCTTCCGTCCGATGCCCCGCTGCGAGAAACCGATCGCGTTCGCTCCGACGATCTCCGAACACACGCGCACGCAGAGACCGCAGAGTATGCAGTCGTCGTTCAGCTTCGAGAATCGCGTCTTCGTTACGCCATGCTTCGCGGCGAGCTCCCGCACGTACGGCGCCCCGGGAGATCGCGCAAGGAGCAGCTCGAGGAGGAATTTCCGCAACTTCCTGATCCGCGGGGTATCGGTCTCGACCTCGATCCCGTCCTTCACCGGATAGAGGCACGAAGCGACGACGCGCGGGCGTTTCTTCCCGTGTTCCCGGATCTCGACGACGCAGAGCCTGCAGGCGCCGAAGGGCTCGAGCGCGTCGTGCGCGCATACGGCGGGGATATCGATTCCCGCCGCCCGCGCCGCCTCGAGCACCGTCGTCCCGGCCTCGGCGGTCCGCTTCTTCCCGTTCAGAACGAACTTCATTTGTATTTCTCCAACGCCTTGCCGACCGTAAGGTGATCGAGCCTGCTCACGAGCTCCCCGTCGACCATCATGACCGGCGCCTGGCCGCAGCAGCCGAGGCATCGTATGGTCTCGAACGAGAATCTCATATCTAATGTCGTGCCTCCCGCGGCGATCTTGATCTCGCGCTCGATCGCGTCCTTCACGCGCATGGCGCCTCTCACGTGGCACGCCGTTCCCGTGCAGAGCGATATTTCGTGCCGCCCCCGCGGCACGAGCCTGAACGCCTTGTAAAACGTCGCGATCGCGTAGAGCCGCGTGAGCGGCACGTCGAGCTCGCGCGAGATGAGACGCAGTTCCGCCTCGGGAAGGTACTGGCGCAGCGCCTGCAAATCTTGAAGAATCGCGATGATCTGCGACGCCATTCTCCCGTGGCTCTCGAGGATCCGCTGCACGGCGCGCTCGCCGGAAACTCCACCGGACGCGGGCGCCGCAACGCCCGCGCGACCGGGAAGAAGAACATCTCGTATCGTGCGCATCGAACCTGCGTCGCTCATCGCGCTATCGCCTCGAATCTGCACGCGTCGAAACATGCGCCGCACCGTATGCATTTCGTTTCGTCGATCACGTGAATCTCTTTCGCCTTGCCCGTGATGCAGCTCGCCGGGCATACCTTGAAGCACGCGCGGCAGCCCGTGCAGTGCTCGGGAATAACACTGAAATGGAGCAGCGGCTTGCAGACCCCCGCGGGGCACTGCTTCCGGCGTATATGCGCCTCGTACTCGTCCCTGAAGTAGCGGATCGTCGTGAGCACCGGATTCGGCGCCGATCCGCCGAGCGCGCAGAGGGAGGTCGCCGCGACCCCTTCCGAAATCTCCTCGAGGAGCCGGATGTCCCCCTTCTTTCCCCTCCCCTCGACGATCCTGCTCAGAATCTCGAGAAGCGCGCGGAGGCCCTCCCTGCAGGGAAGGCACTTGCCGCACGATTCATCCTTGAGAAAATCTATGAAATACTTCGCGACGTCCACCATGCAGGTATCCTCGTCCATCACGATCATGCCGCCCGAACCCATCATCGAGCCGGCGCCGGTCAGCGCGTCGAAATCCACGGGCAGATCGAGGAGCGATTCCGGAAGGCATCCACCCGAGGGACCGCCCGTTTGCACCGCCTTGAACCTCTTTCCCTTCGGCACGCCGCCGCCGATGTCGAAAATGATCTCCCGCAGCGTCATCCCCATGGGAACCTCGACGAGACCCGTATTGACGACCTTGCCGACGAGGGAGAATATCTTCGTCCCCTTGCTTCCGCCCCATGGACTGCCGCTCACGTCGCCGGTCCCGATCTTCGTATACCAGGCGGGCCCGCCGAGAATGATCTTCGGCACGTTCGCCCAAGTCTCGACGTTGTTGAGTACGGTAGGCTGCTCCCAGAGCCCCTTCTTGACCGTATGGACGTACTTCGCGCGCGGCTCGCCCGGTTTGCCTTCGAGTGAAGCCATAAGCGCCGTGGATTCCCCGCAGACGAACGCGCCACCACCGCGGGAAATCGAGATATCGAACGAGAAACCGCTGCCGAGGATGTCGCTGCCGAGCAGCCCGCATTCGCGCGCCTGCGCGAGCGCCGTCGTCAGCGCTTCGACCGCGAGCGGGTACTCGTTCCTCACGTAAATAAAACCTTCGTGCGCGCCGACCGCGTAGGCGCCGATGATGATCCCTTCGATGACGCTGTGAGGATTCCCCTCGCAGATGCTCCGGTCCATAAACGCGCCCGGATCTCCCTCGTCGGCGTTGCAGATGACGAACCGTTTCCGTCCCTTCGCCTTGCGCGCCGTCTCCCATTTGATTCCGGTCGGAAACCCCCCTCCCCCCCTTCCGCGAAGCCCCGATTTCCTGATCGTATCGATCACCCCGCGCGGCTTCCGGCTCTCGAGCACCCGGCGCAGAGCCTCGTAGCCGTCGAGCGCCAGGTAATCCCGGATGTCCGCCGGATCGATTTTCGAGTTGTTGCCGAGAATGAGCCTCATCTGCCGCCGGTAATAGGGAACCTCTCCTTCCAGCTCGACGCGCTTCCCCGTCGCGGGATCGAGGTAGAGCAGGCGCTCGACGAGTTCCCCCTTCTTGATCGTCTTCGCGACGATCTCGGGAACGTCGAGCGGCTTCACCTGGGTGTAGAGAATCGTGCGGGGATGAATGACGACGAGCGCGCCCTTCTCGCAGAATCCGTGGCAACCGGTCGCCTTGACGTCGACGCGGCGCAGCCGCTCCCGGGCGATCTCGCGCTTGAACGCCTCGTAGACGTTGGCGGAATCGCAGGCACGGCATCCCGTATCGGTGCACACACCGATCGTTATCCAGCCGGCCGGCCGCTCGCTGAGTATTTCCCTTTTGAATCTATCGAGGCTCTTGAACGAGCGAAGCTTGTTGAGTCTCAGGGTTGCACCCTCCTGCCCTGCATATCTCTAAGAAAGATAAATTGAAATTAATAAGAAATTCCTTATGAAGTCAAGGGATATAGATTCCGCCGACGACAAATGCTAATTACATATAATTCAGTCAGTTATACAATCAAAGAAGCGCTGTTATCGAAGGGTCAATCCGAATCAGGTGGCTATCGTCAGGAGCACCTGATCCTTTTCGACGGAGGTTCCGGGGGATACCTTGAGGGATTTTACGACGCCGTTCACCCTTGAGGTGAGATTGTTCTGCATCTTCATCGCTTCGAGGATGACGAGGACATCTCCCTCCTTGACCGCATCTCCCACCTTCACCTCGAACTGAACGACCATACCGGGCATCGGCGCGATGATCGAATACTCGCCGTTTGAGTTGGCTGGTGAATCGCTCTTCTCGATCTTGCTCCTCGCCTCTTCCTTCCTGGCTTTGGGCTCTTCCTTCTTCTCGGACTCCTTCTCTTTGGAAGGGGACGATTCCTTCTTGATGAAAAGAGGCTGCGTATCGCCGACCGCGATAACCCGCGGCTTTCCGCCCATTTCTTCAACATCGACCGAGTACTTCTCGCCGCCGACCGAGATGCTGAAACTCCGGAGCGTTGCGCCGCCGCCGGGCGCGCCCGCGGGGGTCTTATCGACGAGCTGCCCCTTGAGAGCTTTCTCTACAAGCTCGTCCTCGCGCTTGACGTCCTCGAGCGTCTTCGCCTTCGTTTCGGCCGGCGGCTGCTCCTTGCCGTACTTCCATTTGAGAAAACGAAGTCCCGTTGTCGGATAGAGCGCATAAATGAGAACGTCTCCCTCGTCCCGCGCGATGTCCTTCGTCGCTTCGCGCGCCTTTTCCATTTCAGGCTCGAGCGTATCGGCGGCCCTGCAGGTTATCGGCTTCTCTCCCTTCGGATAGCCATGGAGCACGATCTTCTGAATCCTCGGGTCGATGGGAGCCGGTGATTTTCCGTAGAGACCGTAGACATAATCCTTCACCTGGCTTGAGATCATCTTGTAGCGGCCGAAAAGAACGTTCTGAACCGCCTGCGTGCCGACGATCTGACTCGTCGGCGTCACGAGCGGCGGATAGCCGAGCTCCTTTCGGGTTCTCGGAAGCTCGTCGTAGACTTCGTTGATCCTGTCGAGGGCGTCCGCTTCCTTGAGCTGGCTCATAAGATTCGTGAGCATCCCGCCCGGGATCTGATGATCGAGAACAGCGGTATCTATGATGGACATCTGAGTCGTGTTGAGAAACTGCCGGTACTTCGGCGCAATCGTCTCGAGATATT
>JBAZPL010000024.1:0-19708 GCA_041648155.1 Candidatus Krumholzibacteriia bacterium
TATTGACGGTGAAAAGGGCGGTGAAATCCTGATCGTTGAAGATGACGGCGATTTCGTCGAGGACCTCTTCACGATGTGGAGTCCTCCCTTGCCGGTTGCCCGTGCCTCCTCCGGTAGGGAAGCGGTTGAGTATCTGCGGACGAGCGCTCCCACGCTCGTCCTTCTCGACCTCAATCTGCCGCACTATCTGGCGGACGACGATGACGGGGAGGGTCTCGGGATCCTCTCCTTCATCAAGTCTCGTCCCGGTACCGAGATTCCGGTGATCATCATTACGCGCGAGAGCTCGAATGAAACCAGATTGCAAGCCGAAGCGCTCGGAGCACAAGGCTTCTTCCCCAAACCGCTCCAGATCTCCGATCTCGAGGACGCCGTATCGAGAATCGTGCGGGCGGCCTGAGATCTTCCGTCCCGCCGCATTCTTTCTCTCCGAAACTTTCTATTGAACTTCACCGTATCCCTCCTATAATCGAAAGGGTTCAATGCGTCTCTTGCGTCGATATCCGCGTATTATACGTGCATATGTTCGAAGGGAGGACCATTCGTGGTCAACATTCTGCAGCCCGCCGAGATCGTCAAGATCGGCATCGAGAAGGAGAAAAAGCGCCGCGATTTCTATGCGCTCGCGGCGGAACGGTTCAAGGGGGAGAAGGAGCTCGGCGAGCTTTTCTCGCGGCTTCGTGATTGGGAAATCGAGCATATCAGGAAGTTCGAGGCGATCCGCGACGGCGTGAAAAAGGCGCAGTACACGGAGTCGTACCCGGGCGAGACCGAAGGGTACATGGACGCCCTCGTCGACAGCGACCTCTACGCGAAGATCACTCCCGAGAAATTCGATGAGATCGTGAAAACGCCCGTCGACGCCCTCGACCGGGGAATCGGATTCGAGAAAGACGCGATTCTCTTTTTCGGCCGGCTCGCCAATTTCATCGATCCGGCGAGCAGGGAGATCGTCGATCTCCTCATCAAGGAAGAGCAGCAGCATATGATCTATCTGTTCAACATGAAAAAGGAAATGACAGGGAGGAACCGGGAATGAAGACGTTCTGGAAATGCTTCTTTGCGACCATTCTCGCGTTTGCCGTCGTGGCCTTCATCGTCGTCGGCATGGTTGCGTCGAAAAGCGAAGGGAAGAAGAAAGTCGAGAATCATTCGTATCTTGTCGTCGACATTTACGGCGAAATCGCCGAGTACGATCCTCCCGCGGGCATCATGGCGGAAGTGATGGGCGGGAAGCCCGAAACGCTTCAGCGTGTCCTGGGCAATCTCGAAAAGGCGGCGATCGACAAGAAGATCGACGGGGTCATTTTCAAGATATCGTCGAGCAACGGCGCCGGCCTCGCGATGCTCGAGGAGATGCGCGGAGCGATCAAGAAGGTGCGCGCGGCGGGGAAGAAGGTGTACGCGTACACCGATTCGATGGATCGCAACGCGTTCTATCTCGCGGCCGCGTGCGATTCGATATACGCTCCGCCGCCGGCATACATAACGTTTCTCGGCATGAGCGCCGGCTCGCAGCACATCAAGAATACGCTCGACAAGCTCGGCATCAAGGCGAACATCCACCAGATCAGGGAGTACAAGAGCGCGGCCGAGATGATCACGCGCGCGGAAAGCTCCCCCGAGGCGCGCGAGAACAAGGAATGGATACTCAATGAGCGCTGGTCCATGATGACGCAGGCCTTCAAGGAGGACCGGGGTCTCACCGAGGAGAAGATAGTCGAGCTCATGAACTTCGCGCTCTTCACCGCTCCCGAGGCGAAAGCCGCGGGGCTCGTTGACGGCGTTCTGTACTGGGACGAGCTCGAGAATATGCTCAAGGGCAAGGAGAAGGAGCTCCGCACGGTTTCGCAAGCGACCTACGCCGACGTGAAACCGGAAAAGCTCGGCCTCAAGGGCTCGAAGAAGATCGCAGTCGTGCACGCGAACGGAATGATCGGCGGGAGAAAGAGCAGAATCGATCCGATGCTCGGCGTTATGATGGGGCATGAGAGCGTCATCGCCGAACTTCGCCGCGCGAAAAAAGACAAGAACGTCGCGGCGATCGTTTTCCGCGTCGATAGCCACGGCGGCGAAAGCCTCGCGAGCGATCTTATCGGCCACGAGGTCGAGATGGTTTCGAAGGAGAAACCGGTCGTTGTGTCGATGGTCGACGTGGCGGCTTCGGGGGGGTACTACATCGCGTACGAGGCATCGAAGCTCGTCGCCGATCCCATGACGATCACCGGATCGATCGGCTCCATCAGCGCGAAATTCAACATGAAGGGGCTGTACGATAAGCTGGGCATCACGTTCGATTTCATCGAGAAAGGTCCCAACGCGCTCTTCTATTCCGACTACGCCGATTTCACTCCCGAGCAGCGCACGCGTTTCGAGGAAAACCACTGGGCGGGTTTCGACATGTGGCTGAAGGACGTCGCCGAGCACCGGAAGATGTCCTATGACGAGATCACGAAGCTCGCGCTCGGGCGCGTCTGGACGGGCAGGCAGGCCAAGGCGAACGGCCTCATCGACGAGGTGGGCGGCCTCGACAAGGCAATCGAAATCGCGAAGGACCTCGCGAAGATCCCCGCGGATCAGAAGGTCACCGTCGTGCATTACCCGAAGAAGAAGGGGCTCCTTCAGGCGCTGCTCGGCGGCGAGGGGGGCGGTCTGACGGCGGCGGCCAACTGGGCGATCTATCGCTACATCAGAGACGACGTGGCCGAGACGTGGAACACGTTGAGCGCGCGGAATCTCTATATGCCGGATGAAGCGGCGGTGAAATAGCGTCGTCCGATGATCGATCTTTGCCAAACGATGCCGGAGGTTTCGATGAAAGCGGTATCATGCGCGCTTCTGTCCGTGTCCGTGTTTCTTCCCTTTCTTGCCGCGGCGCTGATCCCCGATTCGGCTCATGCCTTTGACCGGCCCGCGGGAAAGATGCTCGCGTCGCGCTCCGAGACGATCGCCAAGTGCGGCATGGTGTGCGCGGCGCAGCCGCTCGCCGTGGAAATCGGCGTCGACATACTGAAGGCCGGCGGGAACGCCGTCGATGCGGCAATCGCGGTCAACGCGGCGCTCGGGCTCATGGAGCCCGTTTCGTGCGGGGTCGGCGGCGACCTCTTCGCGATCGTGTGGGACGCGAAGACCCAGAAGCTCTACGGCCTCAACGCGAGCGGGCGGAGCCCCGCGCTTCTCACGATCGACGAGGTGAAGAAGCGGGGCTTCGCGTCGATGCCGTATACGGGTGTCGTGCCGCAGACGGTGCCCGGCTGCGTCGACGGCTGGTTCGAGCTCCACAAGAGATTCGGGAAGCTCCCGATGAAGGACGTCCTCGCGCCGGCCATCAAGTACGCGGAGGGAGGCTTCCCCGTGACCGAGGTCATCGCGCATTACTGGGCGATCGGCGGGAAGCGTCTCAAGGATGAGCCGAATTTCTCCGCGACGTATCTCCCGGGCGGCCGCGCGCCGTCGAAGGGGGAGATCTTCCGCAATCCCGACCTCGCGCGGACGTACCGGATTCTCGCGGAAAAGGGACGCGACGCCTTCTACCGCGGCGAGCTCGCACGGACTATCGACGCATTCTCTCAGCGCATCGGCGGATATCTGCGGCTGAGAGATCTCGAGGATCATTCGTCGACGTGGGTGGAGCCCGTGAGCACGAATTACCGCGGCTACGACGTATGGGAGCTTCCGCCGAACGGCCAGGGGATCGCGGCGCTGCAAATCCTCAACATCCTCGAAGGCTACGATCTCGCGAAGCTCGGATTCGGAAGCGCCGAGGCGCTCCATCTCATGATCGAGGCGAAGAAGCTCGCCTTCGAGGACGCGGCGCGATTCTACGCCGATCCCGATTTCGTGAACGTCCCTGTCGCGCGGCTCATCTCGAAGGAATACGCGGCGGAGCGGCGCGCGCTCATCGACCCCGACAGGGCGCTTCGGGAGGTTCCCCCGAGCAGCATCGTTCTCGAGACCGGAGAGACGACCTATCTCGTCGTCGCCGACAAGGACCGCAATTTCGTTTCGCTGATCCAGAGCAACTACGCCGGATTCGGCTCGGGCCCCGTGCCGGACGGTCTCGGCTTCTGCCTCCAGGACCGCGGCGCGCTTTTCAACCTCGATCCGAAGCACCCGAACGCGCTCGTTCCGCGCAAGCGCCCCTTCCACACGATCATCCCCGCGATGGTCACGCGCGGCGGGAAGCCGGTGTTCGCCTTCGGCGTCATGGGAGGATCGATGCAGCCGCAGGGGCATGTCCAGGTGCTCTGCAACATCGTCGACTTCGGGATGAACGTCCAGGAGGCGGGGGACGCGCCGCGATTCAATCACATGGGATCGTCTGAACCGACGGGCGAGATCATGAAGGACGGGGGCGAGGTCGCGCTGGAAGAGGGCTTCTCACCCGACGCGATCAGGGCGCTCATGGAAAAAGGGCACCGGATCGTCAGAGACGCGGGCGGTTTCGGCGGCTACCAGGGCATCTGGTGGGATTGGAAGAGCGACGTGCTCCTCGGCGGCTCGGAATCCCGCAAGGACGGCTGCGCGATGGGGTACTAAAGCAGCGCGAAGAGCGTGGATCTGCTTCGAGCGATCTTCGGAGAATCGACGATCTCGAAACCTGCCTGCCGGGCCGCGTCGATCGAGCCGGCGTAGGCGCGCGCAGAAACGTGCATCTTCGGCTCGACGAGGAGGAGCTTACCCCCGGGAGCGAGGGTGGATCTCACGAGCGTGAAGAACGCGCGCGCGTCGGGCACCTCGTGCACCATGTAGAAGGCGAGCGCGAAATCGACCGTTCCCGCGAGATCTCCCGCCCATGAGCCGTCATTCCCCACGAGGCGCGTTTCGATACGGTGAAGGAGCCCGGCCTTCGCCGCGCGCTTTTCAACCTGTTCGAGCATTCTGGGCTGGACGTCCGCCGCGATGACCCTGCCGGTCGGTCCGGCGAACCGCGCGAGGTCGAGCGTGAAGGTCGCCATGCCGGGGCCCAGGTCCAGAACGGTCATGCCCGGCCGGATATGAGGGGCCAGGATCTTGTGGGGATTATGGGCGAACCGCCTGATGGGGCTCGCGAGGAACCAGCCCACCCACCAGGGGCAAACATGGTGTGCCATGGTACCTGCCTTTCGCCCGCAGTATAGTCGATCTCCGCGGTTTGTAATAATTTTTTGTTGAATTCCCCGCCGCGTTTCGATAGTTTTAGCTCAACTGGCAACTTGGAAAGGGAGGTTGAACATGAAGAAAGTAGTCCTGTGCAGCGGAAGCAAGTGTTGCCCCGAGGCCCTCATCGACGGTGATCTGATCACCATCAAGGACGATGACGGCGGCACGGTCAACCTGACCAAAGAGCAGGTCAAGATCCTCTGGGAGAACCTGAAGTAATTTGGGTGAACCGGGATTCATGCAAAGGCGCTCCGGATCGCTCCGGAGCGCCTTCTTCTTGCCCCTACTCAAGATTCAGTGAGTATTCGTCCCAATCCCCCGGAAATTCGGTCGCATAGGCGATGCGGATCTCGATCTTCTGCTTCGGAGCCGGCGAAAGATTCCAGGTGAGGATCCCGTCCTCGCGCTCCTCGGCGGGCTTCGGCTCGAGGTCGACGTTCGTCACCTTAACCTCTTTGATCGTCGAAACCGGAATGCGGTCCTGGAGCTTCACGCTCGCGGCGTCTTTCTTGAAGCTCTCGATCGTGATCAGGTAGCTGTAGCGGATCTTCCTGACGGGGGCGCCTTCCTTCGTGAGATATTCCTTCTTCTCGAGCTTGAACGTGACCTTGATGTCCTGATCGATCCCGAGATGAACGGGAAACTCCTGGCCCGCCACGACTGCTTTCAGATGCTCCTTGCCGACGAACGTCGAGGTCTTGCCCGCAGCGCCCGCGGCCGCCGATTCGATGTATACGTCCGCGGGACCCGAGAGGAGAGGCGCCTCGAGCGAGTTCGTAACGGCTCCCGTGACGTACACGTTCTGCGAGAAGCGCGGCGCCGTGTATCGCGAGAGCTTCCCCGTGAGCGTGCCTTGGAGAATGAGGACGCGCCGCGGATCTTTCCCGCTCGGGAGATCGACCGATTTCGGAATAGAGAAGCTTGCGGCGAATTCGGACGAGGCGAGCTCTGCGCCTGGGATCTCCGCTTCGTACTCCTCTGCCGGGGCCTCGGCCTGAGCGGCGTCGGCGGAGGTTACCGAGATACTGCTCTTCATGGCGCGCCCCCTTGCCAACTCCTCTGCCATGGGCCGCGGCCGCGGCGAGCGCTGCAGGTAGAGCGGGACGATCTCCGGCGGCGCCGCGCCGATCTGCGGCCGCGCCGTGGAGAGCGTGACCGCGACGTTTTTCCAATCCTCGCCGGTGAACTGCTTGATCCACGCGTTGTACGCGAGCTCGATCGACTCCTTCGCCGTATCGTAGCGGATCTGGTATTCGGGCCCCCATTGCGCGCCGCGGACGTTGTAGGTGAATGCGAGCTCGAGGGTGCCCGGCGAGGCTATCTCGCAGTCGACGACGACGCGGCGGCTCCAGTCGTCCTTCGTCTGCATTTCGTTGAGCCGGCCCGCGATCCAGTTGATCTCCTCGGCAAGCTTCATGATGCGCCTGTTGAGACCGCCGATTCTTTCGTTTGTTTTGACGCGCTCCGAGCCGATAAACTCGAGAACGTTCTTCCAGTCCTGCACGCGGAATATCTCGGTCGTGAGCTTCGTGCTTCCCGTATCAAAGGGGAGTTTGGCGAAGTCGTCGAGAAACTGCGCGGAGCTCGTAAGCGCGCCGTGCTCTATCTGGAGCGTGTCCCGCCGCGCCGTGAGCCTCTCGAGTTTGTCCTTGAGCTCCTTGTAGCGCGGGGACTCCTCCGCGAGCCCGCGCACCTTGACGACGTCGATCCCCATGATGCGCGAGCGGGCCGTGCCCTTGCCCTCGACCTGGAGGGAGGATTCGTCGAACGAGCGCGGAAGATCGCCGCAGACGAGCTTGTAGAGCCCCGTCTTGAGCTCGACCGCGCCGGTCCTCGTCACCTGCGCGCGGTCCGCATAGACGGTCGCCGCCGCGATCCTCGTATCGAGGGGGATCTCTTTCTCGTCGGACGCCCCGACGGAGAAGGAACAGAGAATTGAGAACGCGAGCGCCGCGAGCGAAAGGGCGATCGCGAACGATCCGGATCGTGCCGACGTGCGTCTGGTCTTCATACCGGCTACCTCCATTGATTGATCAGTATACGGCGACCGCGGAATCTCCCTGCACGCGCACGACGCTCATCCGGGGGAGCCATTCCCGTTCGACGTAGGTGTAGTTGCCGCCGGCGCCGCTGAAATCGCCGACCTTTTTCAACGCGCTCGCGATGTTGATCTTCTCGAGGCGTTTGATATCGACGGCCTTCGCGACGATGCGCATCGCGTCGTACTCGAAGACGCCGCTCGCCGTCGTCGTCACGTTGAATCTCTTCCGATACCGCGCGGTGAAATCCAGGTATCCCGAAAGCTCGATAGCGGGAACGGAATAGTAGCACCCTTCCAGCGATTCCCCCGCGAGCGCGGCGAAACCCGGGTCCCGAAAATCCGACGAGCCGATGACGGCGCCCCGGTATCCGGCCGCGCGAAGCGCGGCCAGCACGCCGGCCGCGGCCTTCCCGGCGCCGAAAACGTAGACGGCACCCGGGTCCTGCGCGAGCGCAACGCCGACCGCCGATTTGACGGCGGCGCCGTCGTCGATGAACGGTTCAATGGCCAGGAGCCTGACGCCGCTCTGCGGGAGCTCGTTCCTGAACGCCTTCGCGGCGTCGTTTCCGTCATCGTCGTTGAAATAGAGCGCCGCCGCCCTGTCGACCTTGAGCGATTCCGTGAGGAAACGCGCCGTCGTTTTGATCTCCAGGGTCGTGCTCGGGACGATTCTGAAGGTGTTCCCGTGCGTCGTCGTGATGAGCGGGTGCCTGCAATTGGCGAAAACCGGAACGAACTCGACCTCCGCCTGATGCGCGATGGCGAGGCAGGAGGCTCGCGCTATGACGAAGGAGACGAGTATCTTCTTGTCGATGAGCTGGTCCTTGAAGGCCTCGAGGGCCGCTCCCGGATCGTTCTGATCGCTGGCGACGACGAGCTCGAATCGGATGTTCGGATTCGAGACGTTGAGCTCCTCGATCGCGAGCTGAAGACCGTGCAGGTGCTGGTTCCCGATTTCCGCTCCGGCCCCGGTGAGCGGCAGTATCGCTCCGATTCCGATTATCTCGGGTTTTGTGCCGCAGCCGGCTGAGAGAATGAAGGCGCAGCAGGCGATCGCACAGGCGATACGCCGAAGTACGGAAGTGCTCATCTCGGGACCTCCAGGTTCGAATGGCGCCGGTCATCGTACCAGATAAAAGCCGTTGTAAAGAACGCTTTTTCGATGCATATTAGCGATGCATTTTCAGCCACTCACAAGGAGCCGATCGATGAAGGATATTGATAAACTGCATACGGATACTCAATGCGTCCATGCCGGATTCAAGAGCGAGCAGACGGGGGCGGTCGTGACGCCGATCTATCAGGTCTCCACGTTCGCGTTCCGGGACGTGGATCACGGGGCGGATCTCTTCGAAGGCAAGGGCGAGGGATATATTTACACGAGAATGGCAAATCCCACGGTCCAGGCCTGCGAGCGCGCCGTCGCGATTCTCGAGGGGGGCTTCGGGGGGCTCGGCTGCGGTTCGGGAATGGCGGCGATCCATACGACCTTCGCGGCGCTTCTTCGCGCGGGAGACCATGCCGTGTGCTCCGCGATCGTCTACGGCCCGACCCAGACGCTTCTCGCGAGCGTCATGTCGCGTTTCGGCATCGCATCAACCTTCGTCGATACGTCCGATCTCGACGCGGTGAGGCGCGCGATGCGGCCCGATACGAAGCTCGTCTTCGTCGAGACTCCGGGAAATCCCGTCCTTTCACTGAGCGATCTCGCGGCGGTCGCGGATATCGCGCACAAGGGTGGCGCGAAGCTCGCCGTCGACAACACCTTCATGAGCCCCGTGCTTCAGCGGCCGCTCTCTCTCGGCGCGGACGTGGTCGTTCACTCGATGACGAAGTTTCTCAACGGGCACGCCGACGTCGTCGCCGGGATGATCGTCGTGAAAACGGAGGACGATTATCATGCGTTCAGGAAGATCCTGAACCAGCTCGGCGGGGTCATCGATCCGTTCAACTCGTTTCTCGTCTCGCGCGGGATAAAGACCCTCGCGCTCCGGATGGAGCGCCACTGCGAGAGCGCGGAGAAGGTAGCGCGGCACCTCGAGAAACATCCGAAGATCGCGAAAGTCTACTATCCGTGGCTCGAGTCCCATCCGCAGCACGCGCTGGCGAAACGGCAGATGAAGGGGGGAGGTGGGGTCGTGAGCTTCGAGCTCGCCGGCGGCATCGAGGCGGGAAAAACGCTCATGAACTCGCTTCGTCTCTGCACGCTCGCCGTCAGTCTCGGCGGCGTCGAGACGCTCATCGAGCATCCCGCTTCCATGACGCACGCTTCGATGGGAGCGGCCGCGCGCGCGAAGGCGGGCATCCCGGAAGGGCTCGTCCGGATTTCAGTCGGCATCGAGGACGCCGGCGAGATCGTCGCGGACCTCGATCAGGGGCTCGCGGCGATCAAGGGGTAGGAGGCGCCGTATGCTCGCGTGGAACGAATACATCCAGATCATAATCGCCCTGATCGTGATCATCGATCCCCTCGGCGCGATCCCGATTTTCATCAGCCTCACCGCGAATCAGACCGACGTGCAGCGGAAGCGGACCGCGCAGGTCGCGTCTTTTTCCGTCGCGATCATCCTCGTCGTATCATGCTTCATCGGCGAATATATTCTCAAGCTCTTCGGGATATCGATCGCCTCGTTCAGGATAGGGGGAGGCATTCTCCTGATGCTTATGTCGATCGCGATGATGAACGCCAGGATCAGCCCGGCGAAGCGGACCGAATCGGAGGAAGAGGAGGCGCACGGGAAGGAGAACATCTCCGTCGTTCCGCTCGCGATACCGCTCTTGGCGGGGCCCGGCGCGATCAGCCTCGCGATCATCTATTCGGAAAAGATCACCGGCGCCGTCAACACGGGCTTTCTCATTCTGAGCTGCGTGATCGTCGCCGCCCTCATGTGGGGGGCCCTGAGGCTCTCCGTGCGCATCTCGAAGGTCCTCGGGCATACGGGCATAAACATAGCGACCAGAATCATGGGGTTGATCCTGGCCGCCATATCGATCGAGTTCATCGCCAGTGGCTACAAGGTGCTGTTCAGATAGCGCGCGGGTCCTGTCGGCGATTGCACACCGCACGTGCTCGCTCGATACGCGGGTCCTGCCGCTGATTGCACCCCGCCCGTGCTCGCTCGCAAAGCTCGCTGCGCTGCGTGCGGGGACCCCATCAGCGTCACCCGCTACTTGTGCTCGTGCGGGGGCTCCATCGCCGCCACCCGCGCGCTCTCGTGGCCGCACGTCGCGCATACGCGGACACTGTCGCAAGGAGGCGGAGCGATACCCCTGTTTATTGCCCAATTCCGCAGAAGCGACAATTGCACAACTCATTTCATGATAATTTGTTGCGGTGGATTTTCAAGTTTAGTAGATTGTTCTCCTAAATATACTAGGCAAATCTACCAAAAACGAATATGCTGTGGCTGCTATGAAAGAGATTGAACGGCACTTCACTCGACTATTGGCATCCCGGCTGCGCGAGCAGCTCAATTTCATCCAGGTGGTCATCGGGCCGAGGCAGGTCGGAAAGACCACGGGACTCGAGCAGATTGTCGCACGTTGGGAGGGCCCCTCGCTCATGGTCACGGCGGATGAGATCGTTACTCCCGACAGGGAGTGGATCACGGTGCATTGGGAAAAGGCCAGGCGAATGGGCGACGGCGTCCTTCTCGTGATCGATGAAGTTCAAAAGATTCCCCACTGGAGCTCGGTTATCAAGCATATGTTCGATCAGGACCGCAAGTCCAAGAGACTCAAAGTCGTCTTGTTGGGATCAGCCAGCCTGTCCCTTCAGCGGGGACTCGGTGAAAGCCTGGCCGGGAGATACGAGGTCATCACTGCCGATCACTGGGATCTCGGCGAGTGCAGGGAGGCTTTTGGATGGGGACTCGACGAGTTTCTGAAGTTTGGCGGATATCCGGCAGCCGCATTGTTGTGTCATGACATTCCGAGGTGGCAGAAGTATCTACGGGACTCGATTATTGAACCGGTGCTCATCAAAGACATACTGGGTCTCAGTTCCGTCCAGAAGCCGGCGCTCTTCCGCCAGACGTTCGAGCTTGCGATGGCATATCCAGCCCAAGAGGTGTCACTCCAGAAACTCCTGGGCCAACTTCAGGAAACCGGGAATGTGAACACGATCAAGCACTACCTGGATCTGTTACAGGGGGCGTTTCTCATTCGCACGCTTCACAAATACAGCGGCTCGGAAGTAAGGACGCGGGCTTCCAGCCCGAAACTTCTGCCGCTGAACAACGCTCTGGTGCATGCCTTCCGGTCGCCCGAGGAGGTCGACGCAAATCCTCAGTGGTATGGCCGGGTTTTCGAGGCGGCCGTCGGCGCGGCGTTGTTGCGTTCCAGCGGAAGGGTCCATTACTGGCGAGAAGGGAAGTTCGAGGTCGACTTCGTCGTTGAGTTGAGAGGGAAGATATACGCGATCGAGGCAAAGTCGAGCGCTTCGAGAACTCTTCGGGGGTTGGAACAATTCAAGCTGCGCTATCCCGACTGCATACCGCTCGTCGTCGACCGCGAGAAGGGGCTCAGACTTCTCGAATCGACGAACGTCGACGAGCTTCTGCTGGATGGGGGGCTCCACTAGATTTCCGAGGTGCCGCGCGTGGTGTGCCAACCAGATACTGGTGGACACGTACGCAAAGAATTCGAACCCTGGCGGAGATAGCATTCGAAGCGGCTCTCTTGGAAACCGTTGAGCCTCCAAAATATCAGCGGATCGCGGAAAGGGCACTGCATTTGAATCAGCTGCGGCTCAGCAACGAGGCCATTGCCCTGTATCTCGATGTCGACGGCCGGACCGTCGCGAAGGCGCTGAGCTGGATTCTGGACAGATCTTGAGCGATTCGTTCATCACCGATAGGGCCGTTTTCGACGAGATGCTGCGTCACGTTTGATATGAGCATGCCGGCGCGCCGCCTGCCCGTTATCATTCGCCCCTGTGCACCGGGCCAAGCACCGGCCGCGCGAACATATTGACGCGGAATCGTATTTCCTGTAAAAATGGTAAAATTGATTTTCCTGTAAATTTATTCGACAAGGAGATTTCCTGATGTCATTCAAGAAAAGGCCCATCACCGCCTTGGCCTTGCTCCTCTTGGTAGTGTTCGCCTGCGCTTCCTCTCTCGGGCAGGAAACCAAAACGACTCCGGCCCTTTCCGAAGACGAAATCCGAACCCTTCTTCAGGATCGGCTGGACCCCAAAGCCGATATCGGATTGGTCGCGGCAGTGGTTTCGCCGGAGGGCGTGTGCATAATCACGGCCGGCATCGCGGGGCCGAATGGTGCGCCGCCGCTGAACGGAGATACGGTATTTGAAATCGGCTCGGCCACCAAAGTGTTTACCGCGGTCACCCTGTCCGATATGATCGAACGAGGCGAAGTCGCCCTGAACGATCCCATAGGGAAATATCTCCCGGCCGATGTGCGCGTCCCCGAGAGAAACGGCAAGACCATCACCCTGATCGACCTTGTGACCCACACCTCCGGACTCCCGAATCTCCCTTCCAATTTCGTCATGACGGATCCGACAAATCCCTATGTCCACTATACCGTTCCGCAATTGTATGCGTTCCTGAGCGAATATCAGCTGACCCGGGATATCGGCGGTAGCTACGAGTATTCAAACTTCGGCGTCGGGCTGTTGGGGCATGCCCTCGCCTTGAAGTGCGGAATCGGTTATGAGGAACTGGTCCGCCAACGAATTCTCCAGCCGCTGGACATGAAGGATACGGCGATTTCGCTTTCGACTTCCATGAAGGCGCGCCTGGCCGTCGGGCATGATAGAGATGGGAACGCCGTCCCCAATTGGGATTCGCCGACATTGGCCGGTGCCGGTGCGTTGCGATCCACCGCCAATGACATGATGAAGTTCATGAAGGCGAATCTCGCCGATTCGGGCCCCTTATCGGCCGCGTTGCACCGCAGCCACGGCAAACAACGCAATACAGACATTCCCGATACCGATATCGGCCTGGGCTGGCACATCACCAAAACACCGGCTGGCGAGATCGTCTGGCACAACGGACAGACCGGGGGATACCACTCCTTCATGGGATTGGATTTGAAGAATAGATCCGGCGTGGTGATCCTCCACAATTCGAACGCCGACATCGACGACATTGGTTTTTATCTGCTCGACAACCAGCTCCCGCGTCCGGCCAAGCGGCGTGTCGAAAACCCGATCAAGCCGGAAGTGCTTGATCTCTATCCCGGGGAATACCAGCTCGCTCCCGGTTTCACGCTGACGGTCACCCGCGAGGAAGACAAACTGTTTGTCCAGGCGACCGGGCAGCCCCGTTTCCAGGTGTATCCTTCGTCGGAAGCCGAATTTTTCTACAAGGCCGTAGATGCCCAAATCACGTTTGTGAAGGACTCGACCGGGCGCGTGACCGGACTCGTTTTGCATCAAGGTGACCGCGACATAAAAGGCGCGAGAATCAAGTAACCGCAACAGTTTTCGCCCTGTACTGTGGCATTCGAGCAAACCCCTCGCCAGATGTCTTCAACGACCCACGGCCGAAACTGCCCAGCCCCCCGTCTTTCTCAATCAGATCGTCTTCAACCTACAATAGCGAGACCGTGCGAGGCACTTCAACGGTGTCAGCGTCGTTTCCGTCGCCGATGGGCTCGATACGGATGACAGGGACTCGAAGCTTGCCATTCAGATTCGCGGGATCTTCAACGAGCTCCAGCTGGAGGACCTCAAGAAGAAAACCCTGCGGGGCCAGAAAGGTCAGAAGGACCGCGGCTTCTTCGTTGGCGAATCCACCTATGGATACCGGTCGATTCCCTTTGGCGAGACGAGAATGGACAAGAAAGGGCGACCCCGGCCAGAGGGATACAAGATGGAGATCGAGCCTCTCGAGGCGGCTATTGTCCTGCGGGTATTCAATGAATTCGCCCAGGAGCGCTCCAAGTCGGAAATCGTGAAACGCTTGAACAAGGAAGGTGTTCCAGGCCGCATCAAAGCGGGTAGAGGTTGGTCTCCCTCGACGGTGACACGAATGCTCGCGAACACCAAGTACATTGGCAGCTGGGTTTGGAACAAGAGCGAAACGCGGAAGGACCCGATGACGGGGAGAGTAAGACGGATTCCAAAACCGGAAGCGGAATGGCACACCCGCGAGGACGAAAACCTTCGCATCGTTTCGCAGGAGCTCTGGGACAAAGTGCAGAGACAACTCGAACAGACACGAAAGACCTGGCCGGGAAGCAAGGGCAGAACCGGCTTCAAGGACCAGAATGGAAGCAGGGTCGCTCACTATCCGATGGAGCTTCTCTCTGGGGCAATGGTCTGCGGCATCTGCGGCGGCGCCATCGGAAAGAGGAGTGGCAAGGGAGGAGGTTATTACGGCTGCATTAATGCGGGAAAGGGAGCGTGCGACAACAAGCTCATCGTGCGCAGGACATTGACTGAACGCGTAATCCTCACGACCCTGAGCGAGAAGCTGGGGAGCGCGGAGAACCTTGCATATCTTCTGAGGCGCGTTGAAGAGAAGGTCAAAGAAATGCACAGCGAAGTGCCGGAGACCATTCGCTTGAAGGATGTGCAACTCATCGCTGAACAGCGCCGGGTAGACAACTTCGTTTCTTACATTGCCCGGGGGCGCAGCAGTGAGGCTGTCGGCAGAGCCCTGGAAGCAGCGGAGAGCAGAGCAAAAGAGCTTGCTGCCGATCTCATTGTGCTCAAGGCATCAAAAGAAAAGACATTCAAGACCCCGCCCATCGAATGGATCGCCGAAAGAGTCGCTTCCATTCAAGAGGTTCTCGAGCAACGGGTGGAAAAATCAGCCCTGATTCTGCGGAAACTCCTGGGGAAGATTCGATTGGAACCGGTGAAACCGGACATCGGCAAGCCGTATCTCAAGGCGACAAGCAGCCTTCAAACTCTTGCCCTTTTTGAAGTAAAACCCGGCTCCGACGAATCAGAGCCGGGCCATTCCATTGAACCGGACGACGGTTCGAATTCTTTGCGATGGTGGACACCGTCGCAAAGAATTCGAACCTTTGCGGAAGTCCCGATTGACGCCGCAATTTTGGACACGGGCGCCGTGCCGATCTACCAGCAAATCGCGCCTAACGCTGTTCAACTACAACAACTTGGCATGAGCAACTCGGCGATCGCCAGGAGGCTCGGCACCACGGACAAGACAGTGACCAAAGCGATTGCCTGGTTTTGGCGCATCGAGCATGGACTCGACGGCTAGAAAGACATCCTGCAATCGCTCGCCGTGACTGCCGAATCGGGGATCGCAACAATCTCAAGCACGACGAGCGCAGAGGCCATCACCGTAACCCCATGAGGTATCAGGCTGGCGCAGAATTTTCCAAATCCGTTCGATTCCGCAACTGAAATAGGCTTCAGTATTCCTGCCCCGGAGCGCGTTATCCTCGAGGTCTACAACGTCCTCGGGCGGAGAGTGAAAACCCTCGTCAGGGAGAGAAGGAAGGCAGGAACCCATAGAGTTCAGCTTGAGGTATCCAAGCTTCCCAACGGGATATGCCGGTGTGTTTTGAAAGCAGAGAACGTCCGGCAGACACGGAAGCTCGAAGTCATAGAGTGAATCGCTCTCTGCTCGCGCTGCGATGCCTGCAAGGACCGCCACTTCGACGGCATCGGGGATTGATCGTTCGAACAGCACAGCCGATCCGCCTATTCTTGTGACCCGTGCGATCCACACGATCCGGCTCGCCCATCCGAGCCGCACCTCCGTACGAGCCGATGATTCCCCTTGCATCGGCACCGGCGAAGTCGTATGCTCTCATTCGCATTCAATCCATGAAGAAGAAAGGAGGGTCTTATGGCAAAGCGCATGATCGCGTTCCTTTTGTGCGCACTCGGCGTGCTGCTCATCGTCGCGTTCGCAATGGGAGCGGCGAGCACGGGCGGTAGCGCGTCGGCGAAACACGGCGAGGCAGCAGCGGCGCTCGCACCAGCCGCGTACACGCTTGAGGGCTGCTGGGCGTACTTCGCGGCCGGACCGTGCTATGATATCTACCGAGACGGCGCGGGCAACTATTGGATCTGCCTCACGTGCGGGAATACGACGAAGCCCGGCCCGAGTCAGTGCAAGAAAATCACGCTCCAGCAGTTGAACCGCGGCTACTGGTGTTCGTGAGACCGCTCGTCTAGCTGAAAGGGCGAGCCCCGATGCCGGCAGGCGTCGGGGCTCGTTCATTCCTGGAATCAAGGCGTGTTCCGCGAGGTCTTCGGGATCGAGGTCTTTGCTGTCCTGTATGCGGTTCGAACTCTTTGAAGTGGTGGACACGCTCGCAAAGAATTCGAACCTTTGCGGAGATCCCGATTGAGGCGGCGATTCTGGATACGGGCGCCCCGCCCATCTATGAGAAAATCGCGCCTAAGGCACTTCAACTTCAACAAGTTGGCATGAGCAGCTTGGCTATCGCCAAGAGGCTCGGGGTCACCGACAAGACCGTGGCAAAATCTATAGCATGGCATAAGCGCGTCGGGCATCGACCCGCCGGTTAGAAAGACGCCCTGCACATGACCCTTTGTGCGGAGGAGCTCAGTAAGGGAAGGTCACGATAGAACCATACCCAGCGGCAGCGCCCACAGCTTTCGTCCCAGAGAAACGGCCTCGGTGCCGTTGTAGGCGAGTATCGCCGCCTTGCAGTGCGGAGTGGCGGAAATGAACGCATTGAGACCGGCGAGATTGCGGTCCGTCCATCGTGTTCCCGATTTCGACTCGATCGCGATGCATGAGCGGCCGGTTTCAATGACGAAATCGACCTCATGCCGGCCCTGCACGTTCCAGAAATGAAGTCGTGCTTCAGGCCACCGAGCGCCCAGGATCCCCATCAAGTTCTGCGCGACGTATGTTTCGAACACACCGCCCTTGAAGGGCTCCGGCAGTACGGCTCCGGAGGTGCCAACGCCCGCCAGGTGGCACGCCAGCCCGGCGTCGCCCAGATACAACTTGGGCGTTTTGATGAGCCTCGATGCCCGGTTTCGCAAGTAAGGGCTCAGGCGATATGCCACATAGGAAATTTCGAGCAGCGACAGGTACCTCGACGTGGTCGCGGCGTTGAGCTTCGCGTCCCTGCCGAGTTGGCTCGGACTCAGCAGCTGTCCCGTTCGAAGTGCCGCGAGACCCATGAGATTGCGAAATGAGATGATATCGCCGATTTGGCTCAACTCCCGTATGTCTCGTTCCAGATACGTTTGCTCATAACCGCGAAACCATAAGGCCCGGTTCTTCACCTCGCCGAGGCAAACGGACGGCATTCCGCCCGAGAGGATCTCGTCCGGTTTGATCGGCGCACTGGTCTCGAGCCTTGGTGGGATGCGGGGAGAATCGAAGAAGGTCTTCAGGAACGGCCGGCGCCTCGTGGCACCGGACATTTCACGCCGAGTGAACGGGTGCAGGACAAAGTACACCGCGCGTCCCGCGAGCGATTCTGAAATCCCCCGGAGCATGGAGAAGTTCGCCGACCCGGACAGCAGAAATCGCCCCGGGGTTCGATCACGGTCCACGTTGCGCTTGATGGCCCCGAGTATCTCGGGACATTTCTGCGCCTCGTCGATCGTAACCGGCTCGTCCGTCGCCACGAATCCATCGGGATCCTCCCTGGCAGCGGCCAACTGCGCAAAGTCGTCGAGGCTGATGTAACGGCGCCGTCTGAGCCCCGGCTCCTTCTGGAGAAACGTGCTCTTCCCGGTCTGGCGCATCCCCGTCAGGACGACAACCGGCATATCGGCGAGGGCGTCTTTCACTGCCGATGAGATATCTCTGCGATAGTAGGGTGTCATATCGTTACAGATTGTAGTGGCAATATGACACTATGTCAAGAGGTTTATTGCGGCGGGCAGGGCGAGGGTGGTGACCGCTCGATTGTCCTGACGGTTCTCTGCGCGCGATGGCTTTCAAGTATCGCCGGCGCAAGGCGATGGGGCCCCCGTCCGAGCACATGTAGCGGGTGACGCCGATGGGGTCCCCGCACGCAGCGCAGCGAGCTTTGCGAGCGAGCACGTGCGGGGTGCAATCGGCGTCAGGACCCGCGTAGCAGGCTCGAGCCGGCACGCTGCCCGCCCTACTTCATGTCCATCCCTAGCCGCCACGCGATAAACGAGAGATAGTCGGCGTATTCGTCGACGACCTTCTGGATCGGGGCGCCGATCCCGTGCCCGGCCTTTGTCTCGAAGCGCAGGAGCACCGGGTTCTCCGAACCCGTCGCCGCCTGCAGCCGGGCCGTCATTTTCATCGCGTGGGCGGGATCGACGCGCGAGTCGCTTTCGGCCGTCGTGAGAAGAATCGCCGGGTAGCGCACGCCGTCCTTGACGTTGTGGTACGGCGAATACTTGATGAGAAACTCGAACTCCTTCGCTTTGCCCGGATCGCCGTACTCGGTGATCCAGTAGCGGCCGACCGAGAACAAATGGTAGCGCATCATGTCGAGGACGGGCACGGCGCAGACGGCCGCGGCACAGATATCGGGGCGCTGCGTGACGACCGCGCCGACGAGGAGGCCGCCGTTCGACCCTCCGAAGATCGCGAGCCTCGCCGGCGACGTGTACTTTTCGGCGAAGAGCCATTCGGCGGCGGCGAAAAAATCGTCGAAGACGTTCTGTTTCTTCTCGAGCATTCCCGCGCGATGCCATTCCTCGCCGAATTCGCCGCCTCCCCGGAGATTGGCGATCGCGTAGATTCCGCCCGTCTCGAGCCAGGGAATGATGGTTTTCGAGAAGCCCGGCGTCAGGGGGATGTCGAAGCCGCCGTAGCCGTAGAGCATCGCCGGATTGGAGCCGTCGAGAACGGCGTCCTTTCCGCGGATGACGAACATCGGCACGGACGTTCCGTCCTTCGACCGACACCACACCTGTTCGACCTTGTACCGTGAGGCGTCCACCGGTGAAATGACGCGATCGTAGATTTCGATTCGATCGTTTCCGACGTCGCGGCGGTACACGTTCTGCGGCACGAAGAACGACGTGAAACCGAAGAAGCACTCGCTCCCGCGCCATTCGCCCCCGATGCCATAAACCGTTCCGATACCGGGCAGCTCTATCTCCCGGAGGAGTTTCCCGTCGGGGTCGTATTCGTAGAGACGGCTCGAGGCGTTCTCGAGATAGGAGGCGAAGATCCTGCCTCCGGCGAATGCGGCCTGTTCGAGCTTGAATCTCCCTTCGGGGATTATTTCCTTCCAGTCCCCGCGCGATGGGTTCGCCGCGCTCACCTTGAAGAGGCGGTAGTTCGGGGCGCCGTGGTCGGTCTGTATATAGAGAAAACCGTCGTGCACGGAGCCGAAGAAATGCGCGTCATTATCTCCCGAGACGTCGATGAACCCTCCGTCCTTCCCGCGCAGGTCCTTCACGAAAAGGGCGGTCTTCCGCGCCGTTTGCGACGCGTGGACGACGAGGAAGCGTCCATCATCGGACAGCTCGCACGTGAGCCAGTCCTGCATGTCGCGTCCCTCGCCGAAGACGATCGGGTCGCGCGCGGGATCGTCGCCGAGCCGGTGAAACCGTATCCGGCTGTGGAAATGCTCTTCCCCTTTCGGCACGTCCCC
>JBAZPL010000025.1:0-19673 GCA_041648155.1 Candidatus Krumholzibacteriia bacterium
GGCACCGAATACACGCTCGGCTACGATACGGCCCTCAACGTCATCTGCGAGAGCGCGGAGCGGGTGGCGCACACGGCGGAATCGCACGAAACGATATTTTTCCTGGAAGTCATGGGACGGCACGCCGGATGGCTCGCTCTCCGGGGCGGGGAATCCGCGTTCGCGGACGTCATCCTGATTCCGGAGTTTACCTTCTCCATCCAGAAGCTCATATCGGTGCTCAAGGAGAGGCAGAAGGAAACCGATGATCTGAAATTGGGCTTCGAGCACCGGTACAAGATCATCGTCGTCGCCGAGGGTGCCCACATCGAGGGCGAGGAAGCGGTGCGGCGCGACAGCAAGCTCGACGAGTTCGGGCATTACAGTCTCGGCGGGGTGGGGGATTACCTCAAGAGCCTTCTCGAGCATGAGTTCAAGCACACGCGCTACACGGCGCTCGCGTACCTCCAGAGGGGTGCGCCCCCGACGCAGCGCGATCGCCAGATCGGGCGGAGATTCGGCCACAGCGCCGTGGCGCTCGTCAAGGAAGGGAAATTCGGACACATGGTGGCGGTGCAGAAATCGAAGCTCGTCGTCGTTCCGCTCAGGGAAGTGCGTAAATCCCCGCGCCTCGTCGACGTCGACAAGCTCTACGACAAGGAACGGCTCAACGTGAAGATCGAGAACCCGCTCCTCGATACTTGACTGAAGGCTTCGGGATCGGAAGCCGGATCGAAGCGCCGCGCGGCCGAGCCGGAAAATATCAGCCTCTCCTGAAGACCGCGACGATCTCCGCGTGGTACGTCGCGGGGAAGAGGTCGACGAGGTTGATCTCGTAGAGAATGTAGCCCGCCTCGATGAGCGCCTTCGCGTCCCGCGCGAAGGTCGGCGGATCGCACGAAACGAAGATGAGCTCCTGCGGTTTGATTCGGATGATTCCCTTGAGCACCGCCCTCGGAAGCCCCAAACGCGGCGGATCCACCATGATGAGGTCGTATCCGCCAAGTCTCCCGATCTCCTTCTCCGCGTTGCCGCGCCGAAACTTCGCGTTCGCGATCGAATTGAGCCGGGCGGCCGCTATCGCGTTCCGCGCCGCGCCCTGATCCTGCTCGATGCCGAACGCCTCGATCGCCATCTTCGCGAGCGGAAGGGTGAAGAATCCCGCGCCGCAGTAAAGATCGAGAAGCTTGCGGCGCACGGCGCCGGGAAGCGAAACGACGAGCTCGACGAGATCCGTGGCGAGGAAACGGTTGACCTGGAAAAAGGAGTCGTGGTTCACGGGGAACATGAGGCCGCCCGCCTCCATGAGGACCTCGGGAGGTCCCACGCGGTCGAGAAGCCCCCAGAAATGAATCGCTCCGAACCGGTCCATTCGCACGCGGACCTCGGTGAGCGGCTCGAACGATTCGGGCGGGATCTCGGCGATCGCCTTTCTCATTTCCTCCGGGAGCAGCAGGCACCCTTGCGGCGGGAAGGGAACGAGGGTGTCCGATTCCCGCATAAGGAATCCCGGGCGCCTCTCGGCGTCGACCTTGAAAATGGCGTGGTTCCGGTACCCGTAGCGCTCGGGACAGGGAATGACGCGTTTGAACTCGGTCTTGGTTTTCCCGATGCGTTCGAGGTCCTCGAGGATGCTCTCGCGCTTGACCTTTATCTCGTCCTCGTAGCCGAGGTGCTGCAGGTGACAGCCGCCGCACAGGCCGAAAACGGGGCATTCGGCCTCGCGCCGCAGGGGAGAGGGCTCGACGACGCGCTGGAGGCGGCCGAAGATCAGGTTTTTATTCTCGCGCACGGCGGTGAACTCGACCGTGTCCCCGGGCGCCGTGTACGGTATGAAAGCGGTCTTGCCCTCGATGAAGGCGAGGCCGTAACCTCCGTGAACGATTTTTTTGATTTCAGCTATCATGCCAAGAGATATAACAGTCCGCCCGCCCCGGCGAAACACATTTCTCGGAGAATGTCGCCGCATGCGGGCAACTTACCCTTTACCGGCGGGCCGCCGAAGACTATACTCGGCTGAAATTACGGGGAGTTCCGCATGAGAATCGGCATGATGATGAAGTGGAAGATCCCGCCGCCCAACGTGCGCGTGCAGAACGAAGCGCGCATCCTGATGACGGCCGGGCATAAAGTATATTTCCTCATCGAGGGGAAGTTGGGCGAGGCGCGCGAGGAGGCGATGAACGCATTGCAGGTGGTGAGAGGCGTCAGGATGGGGAGGCTTCGGGAGATCCGGCACCGATACACATTCAATTTCACCTACCGGGATCCGATCTGGACGAAGGCGATCGAACGCTTCGTGCGCGAGCACAGCATCGACGTTCTTCACGTGAACGATCTTCCCCTTCTCAAGGAAGCCATTTTCGCGGGAAAGCGGATGGGGCTCCCCGTCGTCGCGGATCTCCACGAAAACTATCCGGCGGGGCTCCAGATCCGGCATACGAATCGCCTGGAGAAAGCGACGATCTACGAGTATGGCCGCTGGGCGAGGTACGAGCGCACGGCGCTTCGCGACGTCGACGCGATCATCGTCGCGACCGAGGAGTCCCGCGACAGACTCGTGGACCTCGGTGTCGGCGAGGAGAAGATCACCGTCGTGCCGGACACGGTGGCCGTAGAGTCGGGGGACGTCCCGCTCGTCGAGCTCTACCGGAGACTCGCGACGATGAGAAAGGCTTGAGGAAGGGATATGGCGTCAAATGCGCACCCGATGACCGTCAAGCTGCTGGATCTCGTTCCCCAGTACGAGGGCATCAGGGATGAGATCAGGGCGGCGATCGACGAAGTTCTCTCGACGCAGCAGTTCATTCTCGGGAAGAAGGTCGAGGAGCTCGAGGCGGAAATCGCCCGTTACTGCGGGGTGAAGCACGCCGTCGGCGTCGCGTCGGGCACGGACGCGATTCTGCTCTCCCTCATGGCGCTCGGCGTGAAGGAGGGGGACGAGATCATCACGACGCCGTACACCTTCTTCTCGACGGCGAGCTCCATCACGCGCCTCGGCGCGAGGCCCGTGTTCGCCGATATCGATCCCCGGACATACAACGTCGATCCGGGCCGCGCATCGAAGCTCGTCACGCGCAAAACTAAGGCGATCCTCGTCGTGCATCTCTACGGCCAGATCGCCGAGATGGACGCGATCTCGGAAGCGGCCGGTCGCTCGGGGATTCCGGTCATCGAGGACGCGTGCCAATCGATCGGCGCGCGGTACAAGGGCAAGCGAGCGGGCTCGCTCGGCGCGGCAGGCTGCCTTTCCTTCTTCCCCTCGAAGAATCTCGGCGGCTTCGGCGACGGGGGAATGATCGTGACCGACGATCCGTCGTTCGCGGATACGGCGCGGATCCTCAGGGTCCACGGAGGACGCGAGAAATACTATCACGACGTCGTCGGAATCAACAGTCGCCTCGACGCCCTGCAGGCCGCCGTTCTCCTCGTGAAGTTGAAGCACGTCGACGAGTGGCACGAGGGGCGCAGATGCAACGCGGCGTACTACGACCGCGAGCTCTCGAAAGCGGCGGGCGTGACGATCCCTTACGTGGAGCCCCACAACGAGAGTGTGTACAACCAGTACGTGATCCGGGTGAAGGAGCGTGACGCGTTGCGGGAGCACCTCCGCGATCGAGGCGTCGGCTGCGACGTGTACTATCCCGTCCCGCTCCATCTCCAGAAATGCTTCGCCTTCCTCGGCGGGAAGACGGGGGATTTCCCCGAATCCGAGCGGGCGGCGCGCGAAACGCTTGCTCTTCCCGTGTACCCCGAGCTCGGGACCGCGGAGAAGGAATACGTCGTTTCGAGCGTCAGCGATTTCCTGGAGCGCCGCGCATGAAGGTCGTCTGTTTCTCGGAGATCCAGTGGCGTTACGTGAGGACGCGCAAGCAGCAGGTGCTCTCGCGCTTTCCGGCCGACTGCGAGATACTCTTTCTCTCGAGCGTCGTGAAGGGGAAGCCGAATAATTTTCGGCCCATGCGCGACGGCCGCGTCGTCCACGTGTGCGTTCCGATATTCAAGAACGTGCCCCAGACATGGCTTCGCGCCCTGCTGTCCCTGCCCCCCGTCCGTTTCGCCTGGAATGCCGTCATCCTCCTGTGGCTCGCCGCGATCTTTCTCGCGACCGGCTTCTCGGGACGCAACCGTGTCTTCTACGTATCCAATATCTACTACGCGGCGATCCTTCCGTTTCTCTCGCGTACGCTTCTCCTCTACGACTGCAACGACGATCATCTCGCGTTTCCCGATACGCCGCCGTGGGCGCGGAAGTACTTCCTCGGCCTCGCGCGGTCGGCGGATCTCGTGATCGCGGTCAGCACGAGGCTCGCCGAGATTCTCGGCGAGGCCGGAGTGAGGGACGTGCGTATCGTGGGGAACGGCGTCGACTACGAGCTGTTCCGCTCGGCCGCCGAATCGGGCGTTCCGGACGACATGAGGGGGCTTGCCCGCCCCATCATCGGATATTCGGGGGCCGTGGCCCAGTGGTTCGATTTCGAGCTGCTCGATTCTATAGCCGAATTCTTTCCGCGCTGCTCGATCGTCATGGTGGGCCCCGTGTTCGGCGCGCAGGCCGCGGAGCTCGCCGCGGTCGCGTCGCGCCGCGGCAACGTGTTCCATCTCGGGGTGAAGCCCTACGAGAAGCTCGGGAGCTACATCGCGGCGATGGACGTCTGCGTCATTCCGCTCAAGATGAACGATCTCATGCGATCCGCCGATCCGAACAAGCTCTACGAATACGCCGCGTGCGGCCGGCCGATCGTCACGATGAAGCATTCCGAGGATCTCGAGCCTCTCCGGGGAATGATTCACCTCGCCGGGTCGCGCCCCGAGTTCATCGAAGGGATCCGGCTCGCGCTCGCCTCGGGCGCGAACCAGGAGAAGCTCATAGAGTTCGCGCGGAAGCGGAGTTGGCAGGCGCGCGCGGACGAAATCGTCTCCCTCCTGCGGGAATCGATCGCGCGCAAGCGCGCGGGAATTTGAAAGGAGGATCCATGGATCGATCGGTCAGGCAGCTCGTGATCGCGCTTGCCGTCTTCGCGCTTCTCGCGGGAGGCTGCGCGAGGCGCGAGGGGACTTCCGCGCTCTTCATCCTCGAGGAGCTCGAAACGGCTTCCGCCGTGAAGGACCCCTCGACACGGGTCGAGCGTCTCTCGATCTTCATAGACAACCACCCGGAGCACCCCTACCGGTTTATCGCCTACAACCGTATGCTCGAGACGCTCGGGGCGGAGATGAAGGATGAGGCGGGGATGGCGGCGCGCCTTGCCGAAGCGCTCGCCAAGGAGACGGAGTTTCTCGCGCGAGGCGAGCTGCTTCTCGGCAACTTCATCTATCTCATGGAAAAGGACAAGTCAGCGGCGGCGGCGTTCGCCGACTCTCTCTTTCTGACCGAGCGCTCCCCGCGGCTCTTTCTCATCATGGGATATTATCTCATGGATCCGAAGGCCGATCAGGATCTCCCCGTGAAATGCTTCCTCAGATCGGCCGATTTATCGACCGGGCGGTACGAGAAGGCGCAGGCGATCGCCATGGCGGGCGCCGCGCTCGAGGAACGGGGGAAGAGGGACGAGGCGAAGCGGTATCTCGCGATGGCGGCCGGCAATCCCGAGGCGGATATGATCATGGGGAAGATACTCTGGGAGGAAGGAAAGCGCACGGAGGCCATCGACGCGTACGTCGCGTGCGCCGCGCGTATGCCGGGCGCGAGAGCCACGATGAAACTCGACAGCTTGTACGCGCTCGTCAATCCCGGCGCGAATGATCTCGACGAGACGATCATGGCGCGGCGGATCGGCGATGAGGGCCCGATGCCGGAAGGGGTATTCGTCGATCTCGACGGGAAGTCCTACGATTTCTCGAAGCTCAAGGGCACGAAGATCGTGCTCTATGCTCTGAGCCCCACCTGAATGCCCTGCGTTGCGGAGTTTCCGCAACTCGAGCGCCTCGCCCAGCGGGAAAAGGAGCTCGGCTTCAGGTTTCTCGGTCTCGAGGTCAAGGGCCTGCTCGCCAAGATGCGCGACGTCGTGAAGGAGAAGAAGACGACCTTTCCGATCCTGCTCGACGACCGCCGTCTCGCGCGCGAAGTTCTGCAGATTCCGGGAACGCCGACGACCTTCGTCGTCGACAGACAGGGGAGAATACGCGCGCGCCTTATCGGAGCGGCGGAGGATATAGACGGTATCATTGCGGAAGTGCTGAGGAGGATCTGAAGAAAAAATTCGGGGTTCCCGTCTTGTAGTTGTGGCCAAGGTGCTGTGCTGCTAGTCCTGACGGGAACCCGTTTTTGTCTCTCCCGGTCTCTTTTTTTCTGAGACCTGCATTAATATAACATGAAATTATTTTTAGTCAATAATAATTCTTCCATTTTTTAATGAATTTTTCAACCTAATAACTAATTGCTATGTATAGCGTTACCCGTGGATAGATCAGGCGTTCCCAAGATAATAGGGTAAAGCACCTATGTGTTGATAAGTGTCGGCTCATATCAAATGCGGCCCGTGCCTGCAAGGTGGTGCGCCGCCCTCAGTGGCTCGGGAATTCTGAAACGCCCGGTGCATGAGAGGACGATCGAAACGGCTTTTCTCAGGCTCACGAGGTGTCCGACCGACACATAGAGCGGTTTCGTCCGGTCGCGTGTTCTCACCACCGAGCCGATCGTCCTTCCCTTCGGATCCGTGAGGGGAGCTTCGTCGCCGCGGCTCGGCCCCGGCTCCTCGTACCGGCCGAAGAGGGGGGATTTGGCGCAGCCGATCGTGGGAATCCCGAGAACGAGCCCGAGATGGCTCGCCAGCCCGAGCCCGCGGGGATGCGCGATCCCCTGGCCGTCGCAGAGAATGCAGTCGGGCGTCCGCCGGAGAGTCCGCCACGCCTCGAGCAGAGGCGGGATTTCCCTGAACGACAGGAGACCGGGGACGTACGGAAAGGCGCAGGGCCCCTCGAAAACGCTCGAATCGACGATCTCGAAACCGGGGTATGCGAGGATGACGAGAGCCCCCCGCGCCGTGCCCTTCGAGGGGAAATGCACGTCGGCTCCCGCGACGAGCTCTATCGCGCGTCCGTCCCACGAGCGCCTCACGAGCGGGCGGAGTCTCTTCTGTATCTCGATCCCTTCCGCGGGAGAGACGTTCCAGACGTCAGGCGAGCTCAAACTCCTCCTCCGGAAACGGGACATGCACGGGAAAGCCTCGCGCGGCGAGATGAGCGGACAGCTTCTCGGACTGGTCTTCCTCCCCGTGAACGATGAAGATCTTTTTCAGACGGCCCTTGAGCGGTGCGATGTAATCGATCAGATCCTGCTGATCCGCGTGCGCGCTGAAGGCGTTCATGACGACGACCTCCGCCCTGAGCGCGTGCTCCTCCCCGAAGATCCTCACTCTTGGCTCGCGCTCGACGATCCTCCTTCCGAGGGTGTTCTTCGCGGCGTAACCGACGATGAGGATCGTGTTGGCCGGATTCTGGATGTTGTTCCGAAGATGGTGGAGTATGCGCCCCCCTTCGCACATCCCCGACGCCGAGATGATGATCATGGACCTCGGGTCTCCGTTGAGCTTCTTCGAGTCGACGACGTCGGTGACGTACCTGATCCGCTTCGTGCCGAACGGATCGTCGTTGGCGCGGATGCGCCGGAGCATCTCCTCGTCGAAGCACTCCTCATGCCGTCTGAAAACTTCGGTGATATTGACCGCGAGGGGGCTGTCGACGTATATGGGGATCTCCGGGATGCGGTTTTCCCTGATGAGCATGCTCAGGAAGTAGACGATCTCCTGCGTTCGTTCGAGCGCGAACGAGGGAATGATGATCTTCCCCTTGCGCTCGACGGTCGTGCGGACCGTTCTTGCGAGCGTTTCCGCGGCTTCCTCCATCGACGCATGACTCCGGCCGCCGTACGTGCTCTCGACGATCAGGTAATCGACGTCAGGCGGCGTTTCGGGATCCCTGAGGATGGGCATGTGCTTCCTGCCGAGATCGACGGCGTATGCGAGCCGCGTCGTGGTGCCGTTCTCCCGCATCTCGATGAGCGGCGTCGCCGATCCGAGCACGTGGCCGGCGTCATAGAAGGTCACCGATACGCCGTCCGCGACCTCGATCGGCACGTGGTACCGGTAGCCGCGGAAGCGCCTGAGCGCCGCCTCGGCGTCTCTGCGCGTATAGAGCGGGGAGCGGGGCGGGAGCCGCTTCTCGCGCTGGATCTTGTTGACGAATCTGATGTCCTCTTCCTGGATATGCCCGCTGTCGGGAAGCATCGCCTCGCAGAGGTCGCGGGTCGCCTCGGTCGCGTAGATTCTCCCTCGAAAGCCGCGTTTCACGAGGCTCGGGATATTGCCGCTGTGGTCGATATGCGCGTGGGAAAGGATGCATGCGCCAAGCTCGCGCGGATCGAAGGGGAAGCGGGAGTTTTTTTCGAACGATTCGTCCCGTCTTCCCTGGAACAGCCCGCAATCGATGAGGAGCTTCGAGCGGCCGAGCTCGACCATGTGCATGGAGCCCGTGACCGTTCTCGCCCCGCCGAGGAATTTCACCCGTGCGCTCAACGGCGCCTCCTTTCCTAGATGTACGCTTCGAGCGTCAGCGACAGCTTCGATCGCTTGCCGCCTCGCGAGATCTCGATCTGATAGTTCGTGCCTTCCGTCGCTTCGAAAAGCGCCATGATCTCGCGGATGCTCTTGAACCGGCCCGCGCGCACGTCCGCGATCTCGACGATGATGTCCCCGGGCCTGAAACCGGCCCTCGTGGCCGGCGAATTGGGCAGCGCCGAAACGACGACGACGCTCCCGTTCTCCTTCCGTGCCAGCTGGAGACCCGATCGATCCGGGTAGAACGCCTCTTCGAAGCGCGCGTTTTTCTCGAGGAGCACGCGCTGATTTTCGTAATCGAGCGTCACCGTGAAACGCTCGAGGATGTCGTTTCCGACGATTCCGTCCACGTTCTCGAGAA
Source organism: Candidatus Krumholzibacteriia bacterium (assembly GCA_041648155.1). Classification (GTDB taxonomy): domain Bacteria; phylum Krumholzibacteriota; class Krumholzibacteriia; order Krumholzibacteriales; family Krumholzibacteriaceae; genus SSS58A. Next base: position 8,899 of record JBAZPL010000025.1, read on the forward strand.
CGCCGATCCCCTTCATGCTCCGCGTGATCGCGAGAACGGGCCTCGCGATCGTAAATCCCCCGAGCCCCAAGGAATCGAACCTGCACAGGGAAGCCGTTTCGTCGCCGCCGGCGCCACGGATCGCCATGGGGAGCGTCCGCCGGCCGCCGGCGATCCCGGTCCTCGCGGCGAAGCTCGCGTGGAGAATCGAGCTGTTCGCGCCCGTATCGAGGTAGAAGGAGGCCTTTGTCGTGTCGAGGGAGGCGGGGAGCGTGAATATGTTATGAACGAGAGGGGCCTCGACGATTCGTTCGCCGCCGCGCGGCGAGAAGGAATCGGGTTCGGCGAAGGTGATGATCGAGCGCGCGAAGTCTATCCGCGTGACGAAACGGCTCAGGAAATCATAGCCGAGCACGCCGCCGATCTCGATCTCGTCGAACCTTCTCAGGAGCCTCGAGACCGGGAACGTGATGGCGGTCTGCTCCGAGAGCTCGATTCCCCCGATCACGAGCCCCGGCACGCGCGTCATGTGAAAATCGGCCATCCCGCCGGCGCCCGCTCCCGGAATCGTGCCGCCGATGGGAAGCCCCATCCCGGCGGCTACGACCGAGTCGATGACGGTCATGCTCGCGCCCGAGTCGAGGAGAAAATACAGTTCCCCGTCGCGGCCGGCGATGCGCGCGGGAAGGTAGATGTGCCGGGATCGATACTCGAAGGGGAGCTCTTCCGCCGGGCCGCCGCGCGTGAACCGGTAGTCTTTCACGTCCGCCGCCGGCGGCAGGAATATCACGGGGTCCACGCCCTCGTTCGCCGCGATCGAGCGGTACCGCATCTCGATCCGCTGGGCGAGCGCCGGCATCTCCGTTTTCACGAGGAACGGGAACATGACTCCCCTCACGCGGCGGTAATCCCCGTACGTTTGAACGGTGCTTCCCTCGGGTGCCCTGATCTCCGTGCGCTCGAGGAGAAACGTCGAATCGTCAAGGAAGAGCCGGGCGCTCGCGCCCCCGTCGACCCTGAGCGCGAGAACTTCGCACGGAGAGCCGTTCGCCGTGTCCCTTCCGGCCGCTTCGAACACGAAGCCGGTTCCCTCGAAGAGGTAGTCCCAGCTTTCAAGAAGGCACATCGTCTTCTCGTACTCGAGCGACGAGCGATCGCGCTTGATCTGAAGCTTGCCGTTCGGATCGATCATCCAGATGCGCTCGCCGTCGTATCCCTGCCGGATCTTGAAGAACCCGAGCGCTATCTCGCTGTACGAAAGGCACGGCCGGAGACTCCAGGACTGCACGGTGCCTTTGAGTCCGGTCCCCATGATCTCGATTTCCGCGGACGAAACGAGGGATATGATCGCGCCGACCGCCTGGGCTCCGCCGAGCGCCTCGAGGTGTCTTGCGAGAAGCGCCCCGGCTTCTCCGTCCATTGCGGCAGCGGCGGGGGGAGATGCGGCGAGCATCAACGCCGCCAGGATTGAGATGAGTGAGTTTCTCATGGCATTCTCCCGTCAACGAGCGGTCTCATGATAGCGCGGCGGGGGGTTGGAACGGTAGATATTCATAGACTATTTCCAGGCTTTATGGTACAGCATTGCAAGGACTCAGAATTATTCTTACATATCAATCGGAGGGCAAGTCCTCGTAACCTATTATCAAGGAGGGGAATGCAATGAGAGCATTGCGAATCGGCATTCTTGCCGGCTTGGTTGTTCTTCTCGCCTCGAGCAGCGGGCTTTTGGCGAATCCGGATCCGTGTCTCGTCGTTTATCCCGACGCTCCGTGCACCTATCACTATGATCCGGCCGAATACTACACTGTAGGACCTGGTGATCCTCTCTACGATCCCTTGTACGACCGGGGGGGATGGGTGCTGCTCGAGACCGCCACGAACAAGGTCGACCTGAGCATTTACCAGGCGCCGCACATCACCGGCTTCGTCGCTACGTACAACGGGGACGAGGGATACTTCTTCGGCGGAACGACCTTCTCTCTCATAATCGACGGTTTTTCGAATCAGCCGACGACCTATTCGGATGTTCTCGTGATCTTCGACGGAGTCGTTCCCACGGGCTGCGTCCCCTCACTTTCCGTCGACGGGATGCCGGTCACGGGAGACATGTACCACGCGGGCGACCTCGTCGTCTCGACACCGACGCCGGACGGAAACAACTACTCGGATACGAAGACGGTTTTGATCGACTGGCGCGGATGCTACGGCGTCCGTATCTGGGCGTTCGCCGACGCCGATCACGACCACGAGCGCGACGGCGGCGAATGCTTCACCGCCTTTTCGCACGACCTCACGATTCCCGTGCGCGAGACGACGTGGGGCGCCATAAAGGATCTGTACCGGTAGGGATTTTGCCCCGTGACGCCGGGCGCGGCGCGCGGGGCCGATATGCGAGCGATTGCGAGAGAATGACTCAGGTGCCGCTCAGAGTCATTCTCACTATTTTTATGGTGGGAGCGGCGATCTGATCTCCTGAGAGGTTTCCCGTTCGGCACCATCGCCTCATGAGCGCGCAACCTTCGTATTCGGAACAGCAAAACGGCTACGCAAGAATTGCCGCTTCTGCCCCGATGCCTTGCGTGTCTTTGCTCCGGTGGAACCGATCTCTCTCACCCGGCACTGGAGCGAACCTATCGACTCCGATGCTTACTCGATCTCATACAGGGCTTTGATACCGCTCCACGTCGATCTCTGCGTCGACACCGGGCCCGTGAAGAATGTCTTCATGACCCACGCGTGCTTGTACCCGGATGGAGTGGTCGGATCGTTCAGAATCAGCCCTCCGTGCATCGTCCACCCCGGTCCTTGTGTGAGCTCGTAGAACTTCGTGCCGTCGGTGAAAGTGCAATCGCCAATAAGCGTCGGGTCGAAGAAACCGAATGGATCGTCAGACCGCACGATGTTGCTGAGCATGCCGCGCAGCGCGATCGTTCCGTTCCGGAAGGTCGATGGTGACGTCGCGTTCGGGGGATTGATCCCGTAATTGGCGTTCTTCGCCGGGTCCTCGTAGATGACTATCTCCGCATCCGAGTAATAGTAGTCAACGCTGAACGGCCCCGGCACGATAGCGATGATCGTCGTCTGGAGATAGAACGTGTACTCGTACGCGTTGAAGTTCACCGTGAAAGGATAGGTGAATCCGATGGGCGGCTCCAGCTTCCCGACAACCGTCGTCACCGTTCCAACGTTCTCGGGAGGGGTGAAATAGCTGTAGCCGTATTTCGAGATCTGTTCCTGTTCTTGAGCTCCAATCGCCAGTGGCAAGAACACGAATCCCATACATAATACAACGAGCATTGTCCGCATAGGTGCCCCCTTTGGAAAGCGTTACACACCGGACATTCAATCTCTCACAATTATCTCGCGGACCGCCATATCGCCTCTCTCCGACCGTCGGGCGCTCGAACGCGTAAGCACGTCGCTCGAGCACCCGACAGCAAACAGCAACTTATCGGATCATGACGATTCGGCGTGTCACAATTTCATTCCCGGCCGTCAGGCGGTAGAAGTACACCCCTGAGTTGAGCCGGCGTCCGGCATTGTCCTTACCATCCCAAGCCACGGTGTTGAGGCCCGTCTGCATCTCACCGCGGATGAGCTCTCTCATATTCTGTCCGAGAACGTTATAAATCACCAGGCTCACCGGCACTTTTTGATCCAGTTCGTACGTGATGCTGGTTGCCGGGTTGAACGGGTTCGGGTAGTTGCCGACGTTGCGCAGTGTCGACGGCGCACCGTCGTTCGCACCGGGTTTCCGCGACGTGTAGGCGATCTGCTGAATGTTGAGCGGAATCACGCCGGCGGCGACCTGCTGGCTGTTGACGATCTGCTCCGCGACATTCTTTGCCAGTTCGTCATTCGAAAGGTCGCCATCGGCCATCATATTCCCGACAAACGTGATCGCCTGGCTCACCGTTGCCTTGTCGGCGCTGATGAACTGCCACGTGGCGAGCCTGTTCGATACGACGTTCAGAAGCAACGCGGCGTACTGCATCCGCGCCTTCTCGAACATCGTGCCATTCTTCACCGTGAACACATCGTTGAAATCCTCGAGCGTCACGACCGGTATGAATACCTCGAAGTACTGATCGAACCGGCCGTGGATCTGCGCGAACAGGAGCATGAGCTCGCCGGCAGGAACCTGCACGCCCTTCTGCTTGCCGTTGAGCGCGCAATTGATCTGGTGTTTCCAGAAACCGATGCTGCGAGGCATGTCCTGCGTCGGGACCTGCTTCAACACGAAATCGACGATGGCGATGTCCCCCGGGGCGCACGTGAGATCGACCACTGTGGGTGTCACGGAGGAATACCCCAGCGGGACGACCAGGTTGACCGCGATGTTCGACGTCGCCACATCGAAGAAGTTGTAGTTGCCGTTCGCATCGGTGAGCATGCTGCGAATAATTCCCTCGCCGTCGACGACATCCACTGTCGCGCCGACAACCGAAGCGCCGCCCGGCGTTATGCTCACGTTTCCCTTAACGGTGCACAGCGCAGGCGCCGTGATCTTCCCGATTGCCTGGAGCACATAACCGCCCGGAATGTTGGGATCGTTGGGTCCGAAGGTGAACTCGACGATGTTTCCGTTCGGCTGCAGCAGACTGGGGAACGCGGTGCCATTCGTGAAATTCACGAGCGCTTGCACCACGCCATTATGTCTCACCGTGTTGTACGACATCCGTGTCGTGAGGATCGTTCCGATCAGGAACTGCTCGCCATCCTCGAATGTCGCCGGTGAGGTGGGATTCGGCGGGTTGGTGCCGTAGTCGCCGTTCATCATCGGATCGAGGGACAGCTTGATAGTCCCGCCCGTGTAGTTCGTGTAGACCGTTGTGCCGAAGGTGAACTGATCGGCGAGAACCAAGCCGCTGAAGCTCCAGGTCAGTTCGTTCTGCGTCAGGTCGCCGCTGAGTGGCGGTACCGTGGAGCTCACGAATCCGACACCCGCCAGTTGATCTCCCGGGGCGCCGATAGGGAATCCTCCACTCACGTAGAGGAATCCATTATCGTTCATGATGACACTGCCGGCGAGGGAGAGCGCCGGAGCAAAAAGCACCAGAATTGCAGCAAGAACAGTCGCAATCCTCATGGTGACAACCTTCCCTTCATGTTGACTCGCATCAAGTTGCTGAGGGGGTCCCTCTGTCAAAAGCAGCCGTTGCCCTTTGAAACAGGAAGCAACGATAACCATTTATCACTACTCCAAGGAGATTATCGCCCCCCGAGGAGTTAGATAACTTATTTTACCACAAATAGATTCGCCTAGTCAAGTACAAAGTACTAGAGGAGAGGGAGTCTTGATGTATACGAACGTGTGGGGTTCTTGATTGCGGCGGGGTGTTGGCGTGAGATAGAAGATGAGTATGCTCTCTCTTTGAACAGTTGGCTTTCAGTCGAAAGGAAACCCGCTCGATGAAGAGCATCGTCACCCTGGATAACTACTACGCACCGGAGGAGCTCGGGGTCGAGATCGCCTCGTTCGTCGACTACTACACAACGAACGGTACCATGAATCGCGGGACAACATCACCCCGGCGGATGTCTATTATGGAAAGTCAGCAGAGATACTATCTCGGAGAGAGCGAATCAAGAAGCAAACCATGAAACGGAGAAAAATCTATTACCGCAACGCCAAAAAACTGCAGCAGCAGAGTTAGCGTCACGGGGGATGTGAGATCCTGCTCGAAACCGGCACGAGCGAGGACGACCTGAGCATCTACCAGGCGCCGCACATCACCGGTTTCGTGGCCACGTACGATGGGGACGAAGGGTATGTCTTCGGCGGCACGACCTTCTCTCTCATCATCGACGGTTTTTCGAATCAGCCGACGACCTATCCGGATGTTCTCGTGATCTTCAACAAGGTCGTTCCTACGGGCTGCGTGCCCTCGCTTTCCGTCAATGGGATGCCCGTCACGGAAAGCATGTACCACGCGGGCGATCTCGTCGTCTCGACGCCATCCGGGAGCCACTACTCGGACACGAAGACGATCCAGATCGACTGGCGCGGATGCTACGGCGTCCGCATCTGGGCGTTCGCTGACGCCGATCACGACCACAAGCGTGACGGCGGCGGGTGCTTCATCGCGTTTTTGCACGACCTCACGATTCCCATGCGCGAGACGACGTGGGGCGCCATAAAGGATCTGTACCGGTAGGGAGTGCGCCGGCGCGCCGGGTGCGGCGTGCGCGGCCGAGATTACGGGCGATTGCGAGAGAATGACTCAAGTACCGCTCAGAGTCATTCTCTCTATTTTTATGGTGGGAGCGGCGATCGCGCTTCTCCAGTCCATGTCGTTTCCGACCATGACGATTCCGGACAGCATCGCGGGGAACGAGCCCGCGATCGTGAACTCGTCGACCGGATAGGACAGCTCGCCGTTCTCGATCCAGAACCCCTGTGCGCCCTGCGAGAAATCCCCCGTCATCCAGTTCGCGCCCGGGCCCGAGAGTGCGGTGAGGTACAGCCCCTGACTCACGCTCGAGAGAATCTCCCGCGGCGTCGAGGCGCCGGGCTCGAGATAGAGATTCGAGATTCCCCCCGCGTTTCCCGTCGTCTTGAATCCAAGCTTTCTTCCCTGGTAGCTGCTGAGAAGGTAGCTTTTGAGTATTCCGCCTTCGATGGGGACGTTTCTTCTTGATCGCACTCCCTCAAAATCGAAGGGACGGGATCCGAGCTTTCCCGACATGAGAGCGTCGTCGACGATGGTGACGAGGGGCGAACCGATGCGCGTTCCCATGCGATCGACGAGAAAGGAAGACTTCCGGTAGATGCTCCCTCCGCTGAGGGCGCCGGCGATCGACTCGAGGAAGTCGCGGGTCGTTTCGGGATCGAAAACGACCGGCACCTCGCATGTTTTCGGTTTCCGCGCCCCGATCTTGCGGAGCGTGCGCGATACGGCCCTGGATGCTATCTCTTCGATGCGTTCGAGATCGCGCGCGCGGATCGCGGTGGAATACCAGTACGAGGATTGGCGTTTTCCGATGTTCAAGCCGTTCTCTGGCTTATCCTCGACGGCGCAGGAGAGGGCGAGCGTATTGAACGTGCGCCGGTACGTGTCGCAGAAGCCGAGCGAGTTCGCGAACGAGATCGTTTTCACGCTGTTCGAGAACGAGCTTCCGTCGGGGATGATTCTCCGGTCCAGGCTCAGGGCGTTCCGCTCGAGCTCGATGGCGAGAGCGATCTTCCGCTCCGTCGTGATCGCCTGGGCCTCGGGATCGAAGAGCTCGAGATCCCTCTCCGCCGCGCCGAGCTCCGCCGCGTCAGGGAGGGAGAAGAACTCGTCGCGATCCATGATCCGGGCGAGCTCGACCCCTTCGGCGATCAGCGCCGCCACGCTTTCCTCGGAGAGATCGCTCGACGAGACGAGCGCCTTTCGCCGGTCGATCGAGAGCTCGATGTCGATCGTGCTCGAGACCGATTCGATGAGCTTCTCGATCGAGCCCTTGCGCACTTCGACCGAGAACTCCATTCTTTCGAGCACGGTGGCCTCGGAGGTCTCGGCTCCGGCCGCGAGGGCACGGCGCACGGTGCGCTCGGCGAATTGTTTCATCTCGTCGGTGGTCACGGCGCGTCCTTCCTTCTCAAGAGCCGATCTCGCTCCCGCCCACGGTGATTTCCGAAATCTTGATCGTCGGAAGGCCGACGCCGACGGGAACGTGCTGCCCCTTGCCGCAGGTCCAGCGGCCATCCGAGATCTGGAGGTCGTTTCCGACCATGGTCACCTTCGAGAGAACGTCGGGGCCGTTTCCGATGATGGTGAGGTTCTTGACCGGCGCCTCGATCCGGCCGTTCTCGACCAGGTACGCCTCTATTGGAACGAACACGAAATCGCCGTTTGAAATATCCACTTCGCCGCCGCGGAACGATTTGCAGAAAATGCCTCGATGCGTCGAGCGGAGGATCTCCTCGGGATCGCTCTCGCCGTTCGCGAGATAGGTCACCGTCATGCGCGGAGCGGGAGGGTGCTTGTACGATTCGCGGCGTCCGTTCCCCGTCGGCGGCACGCCGAACAGCGTCGCGCTGATGCGATCGTGCATGAAGCCGCGCAGAATTCCCTTTTCGATGAGAACGGTGGAAGACGTGACGGTTCCCTCGTCGTCGAAATTGATCGAGCCGCGGTCGTTCGGGATCGTGCCGTTGTCGATGACGGTCACGAGGTCGCTCGCGACCTTGTGACCGACGCGGTTCGTATAGGCCGATGTGCCCTTCCGGATAAAATCGGCCTCGAGCGGGTGCCCGACCGTTTCGTGCAGGAGAACGCCCGATTCGGCATGAGAGAGGATGAGCTCCATCGGCCCCGCGGGAGCGTCGACCGCTCCGAGGAGGAGGATCGCCTGGCGCGCCGCCTCGCGACCATGCTGCGCCGGCGATATTCGGGTCGTAAAATACTCGTTCCCGATTCTTCCGCCGCCGCTCGAGGTGCCGACCTGGCGGTTGCCGTTCGTTTCGGCGACGACGTTCACGACGAATCGCAGCATGGGGCGCATGTCGCGCAGGAGCCTCCCGTCCGAGGTTGCGATCTGCACCGCGCTCAGATCGTCCGCGATCGAGACGCTCACCTTGATGATGCGCGGATCGAACTCGCGAGCCGCGCGCTCCGCCTCCTCGATCCACGCGATCTTCCTTTTCAGGGGAGTTCCCGTCGTCGGTTCCCCGATCGGGTACCGGTTCACGAAGGGTACACCCGCGAGCGCCACAGGGCCGACGTCCGCTCTCCCCTCGGAGATCGCCGACGCCGTGAGGGCGGCTTTCTTCATCTTCTCGAACGTGGCATCTTCCGTGTAGGCGTACCCCGTCCCTTCCCCCTTCACGACCCTGATCCCCATCCCGTGCGCGATCATCAGCTCGCCCTGCTTGACGATCCCTTCCTCCATCGTGATCTGATTGAGAATCGTGTGCTCGAAGAAAAGGTCGCAGAAGGATCCGCCGCGCGAGAGGGCGAACGAGAAGATCTTCTGCGTCGTCGCCTCGTCGACGCCGAAATGGTCCGTATAGGGAAGCAAACTCTCCTACCTCCGTGCGGGGAGAATCACGCGTGTCTATTGCTCGTCAATTGTTGAAACGCTATAATAGAGAATAACAGGGGATTTGGGAAGGAATATTCTGGTGCACCGCCGCATGAACCGCATTAAAGGAACAGGCATCATTCTTTCTGCTGCAGCCGCCATTCTCTGGGCGGCGCTTCATTCGCTCGAATCGAACGCCTCCGCGGCCGCTCTCCAGAGCGGCCTGACGATCGTCGACAAAGTGGAGGGATTCAGGCTCGAACGACTCGTGCGCGCGCTGAGCGGCGCGGATTCGATATTCTCCGGCGCCGACAAAACACGGATCGGAACGAGGTACGCGCTCTCGACCGGGATGGACGTCGTTCGACGCTATCTGACCGACGAGGTGAGGGAAGCGGGATACGAGCCCACGCTTCAGAGGTTCATGGTCAACATCGAGGTGCCCGATCTCACCGGGTCGGCCTTTTCCGCGAACGCCGATACCTTCTGGGCCGCCGACGCCGCAGGCAAGATCTATCTCACGATCCCGGCGATGGGCGGTTTGCCGAAGTTCACCCGCGTCGGAGACCTCGCCCAGAACGTTTACGATCTCGAGCGCGACCCGCGGGGGAGGCTCTGGGCGTCCTGCAGAATCACCGGCTCCGCGTACGGCGGTCTTTTCGTTTCCACGGACGGCGGCGCGAGCTGGAGCATCAGGGCTTCGGGGACGAATATTTTCACCCTGGGAACCGTCGCCTTCTCGAGCGAGCAGCTGGGCATGGCCGCCGGATCGAACGGCACCGTCATCAGGACGGCCAATTTCGGCGAATCGTGGTCGCCGCTCGATCCCGCGACCTTCGGGTACGAGGCGTTCAATGGCATCGCGGCGAGCGGCCCGATGCACTACTGGCTCGTAACCGATTCCGGCTATCTTTACGAGACGTCCGATTTTGGCACGACGTGGAGTCGGCGCTCCCTCATGTTCGGAAGGCTCTCCGGGATCGATTTCTACGGCGACAGGGCGGGGGTCGCCGTCGGCTACGGAAAGGCGTTCTATACGAAGGACGCCGGGGCGACCTGGACCTCCGTCTCCGTGGCCACCGAATTCACCGCGGTTCGCATGGGCGATTCTCTGAAAGTCGTCGCGTCCGGCACGGGCGGAGAGATTTGGACCAGCGAGGACGGCGGGGTTACGTGGGGGAGGTTCGGGACCGAGTGCTCCGTCGCGCGCGATGTGTGGTCCATCGCCTCCGCCGGCGACGGTTCGTACTGGCTCGCGGGAAGGGATCTCGTGCGGCATGTCTCCTGGAATTCCGCTCTCAAGGATTGCGCGGCGATTCAGTTCGCCGACACCGTCTGGGGGGAGAACATCGCGTTCATCCGCGAAGGGGAGAAGGAGCCTGACCGGAGATTCCTTCTCACCGCGCATTATGACTCGAAGTCCGGTTCCCCGTACGATTGCGCTCCCGGAGCCGACGACAACGCGTCGGGCGTCGCCGCGGTTCTCGAGTGCGCGCGTATTCTACGCGAGGAACGCTTGGACCGCTCGGTCGAGTTCGTTCTCTTCGACGGGGAGGAACTCGGGCTTCTCGGGAGCCGTTTCTATGCGGCCGCGCTCGACTCCGGGATCGTTTACGAAGGGGTCCTTAACCTCGACATGATCGGCTGGACGCCGAACGCGGAGGCGATGTCGGCGGTCATCGCGAAGCGAGCCGGCGCGACGCCCGATACGATTCTCGCCGACGCGATGGAAGCCGCGATCGACTCCTTCGTTCTTCCGCTCGCGACGTCGTTCCTCCTGCCGG
>JBAZPL010000026.1:0-19298 GCA_041648155.1 Candidatus Krumholzibacteriia bacterium
GCCCTTGCAGTAATAGAGGTCGGCCTCGAAGTATCCTTCTTCGTTCTTGTGAATCGCCGCGTCGGGGCAGTAGATGAAACAAACGCCGCACTTGACGCATTTCGCGTGATCCCAGACGGGTCGGATGGATCTCCAGTCGCCGCAGCGGTACTGGGAGGCGTTGCCCGGCTGACTCACCGCGCAGCCCGGCTCGATGTCCTTCCATCCAAGATCGAATTCCGATTTCGGCACTGCTTTCGGCACGTCGCGCGTCTCTCCCGACTTTGAAACAAAAAACCCCGGAACCCTCTCTACTCCCCTCGCGATCCCTACGCCTTTCTCTTACTGGCGCTCGTGGAGCAGATGATCGACGACCGTCGGATCGGCCAGAGTCGTCGTGTCGCCGACTTCGGTGCTGCCCGCCGCGATGACCTTGAGGATTCTCCTCATGATCTTGCCGCTCCGCGTCTTCGGGAGCGCGTCGGCGAACTGGATCTTGTCCGGCTTCGCGATCGGCCCAATCATCTTGCTAACATGGTTGCGGAGCTCTTCCTTGAGCTTGTCCGATTTATCGAAACCGCCGGTCAGGGTTACGAAGGCGTAGAGACCCTCCCCCTTGATCTCGTGCGGCATGGACACGACCGCCGCCTCGGCGACCGACTCGTGGCTGACAAGCGCGCTCTCGACTTCCATCGTTCCGATCCGGTGACCGGAGACGTTGATCACGTCGTCGACGCGGCCCATGAGCCAGAAGTAGCCGTCCTCGTCCTGCCGCGCGCCGTCGCCGGTGAAGTAGACGCCCTTGAAGCGGCTATAGTACGCATCCGCGTAGCGCTTGTCGTCCCCCCAGATCGTCCGGAGCTGTCCCGGCCACGGTTTCTTGATGACGAGGTAGCCGCCTTCGTTGCGCGAGCACGGCTTGCCGTCCTCGCGAACGACCTCCGGGAAAATGCCCGGGAAGGGCAGCGTCGCCGAGCCCGGCTTCAGCGGGAAGGCGCCCGGGAGCGGCGTGATGAGAATGCCGCCCGTCTCGGTCTGCCACCACGTGTCGACGATCGGACAGCGTTCCTTGCCGATATTCCGGTGATACCACATCCACGCCTCGGGGTTGATCGGCTCGCCGACGGAGCCGAGAAGCCTCAGGCTCGACAGATCGTTCTTCGCCGGCCATTCCTCGCCGTCGCGCGCGATCGCGCGGATGGCGGTCGGAGCGGTGTAGAACACGCTGACCTTGTGCTTCGCGACGACGTTCCAGAAGCGGTCCGGATTCGGGAAGTTGGGCACGCCCTCGAACATGACCGTCGTGGCGCCGTTGGCCAGCGGGCCGTACACGATGTATGAATGCCCCGTGATCCAACCGATGTCGGCCGTGCACCAGAAAATATCCTCGTCCCTGATGTCGAAGATGAGCTTCGTCGTCATGGCGACGTACATGAGATAGCCGCCCGTCGTATGGACGACACCCTTCGGCTTGCCCGTAGTGCCGCTTGTGTAAAGGATGAACGAGATATCCTCGGCGTCCATCTGCTCCGGCTCGCACGTGTCCTTGGCCTTCGCCATCTCTTCGTGCCACCAGACGTCCTTGCTCTTGTTCATCGCGACGTCGAGACCGGTCCGCTTCACGACAATGACCTTCTCGATCGTCGGGCACTGGCCGAGAACCGAGTCCGCGCCGGTCTTCAAAGGCACGGCCTTGCCGCGCCGGTAGCTGCCGTCGGAGGTAACGAGAAGCTTCGCGCCCGCATCGATGATGCGGTCCTTGAGCGATTCGGCGCTGAATCCGCCGAACACGATCGAATGGATGGCGCCGATGCGCGTGCAGGCGAGCATCGCGATCGCGAGCTCGGGGATCATCGGGAGGTAGAGATTGACGCGGTCGCCTTTCTTGATCCCGTGCGATTTGAGGACGTTCGCGAACTTGCAGACCTCGCGATGGAGCTCGTTGTAGGTATATTTCTTCGCGTCGCCGACCGGTTCCCCTTCCCAAATGAGAGCGGTCTTGTCGCCCTTTTCCGCGAGGTGCCGATCAAGGCAGTTGTAGGAGATGTTGGTTTTGCCGCCGATGAACCACTTCACGAAGGGGGCCTTGCTGTGATCGAGCACCTTATCCCACTTCTTGAACCAGTGCAGGGTGTTCGCCTGTTCGGCCCAGAAGCCCTCGAGGTCTTCCTCGGACTTCGCGTAGAGCTTCTTGTATTCGTCCATGCTCTTGATGTGGGCCTTCTCGACAAAGCCCTTCGGGGGATTGAACACCCGCCGCTCATCGAGCATGGAGGTGATAGTTTTCTTCTGCTCTGTCATGGGAACCTCCTGTGCGGTTTGGTCTGGTTTGTATTGATGCGCGTTTTACAAAGCAAAGTGAAAGCGCGAGCACTAAGAAGTTTGAATTTAATCAGATATTCCGTTTCTGTCAAGATATAATCCACCCTCCTCCATGCCGTACGCGAACGTCGTTCGGATGCACATAATGATCTTCATTTTCGCGGGACTCTATGGAGCGGGGCGTGCCATGCGGAAGGGCCGAACGGGAAAGCAACCTGCTTGATTGCCTCGCTACCCGGCCTGCGCCGCGATCAACGCTTCAATGCGGCGGCGAAGCTCGTCGCGCGTTATTCTGAACGCCGCAAGCCGCTCCTCTTCCGCGCCTTCCGCGGCAGCCGGATCGGCAAGGGGCCAATGAAGGCGCTCGGCGCCCCCGAAAAAGATCGGGCAGACCTCCTCGGCGCACAGGGTGATCACCGTATCTATTTCGGCCGCGGGAATCTCCGAAACACCCTTCGATCGTTAGCCGGAGACATCGATGCCGATCTCGCGGAGAACGGCGACCGCCTCGGATCTCACGCGCGTCGGGCTCGAGCCGGCGGACTGGACACGGACTCCCGGCGGAACGAGCGACCGGGCGATTCCCTCGGCCATCTGGCTGCGCGCCGAGTCGGCGACGCAGAGAAACAGGATCCCTTTCATCAACGCGGCTCCCCGGGCTTTCGGCCCACGACGCGGACGCTCGCCACCTTGCCCGCGATCTCTTCGATCGCCGCGTGGATCTTTTCGCGCGGGAGACCCTTCCCCCCACAGCATGGGGCATCGTCGCCTGCGATCTCGGAAACGAGGAGTGCTACGAGCTGCTCGCGATCGTACACGAGGCGATCGTTGACCGCAACGTCGGAGAGCCCCGCTCTGCGGAGCCCGTTGAGATACTCCGCCTCCGGTATCGCTCCCGTAATGCAGGCCGAGTACAGCGCCCCCAGCTCGACTACCCAGCCCGGAAGCTTTTCCGTAACGATGTCCGAGATGGATATGCGCCCGCCCGGCTTGAGCACGCGAGCGATTTCGGCGAACACTTTTGGCTTCTCGGGCGACAGATTTATGACACAGTTCGATATGACAAGATCGACGGAGCCGGATTCGACGGGCAGCTCCTCGATGAGCCCTTCCCGCACCTCGACGTTCGCGAGGCCCGCCGCGGCGGCGTTCTGACGCGCCCGCTCGATCATGGCGGGAGTCATGTCGACGCCGATCACGCGCCCCCGGGGGCCCGCGATCTTCGCGGCGAGCAGAAGGTCGATGCCTGCGCCGGAGCCGAGATCGAGCACCGTGTCACCCTCGCGGATTGCGGCGAGAGCAACAGGATTCCCGCAGCCGAACGAATTCACGACCGCATCCGCGGGGAGCGCCGCCATCTCGTCGCGGCTGTATCCCGCGAGCTTCGCCGCGACCCCCGCCGAGACCGGAGCGCCGCAGCAGCTGCACCCGCATCCCGGCGAAGAGGGCTTCTCCACGGCGCGCGCATAGGTTTTCGAAACGTCATTACGGATCTTGTCCTCTCTTTTCATCGCGCTACCTCCCACACTCGTGCCCGCCGCCGTGATGGCCGCATGCGTCTGCAGGGGTGGCTTCCGCCAGCGTTCCGCGCTTCAGAAGTTCGACGTTGTCGAGGATCGTTCCGGGCGCCGCGCGGTACACGCGCATGCCGCCCGCGTTCAACATGAGGAGGGCTCGCTGCCCGATACCGCCGACAACGATCGCATCGATTCGCCGGCCCTCGAGCGATGACAGCGGGTGGCACATGCCGTGCTCGTGAGAACCGTCCCCGTTGCCGATAATATCCGTCATTCCCGTCTCGGTATCATGAATGACGAAATGCGAGCATGATCCGAAATGCCCGTGCGGCATTCCCTCCAGGCCCTTCTCATCCATCGCCGGAATACATACCTTCATGAGAGACCTCCTCCTGTTCGATTGCCCCGCCCTTTGGTTCAGCCGAGAATATCCTTCATCATCGGGCCGAGCATCGTTCTCACGCTTTCTGCGAGCCCTTCTACCTTGATGAGACTGATACAGCACGCGTCTTCGCCCGATCCATGCATGATGAGGGCGAGCTTGTCGCCGGCTTTGATTCCGGCTTTCTCTCGGATCTCCTTCGGAAGCACGAGTTGGCCACGTTCGTCGACCGAGACGACCGCCTCGATCTTGCAGCAGCTCATCCGCCCCATCATACCCCCATGCTTCATTCCTCCCGATCCGCAGCATTTCGATTTCTCCGGTCCTTTCCCTCCCGCCATTGCGCCCTCTCCTTTGTATCACATGCACCATATTCAGCATATTCCTATTATTATGTATATTCTGATTTATCAGATATGTCAAGCAAAAAATGCTCCCCGAGGGGGGAGCATTTCATTCATCGGTCGTCGCTGACGCGCGGCGCCACCGTTTTTCGCGGGCGTCGTCGGCGCGGGGCCCGCGATCATTTCATCTTCGGCAGGCGGACGAGCCCTTTCTTCTGAAGCAGCTGGAACTTCGCGCGCGATTCCGAGATCATCTTCTCGGCCTTGTTGTAGAGCTGGTCCCACGTCAGGTTCAGCCGCGCCACACCCTGCTCGACCGCCTTGCGGCCCACCGCCGCGGCCTCGCGCGGATACACCTCGACCTCGTCCATCGTCGGGATCAGGTAATCCTCGCGGAGCCCCTTGTCCTCGGCGACGCGGGCGAGCTCACGCGCGGCAGCGATGCACATCTCGTCCGTGATCGTCTTCGCCATCACGTCGAGGGTGCCGCGGAAGATGCCCGGGAAGCCGAGCGAGTTATTGACCTGGTTCGGAAAATCGCTCCGGCCCGTTGCGACGACGCGCGCGCCGGCCGCCTTCGCGTCCCACGGCCATATCTCGGGGATCGGATTCGCGCATACGAACACGACGGAGTTCGTTGCCATCCGCGCGATCCATTCCTTCTTGATCGTATCGGGTCCGTTCTTCGAGAGAGCTATGAGGACGTCGGCCCCCTCCATCGCCCGCGGGACGTCTCCCGTTCTCCCCTCGCCGTTCGTCTTCTGCGCCATCTCCCATTTTTCTTTCCAATCCTGCCTGAGCTCTTCTTCGCGCCCCATGTGCAGGATGCCTTTGCTGTCGCACATGATGATGTTCTTCGGCGTGACGCCGGCGACCATGATCATGCGCGCGATGCAGATGTTCGCGGCGCCCGCGCCCACGAGCGTGATCTTGATCTTCGCCATGTCCTTGCCGACGATCTTGACCGCGTTGATGAGCCCGGCGACGGTGACCGCCGCGGTGCCCTGCTGGTCGTCGTGCCACACGGGAATATGGCATTCCTTGCGGAGCGTGTCGAGGACGCGGAAACACTTCGGCTGCGCGATATCCTCGAGATTGATGCCGCCGAATGACGGCTGAAGGAGCTTCACGAACTCGATGAGCTTGTCGGGGTCCTTCGTATCGACGCAGATCGGAAAGGCGTCGACGCCGCCGAGATACTTGAAGAGCATCCCCTTGCCTTCCATGACCGGCAGCCCCGCCTCGGGGCCGATATCGCCGAGACCGAGGACGCGCGTGCCGTCCGAGACGACCGCGACGAAATTCCCCTTGTTCGTGTGCTCGAAGACCTTCTCGGGATTGTCGCGGATGTCGAGACACGGCTTCGCGACGCCCGGCGTGTACCAGATCGCGAAATCGTCGAAGCTCCGGATGCATGCCTTCGGCATGATCTCGATCTTCCCCTTGTAGAAGGGATGCATGACCATCGCGTCGATGCCGGGCTGCTTCGCCTTCGCGAGGAGCTCTTCCGTCGTGAGCGGCTTCAGGACGATCGGTTTTTTCGGCGCGGGCTTCTTCGGGGCCGGCTTCTTCGGCGCCGCTTTCCGGGGTGCGGCCCTGCCCGCCGCCGGTTTCTTCGCAGCCGGCTTTTTCGCGGCCGCTTTCTTCTTCGGCTTCGGCGCCTTCCTGGCGCTCTTCGCCTTCTTCGCGCTCTTCGCCTTCTTCGCGCTCTTCGCTTTCCTCGCGCTCATCGAATACCTCCTCTGGAAATGAAAAGAATCGAGTCCGTAGATGACCGTCTATCGAGCCAGCACTTCCGCGCCGGCCTTGAGGCCTTCGTCGAAGGCCTTCATGTTCAACTCTTCGGTCCCCTTGGGGACGCGCGCGAGAATGGCCTTCCGCACGGCGTCTTCCGACGCGACGCCCGATATCTTCGTGAGAATGCCCAGCGCGACGATGTTCGTCACGACCGCCTTGCCGATCTTCTTCACGGCGATCTCGGTAATCGGGGCCTGGTAGAGCTTGTAGTTCCCCTTCGGCAGATCCTTCACGAGCCCCGAGTCGACGATGAGCGTGCCGCCCGCCTTGAGATCCTTGCTGTACTTCGTGCACGATACCTGCGTGAGAGCCAGGAGCAGGTCGAGGTCCAGAACCTTCGGATAATCGATCTCGCCGTCGGCGATGACGACCTCCGCCTTGCTCGCGCCGCCGCGGGCCTCGGGCCCGTAGCTCTGGGTCTGCACCGCGTTGCGGCCGTCGTAGATGACGACCGCTTCGGCGAGAATCTTTCCCGCCAGGATGAGCCCCTGGCCGCCGGAACCGCTCAGACGCATTTCGTATCGATCCATTACCGCTCCCGTTTTGCTGCCCGCGATCTATTCCTTGGCCTGCTTTTCCGCTTTCAATCGAGCGATGAGCTTGTCGTATTCTGCCGTGAACTCCGGCTTCTCGACGTCCCAGAGAACGCCCGAGGCGATCTTGTCCGCCTTCTCGTCCTCGGTCATCTTGTCGAGCTTGTCTTTCAAAATGACGTTGTCCTTGAGCCAGTTCATCATGTCGACGGGGGTCGCCTGTTTGTTCCGCCTTCCGTAGGCGGTCGGGCATGGCGTGAGAATCTCAACGACGGAGAATCCCTTCTTCTGGAGCGCCGCCGCGATAAGCTTATCGAGCTGCTGGACGTGATAGACGTCTCCGAGCGCGACGAAAGAGGCGCCCGCGGCCTGCGCGAGCCCCGCTATGTTGAACGAGGGCTCCAGGTTCCCGAAGGGTGCCGTCGAGGCCATCTTGCCGCGCGGCGTCGTCGGGGACACCTGCCCGCCCGTCATGCCGTAGATGAAATTGTTGTAGAGGAGCACGGTGAGATCGATGTTCCGGCGCGCGGCGTGTATGTAATGATTCCCGCCGATAGCGGTCGCATCCCCGTCTCCCGTCACGACGATCACGTGCAGGTTCGGTTTGGCGAGCTTCACCCCGGTCGCGAACGCGATCGCGCGGCCGTGCGTCGTGTGGAGCGTGTTGATGTCGATGTAGCCCGCCGTCCTGCTCGCGCAGCCGATCCCCGACACCATGACCGCCTCGTCCTTCGAGATGCCGAGCTTCTTGATCGCCCTGATGAGCGCCTTGAGCACGATGCCGTCGCCGCAACCCGAGCACCATATGTGGGGAAGATTTTTCTCGCGCACGTATTCGAGGTAGTTGAACATCTCAAACCACCTCCCTGATCTTGTCGACGATCTGCTGCGGCGTGATCGGATCTCCGTCGACGCGGTTCACCTTGTGAATCTCCGCCCTGCATTTCGCGGCGAGCTCGACCTCGCGCGCCATCTGTCCGAGGTTCAGCTCGGGGACGACGAACGCCTTGACCCTTCCCGCGATGTCGAGAATCTCTTCCGACGGAAACGGCCAGATCGTCGTCGGCTCGAAGAGCCCGGCCTTGATGCCCGCCTCGCGGCATTCCTTCACGGCGCGCCTCGCCGATCGCGCGACGCCGCCGTAGGCGAAGACGGCGACCTCGGCGCCGTCCAGATAGAGCTCTCTCCAGCGGATGATGTCCTTTCGGTGACGCTCGATTTTCTCGGTCAGGTGGAGGATATTCGCCTCGATCTTCTTCGAATCGTTCGTTGGGAAGCCCGAATCGTCGTGACAGAGGCCGGTTACGTTGTACCGGTAACCCGTTCCGAAATTCGCGAGGATGGGTATACCGTTCTCGGTCTTCTCGTACGGGAGATATTTGTCGGGGGATTTCTCCGGCTGCCTGCGGTTGACGATCTCGACGCTTCCCTCCTCGGGAAGCACCATCCGCTCCGTCATGTGCCCGACGATCTCGTCGAAGAGAAGTATCACCGGCGTCATGTACGTTTCGGCGAGATTGAACGCGCGAATCGTCTGCTCGAACATCTCCTGGGCCGACGCCGCGCTGAGCGCGATGACCCCGTGATCTCCATGCGAGCCCCAGCGCGCCTGCTGCATGTCCATCTGCGCGGGAAGGGTCGGCGTTCCGGTGCTCGGACCGCCGCGCTGCACGTCGACCACGACGCACGGAACCTCCGCCATGACCGCGTGCCCCAGATTCTCCTGCTTGAGGCTGAAGCCCGGACCCGACGTCGCCGTGAGCGCCTTTACCCCCGCGAGGGAGGCGCCGATGATGGCGCCCATCGCGGCGATCTCGTCCTCCATCTGGATGAACTTGCCGCCGATCCTCGGGAGCTTGCGAACGAGGTACTCGGCGATCTCCGAGGAGGGCGTAATGGGATAGCCCGCGAAGAAGCGGCAGCCGGCCCAGATCGCCCCCTCCGCGCAGGCGTCGTTCCCCTGCATCATGACTATCTTTCCCGTGGGACTCTTCGACAAGGGGGCTGTCTCCTTTTCCGGCCGGAGGCGCCACGGCGCCGCGCGCCCCTCAAAGCGCCTCTTCCGAACGTTCAAGGGCAAAAAAATTGAGGACCACCTGGGGGCAGTCCTCATTCAACCGTTATCGCGAAATCAGGGCACCTGAGCTCGCACAGCATGCATTTGCTGCAGTCTTCAGGCCGTGCGACCTTGACCTTCCCGCCCTCCATTTCGAGTACGTTCTTCGGGCAGTAGGCCACGCAGATCTCGCAACCCTTGCACCATTTGAGGTTGACTTCTATGATCGCTTGCTTTTTTTCCGCAGCCTGACCTTCAGCCACCCCGACCACATCCGATCAGGTTTATTCCACGCCACAAAAGCGATGCGTATACAAAGCGAAAAGGCTCGCTCGAAATTTTTGACAATATATACCAGCCCCAAAATCGTTGCAAGCCTTTTCAATGCCTATGGCAAATTTTATTCAGGATAATGGAAAAATGCGGGAAACGCAACGGGACTGCGGCGGGTGCCAAGGCTCCGAGAACGCCGAATCTATTCTGGAGCTGGCGATCGGAATTGAACCGATGACCTGCGCATTACGAGTGCGCTGCTCTACCAGCTGAGCTACGCCAGCTCCGAATGTCCTATTTTATATATTTGCACGGCTTGGCGCAATGATTTTTCTCTCGTTACTGGGGTTACCGGCATTCCCATTTTGCCATCGGAGTCAGTCCAGGCACCGCCCGGATTGCCCGGATCCGCAGAAAGCACGGCCGTTTTCCCAGCGGCACGGATTGGTTCATCCCATAAGACCATCGAGAACGCGCCTGATCTTTGCGACTACTTCCTTGGCGCAGTCCATGCCGCGGATCTTGAATCGAAGCGACCGAGACGTTCTCGTCGTTCCATCAGGCATGACGTCTCCTTTCAGATCGCGGCGTCTCCGCGCTCGCCGGTGCTGATCTCAATGACCTCCACCACCTCGTACACGAAGATCTTCCCGTCCCCGGGGCGCCCGGTGTGCGCCGCGTGCGAGATGGTCTCGACCACCGTCTCAGCGATCTCATTCGGCACGACGATCTCGATCTTGATCATCGGCGCATCCTCGACACGCTCGGCCGGCTCAGCGCTTGGGTCGCTACGACTGAAACCGTTCACCAATGACACGATGATTCCCGGTAGATGAGCCACCTCGCGGAGGCTATCGATGACCTTATCCCCCATGAATTGTGGGACGACAGCTTTGATTTCTTTCATGACCGTCTCCTATAGCTCGACCGCTGCCTTGGCAGGGGCGAAGCGGTTTGCAAACAACGAGTAAAGCGTCGGCAGCACGATGAGCGTGAGCAACGTCGACGTGATAAGCCCTCCCATCACGACCACGGCGAGCGGTTTCTGGATATCCGCACCCGAGCCCGAAGCGTAGAGCATGGGCAGGAGACCGATGAAGCTCGTGAGAGCGGTCATCATGAGCGGCCGGAACCGCAGGTCGCAGCCCTTGGTCACCGTGTCGGCCACGGACTCGCCCTGCTCACGGAGCTGACGGAAAAAGGCCACCAGCACGACACCGTTCTCCACGGCTATGCCCAGCAGTATTATGAAGGCGACCGCGGCCGAAACCGAGATGGGCATTCGAAAGGCGACGACCGCGATCACTCCTCCGATGAGCGCGAACGGGAGGTTGAGCAGCACGAGGAGTGCGTTCCAAATCGACCCGAGAGCCAAATACAGCAAGATCATGATGAGCAGGAGCGCCACCGGTACGACGATGGCGAGCTGGCGCATGGCGCGCTGCTGGTTCTCGAACTGCCCCCCGTACTCCACGTAGTAGCCGGACGGGAGCTCCTTCACCAGCGGCGCGAGCCGCGTTTGAAGTTCGGAGACAAATCCGCCCAGGTCCCGGCCTCGAATGTTGGTCTCGGCCACCACGCGGCGCATGCCGTTCTCGCGGCTCACCTGCGCGGGCGCCTCGACTATCTGAAACTGCGCAATATGCGCCAGCGGCACTCGCTCTCCGCCGGGGGCGGTGACCAACAGGCGCTCGAGCTCAGGGATGTCGCTTCTGGCCCGCTCGGGGAAGCGGACAACCACCGCGAACCGGCGTTGCTCCTCGATCAAGGTCGTGGCCTTCTTCCCGGCTATCGCCGCCTCGATAGTGGCGTTGACATCCGCAATCTTAATGCCGTGGCGCGCGACGGCCTCGCGGTCGATGACCACGTCGAGCTGGGACATGCCGGACACCTGCTCGACCTTCACGTCGCGCGCGCCCTCAATCCCCTGCATCACACTCGCGGCACGGTTCGAAAACTCTTTGAGCACCTCGAGGTCTGGGCCGAAGACCTTTATCGCGAGATCGCTCTTGACGCCGGAGATAAGCTCGTTCACCCGGAGCGCAATTGGCTGCGAGAAGGAGAAGCGCAGGCCGGGGATCTGGGAGAGGTCCTTCTGGATGGCCTCGACGAGCTCGGCCTTGTCCCTCCCCGTGCCCCACTGCTTGCGGGGTTTGAGCATGATAAAGACGTCGGTTTGCTCGGGTCCCATCGGGTCCTCGGAGATCTCGGCGCGGCCCGTCTTGCTCACCACGGTCTCAACCTCGGGGAACATGCGCAGGCGCTGCTCCATGAAGCCGGCGACCTTCACCGACCCGTCGAGCGAAGCGTTGGGCAAGCGCACGACATTCACCGCAATCGAACCCTCGTCGAGGGCAGGCATGAACTCGGTTCCCATGAAGGGAAGAAGCGCCAGGGAGACCATTAGCACGGCGCCCGAAATGCCGAGCGTCACAGTCGGTCGGCGCACAGCGCGCTCGAGGAGCCGCATGTAACCCCGGTGAAAGCGGCGAATAAAACCGAATTCCTTCTCGGGGGCCTGGCGTAGCCAGAGCTCCGAGAGAACGGGGATAACCGTAAGCGCCACGACGAGCGAGACCACGAGCGCGATCAGCATGGTCGCCGCGAGCGGCGCGAACATTTTGCCCTCGATCCCTTGGAGCGTAAACAGCGGCACCAGGATGATGGCGATGATGAACATGGAAAAGGCGACGGGCCTCGCAACTTCGACGAGCGCCTCGGCT
The DNA here is from genome assembly GCA_041648155.1 of Candidatus Krumholzibacteriia bacterium. GTDB lineage: Bacteria > Krumholzibacteriota > Krumholzibacteriia > Krumholzibacteriales > Krumholzibacteriaceae > SSS58A. Next base: position 11,927 of record JBAZPL010000026.1, read on the forward strand.
ACGGCGCGCCGCTTGTCCTCCTTCTCGGTCAGGTGTGCGAGATGGCGTCGGACGTTCTCCACGACCACGATCGACGCGTCGACCACCACGCCCACGGAGAATGCGAGCCCGCCCAGGCTCATGAGGTTCGAAGTGATCCCGGCGGCCCCCATGAGGATGAAGGTCACCAGGAAGGTGAACGGCAGCGAGAAAACGACGATGAGCCCGGTGCGCAGCTCGGCGATGAACAGGAAGAGCACCAGAATGACGAGGAACCCACCCGCGAGGAGCGCATCGACCACCGTCTTGATGCACGCCTCGATGAGCGAGGTCCGGTCGTAAAACACGTTGAGCCGCACTCCCTCGGGGAGCGCGCTTTGGATCTTGCCGATCGACTCCTTGACGCGGGTAACTACGTCCTTGGAGTTTTCGCCTTTCAGCATGATGATCATGCCGGCTACGACCTCGCCCTTGCCGTCGCGCGAGACCGCTCCCTGCCGAGGCTCGGCACCGATGACCACCTCCGCGACATCTCGGACGTAGATCGGCGAGCCGTCTCTGGCCTTGATCACGATGCGTTCGATGTCCGGAATGTCCTTGAGCAAGCCCACGCCGCGCATGTAGAGCTGTTCCCAACCTCGCACCACGACGCCCCCGCCGGCGTTGGCGTTGCCCTGTTCGACGGCCTCCACTACCTCGTTGATGGTCAGGTTGTACTTAATGAGCTTCTCGGGCGACACCAGGACCTGGTACTGTTTGACCTCGCCTCCGAAGCTGTTGACTTCGTTCACGCCGGGTATGGGCTTGAGCAGGGGCGCGACGATCCAGTCCTGCACGGTTCGCAGCTCCATCGCGTTCTTGCCGTCACCCTCGATAGTGTATTGCAGTATCTCCCCGAGGCCGGTCGAGATCGGCCCCAGCTCGGGCTCAACGCCCGGCGGCAATTGCTCGCGAGCCATGCTGAGGCGCTCAAAGACGACCTGCCGGGTCCAATAGGTGTCGACACCGCCCTCGAAGATGATCACCACCTGCGAGAGCCCGGCCTTCGACATGGACCGCACCTGCATCACTCGAGGCAAACCGCGCATCACCTGTTCAATGGGATAACTCACACGTTGTTCAACGTCTATCGCAGCGAGCCCCGGTGCCTTGGAGAGGATCATCACCTGCGTGTTGGTCACGTCGGGGAACGCATCAATAGGCAGGCGAAACCACGCCAGGATCCCCGCAGCGATGAGGATCGCGGTGCACAGGAGCACGAGAATCCTGTTCCTCAGAAGGAATGTGGCGAGTCTCATGGCGGTCTCCTTTTCAGTCCGCGCAGCCGGCGCCCATCTTCGAGCGCAGCACGTCGGACTTCATGATAAAGGCGCCTTCGGCGACAACAGTCTGAGCCGATTGGAGCCCCTTTATGATCTCGACCCAGCCTGTCCAGGTTCGACCGACAACGACGGGCCGGCGCAGATAGTAGTCACCTTGGTGATGAACAAATACGAAGGACCGCCCCTCGTCTTCAAGGACCGCGTCCCGCGGGACCGCGAGCGCCTCGTCCGTCCCCGGCAGGAACAGTTTGACCGTGGCGAACATCCCCGACAGCAGCCGGCCGTCAGTGTTCTTGACCTGGACCCGTACTTTCACGGTGCGCGAGGCCTCGTCCATCGCCGGGCTGACGAGGTCAACGGTCCCGACGAATTCTTCGTCCGGATAAGCTTTGACGGAAACCGACGCCGCGAGCTTCCGAGCCGCTTGTCCGCGATTGACAATGGAGATGTCGCGCTCGTAAAGGTCCGCCCACACCCAGACCGTGGTGTTGTCGCCCACGATGACGAGCGACTCGTCGGTTGTGGTCACCTCGCCCGATACCGCGTGTATGACGAGAACCGCGCCGTCCATCGGGGCGCGGATCATGAGGCACCCGCGGCTGGTGCCGCTGGTGAGCGCACGCGCCTCGGAGGTGTCCATGCCCAGACGCGTGAGCTTGCCGAGCGCTCCCTCCATGCGGATCTCGGCGGCCTCGCGCTCCTGCTTCGCCTGGAGGTACTCCTTCTCGGAGGAGATGTTCTCCCTGCGCAGCTCGGACATCCGCTCAAAGCTGCTGCGGGCCAACTCGAATAGACCCTGGGCCTCCAAGTAGGCGGCCTGCGCCTCGCCGAACGCGACACTCTCAATCTCAACGAGCGCCTGGCCCTTCTTAACCTTGTCTCCCAGCACGACATAAACCTTATTGACGATGCCTTCCACCTGGCAGCTCACGTGGACGACACGCCGCTCGTCGAAGCGCACCTCGCCTGTGAGCGTTATGGGCACGGCGATCTTCCGGCGTTCGGCCTTGACCGTCGTAACAAGCCCGCCTTCCACGAGGCTCGCCGGCACTCGCACGAAGCCCACCTCATAGCGGCACTCATCGCACTCGAAGGTTATCTTCTTGTGCTCGCACGTAAGGGCAACCAGCTCCTCCACCGGGCGATCGAGATCTGACGGCTCCCTGGCCTCGGCACCCTCCTCGTGGCCCTCGCCGGCGTGGGCGGCGTAGCCTTCATCGTTATCTTGCGCAGCCTGCGCCGCAGGGACTATCTGGGCGGGACTGCTCTCTTTGCAGGAAAAGCTCATGGCCGGGATTAACAAAGCGAGAAGGAAATATTTCAGCGTGCGATTGTTCATGGTAGCTCCTCTCCGACTAGAGCGCTGAGACGGCCGTAGTCGATTTGGGCCTGCGCGAGCGCGCTTAAGTAGAGACGGCGCGAGTCGAGCAAAGTGCGGCGGGCGTCGATCACCTCGAGGAGGCTCGCCTCGCCGAAGTGGTACGTTTTCTCTATCGTGGACGCGGCAGTCTCAGCACGCGGCACCACGTTGTCCCTGAACCGTGTCGCGGCAGCGACCGATGCGCGGCAAGCGGCCTGGACCTCGATAACGGTCGTTTCGATCTCCAGTCTGATCGCCTCCGCCTGCTTTCGACCCGCCGCCAGCTTGGCCTTGGATTGAGCGATACGACTGGAGTTCCAGTTCCAGAGAGGCATGTCGAGGGCGAGACCGATGCCGTAGGCGCGCCGGTCGAGTTCGTCCGTTGTGAAGCCCGTGATGGATAGCGACGGAACGCGAGCCATCTTTTCGGTGCCGACGTCGGCCTCGAGAGACCGCGTTCTCGCCCGAGCGGCCGTCAACGCCGGGTGCGTTGTTCGTGCCTTGGCGAGCGCATCATCGAGATCCATCGCCGCTGGGAGCGCGCTCAGATCCGCGACCGCCATGATCGTCCTACCGTCCGGTACACCCGTCCACAGCGCGAGCTGCGCCCGCCGGGACAAGAGCGAGGTGCGGGCGGTTTCCAACTCGCTCATCGCCTTCTCGAGCTCGATTTCGACCCGGATTCCTTCGATGGGGCGAACCTCTCCCTTTTCGACGCGCTTCTTGATGGTCAGCACCAATTTCGAGGTCTGGGCTTCGAGGGTTTCAAGCGCCGCCACTCGGGCCTCCTCGTACACCAGATTCCAAAAGAGCGTCCGGAGCTGCAGCAACACATCTCGCCGCAGGGACTTGCCCTCGGCAACGGCTATGTCTGTTTCGGCCGCGGCCGCGTCGATCCCCGATCGGCGTTGCGCGATCCAGCCGAGGGGTAAGCTCAACGCCAGCTCCCGCTCGACGCGCGAAAAGTCGCCGAACCTCGCTCGACCCCGGCCTACTGTGGCCTCTAGTGTCGGATTCGGCACCGCGCCAGCCACGCGCACGCCTTCGCGTGCCGCGTCAACCAAGAACTTGCCGGCCACAAGCGCTGGGTGTTCATCGACGAGCCGAACGATCTCCGCCCAAGTTACTTTGATGACACCTGAGGAATCCCCGTCCGAAGTCGTTGCCGGCGCGGAAATGGAATCAGGCTGGCCAGGGAAGGCCATTGCCGAGCTCGCCGAGAGTAGAACCATCAATAGGAGCTGACTGCGCATCCACCGGGAGGCGCGTGGGGAAGAACGTTGCATCTTCTAACACCTGCCTTCTAGGAACGCCCGCCATGGGGCGTAGAGCTGGGCCATCGCTTAATGCTCGCGAGACGCGAGCGCACCAGTGCTTTCTAAGGGGGAAGGCTTCAGGCACGCGGCGGGTGGAAGATGCGGTAGAGAATGTCTTTCGGATAAAGGTCGTTGGGCGACAAGGCACTAAGTTCATCGGATGGAGGGGCTTCGATGGAGGGTCGTACAGCGGTGAACGCTGCGATCATCGAGTGGCCTGGACAGCACGCGCTGGGGCACGTTGGACCGCAGGGGCCTCCGTCGCTGCCCGGATCGGGGCAGGAGGAACCATAGCAGTGACTCCCTTGGTCACTGCTCGTCGATGCATGCAGAGTCTCACCCGCCGCCGAGACAAGCCCGGCGACGAACAACAGGAGCACGACAATGGTGAGGCACTGCAGCTTCATGAGTGGGCCTCCCTATCCGAGAAGTGGCGCGCACAATCGTCAAGAAGGGAGACCAAAAAAGGGGCCTCGAGAGAGTAGTGCACGAGCTTGCCCTCCGAACGAGAGCGGACAAGACGCAAGTCGCGGAGCTGGCGGAGCTGATGGGAGGTCGCGGAGACTGACAAGCCGACAACCTCCGAGATCTCGCAGACGCACATCTCGCCGCTGGCCAGGGCGCGGATCAGCTTCACCCGGGTCGGGTGGGCCAGCACCTTGAACAGCTCGGCCATATCCCGAGTCTGCTCGTCGGGGAGAAGCGCTTCGCGCCCACAGCGCACGCGCTCTTCGTCGAAGGAGAAGACCCCGCACTTGTCAGGTGCAACCGTCTTTTCGCCGTGCAGTCTTACCGGTGCGATGGTTTTCGTTCGGCTCATTGCGCTCCTCATTACGTCACTTGAGCAAGTATAGCAATGACGTGCCTGCATGTCAAGCGAAATACCCCGCGTCGCCACTGCGCGTCGAGCAATATCCAACCTCAAAAGCGGCACAGTGATGATGGTAGTCGATGTCGCGCTGCTCGCGGCCTGAAACAAGATATCCCCGGCCATTTCGCTCCCGCGCTCAGATCATCTTCTTCAAGCGGATGGTGACTTCCTTCGTCACGCCCTCCCGCTCGATCGTGAGGCGCACCTGCTCCCCCTCGCGCTGCATGTAATCCCGGATGCTTTCCCTCGTGGAGCTCCCGGCCGCGCGGCCGTCGATCGCCGTGACGACGTCCCCCTCGGCTACACCTGCGAGCGCGGCAGGCGTGCCCTCATAGACCAGGAAGACCTTGAACAGATCGAAGCGCTCTCCCTCCATCACGAAGCGAATGCCGCACATGTCGAACTCGGACGGGGAGTCGAAGCCGGAGTTCTTCTCGAGAAATATCTGCGAGCGCCGGTAATCGAGGACCACGGTGAACCGGCTGAGGAAATCGGCGCCGATGATCCCCGCGATGCTCGTATCGGCGAGCGCGCCGCTCGTGCCGGCCGAGAACGACATGACGGGCTCTTTGAAGACAAACGAACCGATGCGGATCCCGCGCACGCGCCCGACAATTCCCCTGCTCGCCCCACCGATGCCGAAGCCGGTAACGCCGGTGAGAGTTCTCGGACTCTGCGCGGCGAGCGCGTGCTTCTTCGCGTAAGGGCTGTTGAAGACCGAAAGCCTCACCCCGGTATCGAGGAAAAACATCGCCTCGAGAGGCTTTTCCGAACCGTACAGGAGCACCTCGCTCCGAACGATGATGTAGTTTCCCCACATCTCGACGGGGATCCTTTCGCCGGGGCCCGTGTACTCGTAGGCCACCGCGTCATGAAAGACGACCCGCTCGCGCTCGTAATCGATTCGCGTGACGAAGGTCGAGAGAAGGTCCCCGCCGACCATGCCGTCCTTCCGCTTTCCCCATTGCGCATCGAGCCTTCTCACGGGCATCGTCAGAATGGGACGATTGGCGAACGAGAGCCCATGCATCGCTATCGTCGTGGAATCGGCGAGACCGAACTGGACGATCTCCTCCCCCGCACCTCCCCCTTCACCGACGATCGTCGAGCGAAGTCCGATGGACCGGGCCGTCCCCTCGTCGAGCGCCGAGAGCTCCCCCGCCCCCGTATCGAGAACGAAGGGATACGGTCCGAAGCCGTTGATCGAGACAGGAACATAGACGATGCGATCGAATATCTCGACGCCCCGGACGTCGAGGCTGTCCGCGCGCTCGAAGCACGGGGTCGCCGGAATCGGCTGCTGCCCGCTCCCATTCGCCGCATGGAATGCCAAAACGGAGAGGACGGCGCACAGGATGGTTGCCGTTATTCTCATTCGAGAATCTCCTTTTTCATGAGACAATTATATGGATGAATACGCCGAACTTCCCGATACGTTCCAAGTGATTTTGTCGAAGCAAATACTATAGCGGCGAGGAGGCCGGGCTATGAAGATTATCGGGCTTGTGGGCGGAACGGGCTGGATCTCGACCGTCGAGTACTACCGCATCATCAATCAGGAGACGAACCGACGCCTCGGCGGACTCCGTTTCGCCGAATGTATCCTCTACTCCCTCGATTTCGGCGACGTCGTCGAGCTCAAGGATAAAGGGGACGATCAAGGTCTCTTCCGCCTGCTCCGCGACGCCGCGCGGAAGGTCGAGAGCATCGGCGCCGAATGCATCCTCCTCTGCGCGAACACGATGCACCAATACGCCGACGCGGTGCAGAGGGATCTGTCCGTCCCGATCGTTCACATAGCCGATGCGGCGGGTGCGGTCATGTGCGGGCGCGGCATGAAAACCGTCGGCCTCCTCGGCACGAAGCCCACGATGGAGCTCGATTTCTACAGGAAAAGGCTCAAGAAACTCGGCATCGAAACGATCGTCCCCGAAGCGGACGATCGCCTGTTCATCCACGATACGATCATGGGTGAGCTCCTCAAGGGGATCTTCAAACCGACGAGCAAGGAACGATTCCTCCGCATCATGCGGGAGCTTCACGAACGGGGCGCCGAGGGGATCGTTCTCGGATGCACCGAGATCCCGCTTCTCGTGAAGCAGGAAGACATAGATCTTCCTCTCCTCGACACGCTGGATATCCATGCGCGTGCGGCGGTGGATTTCGCGCTGGGAGCATGACCCGAACGAAGCGGCTCTAGCGCTGAAAGAGACCGGCGATCTGAACGCCCTTTTCCAGGGACTCGCGGAGGACCTCCGGCTTGGTTCGCACCGAATGCCGATAGACGATGAGCTTTCGCCCGTCGGCCTCCACGCACAGCCCCGGCTCCGATTCGAAGAACATCAGAACGCGGCTCGTGAATGCATTGCGAATGGCGGCGTCATCAGGGCCCCGCAGGAGATACTTCTTGGAGAAGACGGGATTGCTTTCGAAATCGATGTCCTGATAGCCCATCATCGAACCCAGCTTGTGGAACACGTTCTCCGGCCTCATGGTGAAAGCGGGCAGGTTTCGTCCGTGCGGC
>JBAZPL010000027.1:0-19223 GCA_041648155.1 Candidatus Krumholzibacteriia bacterium
TACCCCTGGCGTCTCGACGTCTTTGCCGCGGATCGTATCCGACGGCGCCGGCGAAGCGATCGTCGCGTGGTACGACGACGCCCAGGACGTCTATGTGCAACGGATCGACGCTTACGGCAGGGCGCTCTGGGCCTCGGGCGGCGTCGCCATCTGCACCGCGAGCGGCGCGCGTTGGGATGCGCAGGCGGTATCGGACGGCGCGGGGGGCGCGATCGTCGCATGGAGGGACTACCGCAACGGCAATAACGATATCTATGCGCAGCGTGTAAATGCGAACGGCGCGGCGCAGTGGACCGCAAACGGCGTCGCCGTCTGCACGCAAACCGCGACACAGACGTCTCATAAGATCGTCGCCGACGGCGCGGGCGGCGTCATCGTCGCCTGGCAGGACGATCGAAACGGCAGCTACGACATATACGCCCAGCGCCTGAACGCGAGCGGCGCCGCGCAGTGGACCGCCAACGGCGTGACCGTCTGCGTAACGGCGGGGGACCAGTCCGACGTTCAGCTTCTTTCGCGAAGCGCCGGCGGAGCCTTCGTCGTGTGGTCCGATATGCGCAACGGCTATTCGATCGACATATATTATCAGGTCCTCTATGCAAACGGCACGACCGCATACGGCTTCCCGGGAAACGCCATGACGTCGACCTCCTCGAACGAGGGGGCCGCTCGGCTCGCCACGGACGGTCTCGGAGGCGCCATCGTCGCCTGGGCGGACTGGAGCACCGGCTACGGCAACATCAACGCCCAGAGAATCAATCAGGACGGATCCATGCTATGGACCACGGGCAGCGTTCCCGTATGCGTGGCGATCGGGAACCAGACACTGGCACGGATCGTTTCCGACGGAGCACACGGCGCAATCGTCGTGTGGAGCGACTACCGGAATTCGGCCTCGATCAGCGACATCTATGCCCAGCGCGTGAACGCGAGCGGCGCGGCGCAGTGGACCGCGAACGGCGTCGCCGTTTGCCAGAGCTCATCGGGCCTGACCGTGAAGGACGCACGAGGCGATCAGGAGTTTTGGGGACGCCTCGTCGAGTCGGCGGTCGGGGCGCATCTCGCCAATGGCGCCGCCGCTGACGGATACGAGCTCTTCTACTGGCGCGACCGGAACCGGGAAGTCGATTTTGTGATCAAGGCGGGACGGCGCCTCACGGCCGTCGAGGTCAAGAGCGGGATGCGCCGGGATGCGCTGCCGGGAATGGATGCGTTCGCCGCCGCCTTCAAGCCGCATCGGCAGCTTCTCATCGGCGGCGACGGGATCCCCGTTGAGGAGTTTCTCCTGAAACCCGTCGAACACTGGCTGCGCGCCTGAGAGGCCACCGGTGCCCATTATCAGAAAGAATAGGAAGGTCCTCAAAAGCAAGCCGACGCTCGAGGGTAAGTGCAAATGCGGTTCAAGCGTGTTTTCCTGCTGCTTTTTGTCCTGATTTCAATGAGTGCTGTTGCGTTTGCGCAACAAACTCCCGCCAAAACGGATTCAACTCGGCTTTACAAGAATATTGAATCTTATTCGAAACGAAGCAGGCTTACCAGGTTCATGCACCGGCTCATTTTTAAACCGGTTGCGCCAGACCCAAGTAATAAAAAAGCAAAAAAGAACATATACAAAAAACTGATACAAAAACCATATAGCGCCTTTGAAGGAAAAATTATCCGGAATATCGACATCGTTACCCTGGATCCTTTCGGTTACTCAGCTACCGACACAACTGTTGCACCCCGGAATTTCTTATTTAGAGCGGGGAACGGGATACATGCCAAAACACGCAGCATCACGATCCGAAACCTGCTGCTTATCCGCGAGAATCAACCGTTCAATTCTCTGCTGGCCAGAGAATCGGAGCGTTTGATCCGCAACCAAAAATATGTGCATGAGGTTTCTTTTTACGTCGTGGCTGCCGGAACAGGATCCGATTCGGTGGATGTTTTTATTCGCGAATTGAATAAATGGAGCATCATTCCGACCGGGTCCATTTCATCTTCAGGATTCAAGGTCAATATAGCCGATAACAATATATTGGGATTGGGTCATGAGTTTCGAAACGTCTTTGCGAGAAACACCACCGACGGGATCAGCTCTTTCAATACGGATTATTCCATCCCGAACATCCGTAACACCTACATCAGCACAAAGGCGCACTTCGGAGTCGACGGATACAAGAATTCAACCAAGAGCCTTGCCGTCGATCGTCCGTTTTTCTCTCCGTTGGCAAAGTGGGCGGCGGGTGTATCTCTTGCCTCTCAAATCGAAAGGGATTCCCTGAAGGATATGAATTCGGTTTATGTTCCTATGAATTTGGAATATCGCACACAGGATTATTGGGCGGGAAAAGCGCAACGGATTTTCATGGGCAACATGAAAGAGGATCGTGTGACCAATCTGATTATGGCGGTACGTTATCTGCGAATCCGGTATTATGAAAAACCGTCCGAGAGTTATGACTCGTTACACATTTATTCCAATGAGGATTTCTATTTAACCGCAATAGGACTTTCCACCCGCAAATATGTTCAGGATAGATATGTCTTCAAATACGGCGTTATCGAAGATGTGCCGATCGGAATAGTTTATGCGCTGACGGGCGGCTACCAGGTACGAAACGATTTCGGACGGCCATATCTGGGCATGCAGGTATTCTTCGGCAACTATAATGAATGGGGATACCTGAGCTCCAACTTCGAATACGGAACGTTCTTTCATGCATCGCATGCCGAACAGGGCGTCATTACACTGGGCGTGAACTATTTTACGGGGTTATTCGAGATCGGGAAATGGAAATTCAGGCAATTTGTAAAACCGCAGGCGACTATCGGCTTGAGCCGGTTCCCGAGCGATAGCTTAACTCTCAATGCCGGTTATGGCCTGGATGGATTCAACAGCTCTTCGTTGTCGGGCACCGACCGTCTGCTGTTTACGTTGCAAACGCAAATCTACGCCCCGTGGAAGTTCATCGGATTCCGTTTTGGGCCCTATCTCACCTGTTCTCTCGGCATGCTCAGCGACGCGGTAACGGGATTCAAGAACAGCAGGGTGTATTCACAAATGGGATTGGGCGTATTGATCAAGAATGAACACCTGGTTTTCAGCACATTTCAATTATCCATTTCATTCTATCCATCGATTCCCGGCAGCGGCCAAGATGTTTTCAAAATGAACGCGTTCAAAACAACCGATTTCGGCTTCAGAGATTTCGAGATCCAAAGGCCGGGAACGATACTATATCAATAAGAGAGCGCATTGTGCGACCTCAAGATGCGGCTGCCGTGGCCCCCAAGCTCAATCCCAAAGCCCCGTGCTCAGGTAGTTCTCCCCCCGGTCGGGAAATACGACGACAAAGAGCTTATTGCTGTTCTCCTCGCGGCGCGCGACGCGAAGCGCGGCCGCGAGTGCGGCTCCGGAAGATATCCCCGCGAAGATCCCCTCAGTTCGGGCGAGGAGCATCGCCGTCGCTCTCGCCTCCTCGCTCGAGATCTGCACGATCTCGTCGATCACGCTTCGGTTCAGGATCTTCGGAACGAACCCCGCCCCGATCCCCTGAATTGAATGACGCCCCGCCGGCCGGCCGCTGAGTACCGCCGACTCCATCGGCTCGACCGCAATGACCTTGATGTCTCTTTTCTTCTCCTTGAGTATTTCGCCGACGCCGGAGACCGTTCCCCCCGTGCCGACTCCGCACACGATCCCATCCACTCGCCCGGACGTTTCCTCCCAGATTTCGGGGCCGGTGGTCTTTCGATGCGCCTCGACGTTGGCCGGGTTCTCGAACTGCATCGGCATGAAGGAGCCCTCCGTCTCTTCGGCGAGGCGCCGGGCTTCCGCCACCGCCCCGGTCATGCCCTGCACCCCCGGGGTGAGAACCACGCGGGCGCCGTAGGAGGCGAGGATGCGGCGCCTCTCGATGCTCATCGAATCGGGCATGACGGCGGTGAGGGAGTAGCCTCTCCGCGAGGCGACGACCGCGAGCCCTATACCCGTGTTGCCGCTCGTTGGCTCGATGATCGCTCCGCCGGGCTTCAGTATTCCGTCCCGCTCGGCTGCGTCGATCATGAAGAGAGCCGCCCTGTCTTTCACGCTCCCGCCGGGATTGAATCCCTCGAGCTTCGCGGCGAGCATTGCGGAGCACCCTTCCGCAACGCGCTTGAGCGGAACGAGCGGCGTATGTCCGATAGCTGCAAGAATGTTCATTGCCTGCTCTCCTCGCGGTTCTTGAGCTCCCCGAGCGTTTTCTCGAGATGGTGGACCCGCTCTTCGAGGCGCCTCAGCACGCCGACGAGCGGATCGCTGATTTGATCGTGACGGAGCGATATCGTGTGCCCCGATGGATGGCGCCGCGGGATGACCTTCGCCGGAATGCCGACGGCGACGCCTCCCGGGGGAACGTCCTTCACCACGACGGAGCCCGCGCCGATCATCGCGTCCTCTCCGATTGTGACGGGCCCGAGCACCGCGGCGCCCGCACCGATAACGACGGCGTTTCCGATCGTCGGGTGGCGCTTTCCCTTGCTGAGGCTCACGCCGCCGAGAGTCACGCCCTGGTAGATGACGACGTCGTCGCCGATCTCCGTTGTCTCTCCGATGACGACTCCGGCGCCATGGTCGATGAAGAACCTCCTCCCGATGGACACTCCGGGGTGGATCTCGATGCCCGTGAACGCCCGCGCGACCTGCGAAAGCCAGCGCGCCGCGAACTTCATGCGCCGCTGCCACAGGAAATGGCACATTCGATGGAGGAATACCGCATGGAGGCCGGGGTAACAGAAGAGGACCTCGCCCCAGCTCCGCGCGGCCGGATCGCGAGCGAAGGCGATCGAGAAATCCTCCCTGAACCGTCGTAACGCTCTGAATGCAAGCATGTTGTCCATCCTCCTCGTTGCGCGGCGCCTGCCCGCTGCGGCCATAAATAAAAACGCCGCGGATTCTCAATGGCGTTTGAGAATCCGTGGCGTTTTGCTATGAAGAAAAATGGGTCAGACTATCGCAGGGCCAGAGGTTCTCAGCACCGCTATGTAAGCGGGCAACAACAATTGACTCTCGTATGCCCTGCGCGTCTCTTCATCGTACTCTCATTATACTCCAGAATCGCGCCGCCGTCAATCCCCCAAGTCTGCCACGCTAAATCCGGAAGAGGTACTGCAGCTTCAGGAAGAACTGGCGGTCCGCGAGACCCCAGTCCTCGCGCCCGTCTTCTTTCAGGTCGAAGTCGCGGTAGTTGTGCGTCGAGCCGACGTAGAACATCGTGAGCGAATTTATCCGGTAGGTGACGAGCGGATCGAAGTCCCAGGTGTTCTGGCGATCGTTATATTGCGAGACGAGCCGCATCGAGAGCTCGCGAGACACCTGCAGCGACAGCCGCGACCAGAAGACGGACTGCGAGAAGAGCTGTTCGCCGGTGTTCACATCGTCGCTGCGAGTATAGCCGTAGGACGTGGAGATCAGCAGGCGGTCGAGGGGCTTCAATGTCACCGATAGTCCGTAGTCGAGCTGCTTCCCCATGACCATGGCGCGGCGCGCGATGCGGTGCCCGTAATTTACGTTCCCGCTGAAACTCAGAGCGTCCCATGGCTTGGTGCTGATACAGTTGTGCACTCCCCAGATGCCGTTGAACCGGGTCCCCATGAAATGCTCGTTGCTCGCCATGTAATTGGCGTGCATTCCTGTCTGGGCGGTACGGAATTTCACCTCGATATTCGGGTTGATCCATTCATCCTTCTTGAACCACCCGTCGAAGTTCCATTCCCGGGCGACGTTCATCTCGAAGTTGACGTACTCCAGCACCTTGCTGTTCTCGAATCGCTTGATACCGCTGAGCTCAACCTCGCCCTGGCGCATGTTATTCCCCGGCTCGAACCCGTTATCCGCGCGGAACGTCGGGCTGAGCTCATAGTATTGAACGCTTCCCGAGTAACTGCTCGTGCTTCGGCCCAGCTCGCCCAAGAACGCGTGCCCCCAGTAGCGCTCGCCGTCGAGCCCGGCAGTATATTTTTTCTCGCCGAAACGGCTCGCGTTGAACGCGCTGTCCGACACGAGGGCAGGATTGTCGACTTCCTCGGTGTGCGACGCGAGAGCCTGAAACTTGAACGAGTTGCTCTTCGAGAGGCGGATCTGCCCGTCGACGCCGGCCAGGGACCCCATGCCACCCCCGTCGAAAATCCTGTTGGTCGCGAGCAGCCCCAGGTGCGACTGCTTGCCGAGATCGTGCTTGACCCGCAGAATATTCGAATGGCTCCTTCCGTTCTCGGCGAACTCGCTCTGCTCCTCGAGCGGCAGAATGATCCCTGAATGCTCGTCGCGTGCGGTAAGAAATGCTGCGCTGTTCGCTCCGCGGCGCCATGTGAGCTTCCCCGCGGCGATCGGATCGTTGATCGATCTCGTATAGACGGCGCTGAAGTACGTGCTGAAAAGATCGCTTCCTTCCTGGAAGAAGGGGCGCTTCTCGGGGTAGTTCAGGGCGAAGGTGGAGTTCACGTCGATCTGCGCCTCGTCGGTCTCAACCTGGCTGAAATCGGGGTTGATCGTCGCCTCGACGCTCATCTCGGAACTCACGTCATAGGTGATCCCGAGCGCGACGTCCCCCTTGATGTCGCCATTCTCGAAATGCCCGTCGTCCCCGAGCGAGCCGGATTCGTGCGCAACGACGGCCGGCAGGAGATCGAGACCCGATCTTCCCGTGATGCCGGAAATGCCGGTAACGGTTCCCCACTGGCAGGGCAAGCATTCGTCGTCGCGGTTGTATGCCGCCCATGAGTACTTATAGCGCGATTCGCGCGGACGGTTCCGAAAGAAATCGACACGCCACACCTGCTCCTCGCGATCGGGAAAACGCAGGCTCGCGAATGGTATCGCCATCTCGGCCACCCACCCATTATCGGAGATCCGGCCGGACGACTGGAAGATGACGTCGTAACCGCTGTCCTCCCCGCAGGCCGATGAGAAGAGAAGGTCCCCGGGAATGCCGTAGGGATTTACGGCGAGCTCATATGCGTGCGTCGCCTCGCCGTACGTGTCTATCATGAGGATCACATAGTCGTCGGAGAATATCTTGTCCCTTTCGCAGAACGAGGCCCGCACCTCGGCGGGATTGTCGTAGCACAGCCACGCGACGTACAGATTCTTGTCGTCGTAGGTGATGAGCACCTCCGTGTCGACGGCGGGCTTGGTCTGGTTGCCGGGGCTGTTCTCGGCGAAGTTCGCGGCCTTCGCCACCCCGCGCCAGCCGGCGTCGTTCAGATCCCCGTCGATTTTGATGGGACCGGACGCCCGGGAGATCCTGAGCTCCGGGTGATAAGCAGGCACAGATGGCTTATCCTGACACGCGGCGGACGCGGGAATCCAGGCGCAAGCCATAAGAACGAGACAGCGCGTGATGATCGATCGACAGGGGCGTTTGATGCGCATCGCTTGCTTCCTTTAATTCAGAATCGTTGTATCTCGCGTCTGCTTCACGAACCCGAATATGTCAGTTTCTTATACGACTTGCGAGATTATAGGTTCCGCCATGGGCTACTAATTTCTCGTCCGAAGCATCATGATGAAATCGGTGCCGGGCGGCACAGCGCGAGAGCCGTGCCGGAGAGAACCGCTGGAACAAACGCCCTCAAACCGCGTATTATGGGATTATAGGAGGAACTTCAATGAAGAGATTCGCCGTTCTTGTCGCGGTCGCCATTCTCGTTTTACCGGCGTTCGTTCTCGCCGCGGAGCCCACGAAGGTAACATTCCCTGATACCCCCGCGGGAAGGCTCGTCGCCGGCTACGTCGAGGCGTTCAACAGCGATGCACCCGGCGCCCTGCGCGCCTTTCTCGAGGCGAATCTCTCGTCAGGCGCGATTGCGCAGCGCCCGGTCGAGCAGCGATTGAAGGGCCTGCAACAGCTGAAAGCGGACGCCGGGACTCTCGCGCCCATGAAGATCGTCGAGGCGCGCGAGGACGCGCTCACGATCATCGCCCAAGGCTCGAAAGGCTCCTGGCTGGAGATCAGCTTCGCGTTCGAGGCAGGCGCGAGCGTCAAGATGATCGGCGGGCGATTCGTGCTCCTGGACGAACCCCCCGACCTGAGCGAGCCCAATACACCTTTGACCGAGACGGAGCTTCTCGCGGAGATCGACAGTTTCATCGACGGACTCGTCGCAAAAGACGACTTCTCCGGCGTCATTCTCGTCGCGAGGGGAGAGTCGCCGCTGTTCTGGAAGGCCCACGGCTTCGCGAGCAGGGAATACGGCGCTTTGAACCGGATCGACACGCGTTTCAATCTCGGCTCGATCAACAAGGTCGTCACGCGCGTCGCGATCGAGCAGCTCGCGGGGAAGGGAGCGCTCGCCCTCGACGACACAATCGGAAAATTTCTTCCCGATTATCCGAACAAGGACGCCGCCGAAAAGGTCACGATTCGCCGGCTCCTCGATATGACCTCCGGCATCGGTGATTTCTTCGGTGAGAAATTCGACGCAACGCCGAAAGACAGGATTCGCGATCTCGCGGACTATCTGCCGCTCTTCGCGGCCGAGCCGCTCCTTTTCGAGCCGGGCACTGACAACAGGTATTCGAACGGCGGATACGTCGTGCTCGGGCTCATCGTCGAGAAGGCGAGCGGCATGAGCTACTTCGACTACGTGCGGGAGAATATCTACAAGCCCGCGGGGATGGAGAATACGGATCACTTCATGGCGGATATGTTCGTCGACAACCTCGCGAGCGGTTACACGCGCAACTGGGACGACAAGGAGCATCCGAACGAGCCGCGGCGCAACAACATCTATACGCGTCCGGCCCGCGGGAGCTCCGCCGGGGGAGGCTATTCGACGGCGGACGACCTTCTGAGGCTGGTCCTCGCCTTGAAGGCGGACAGGCTATCGGCGCCCGAGACCGCCAGGATATTCGCGGGGAACATGGCCTTCGCCGGCGGCGCGCCGGGGATCAACGCGTACGTCGAAACGATCGCCACGACCGGCTGCACGGTTGTCGTTCTCGCGAACTACGATCCTCCGGCGGCGGGGAAAACGGGCGAGAAGATCGGGCGTCTGCTCAAGCGGCTGAAATGATCTCCTAATTAAGAATTCCTTTGCATAAAAATAAATTTTCTGCTGTTATCCTGCCGACCACAGCAGGAAGGAGAATACTGTGGGCAAACTCGCCGCATTGCTCGCAGTCGCAGTTTTGTTCATCCCGCTGAGCGCTCTCGCGGGTTCCGACACGGCCAGGCCCACCCCGCCCCTTACGGAAACGAGCGCGCTCTGGCTCGGGCCGGTGAAGCTCGGGGTGCTGCCGCCACCGCCGGTTCCCCCGGATAATCCTCAGACGACAAGGAAAATCCTCCTCGGCAAGCAGCTCTACTTCGACACCCGGCTGTCGAGGGACAACACGGTAAGCTGCGCCACATGTCACAGCCCTACGATGGGCTGGTCGGATAAGGGGCCGACGAGCAAGGGGATCGACAACCAGATGGGCGGCCGCAGGGCGCCTCCCGCTTCCAACTCGGCATACATGCCGCTCCAGTTCTGGGACGGCCGCAGCCCGAGCCTCGAGGATCAGGCCAAAGGCCCCATCCAGAACCCGATAGAAATGGGAAACACTCACCAGGTCATGATACGCACCGTCAACGACATACCCGGATACGTCGAGGAATTCAAAGCGGTCTTCGGAACGACGCCGATCACCGTCGATCAGGTGGCGCAGGCGATCGCCGCGTTCGAGCGGACGATCGTGACGACCGATTCGCCGTTCGATCGCTTCGCGAGGGGTGACGAAACGGCTCTCACCTGCCTCGAGAAAAAGGGGCTCGAGATATTCAACGGCAAGGGGCGCTGCTCGTGCTGCCACTGGGGCCCGAACTTCTCGGACGGCCGCTTCCACAACCTCGGCGTGCCGCACACCGATATGGACAAACCGGACAACGGCCGCTACGACATAACGAAAGATCCCAAGGACATGCGCGCCTTCAAGACGCCGACGATGCGCGACGTGGGCCTGCGCCCGCCCTACCTCCACATGGGCAGCGAGAAAACCATCGAGGACGTGATCGTCTTCTACAACAAGGGAGGCGGGTTCAAGGATCCGAACATGGACCCGATGATGATTCCCCTCGGGCTTTCGAAGGGGGAAATCGCGGCGCTCGTCGCGTTTCTCGAACACGCGATGACGAGTCTCAATCCCGAAGTGGCAGGCGTCCAGCCGATTCCGGCATCGGAATTACCGCAGTAAGGAGGCGATGAACGTGAAAAGGATTTTCATTATTCTTCTGGTGCTCATCGCCCTCCCGCTCGTCATTCCGGCGCCGGGGCAGGCAATCCCCGCATTCGCGAGAAAATACGGCTTCAACTGCATGATGTGCCACACGGCGTATCCGAAGCTCAACGACTGGGGGCAGCGGTACCGCGACAACGGCTACCAGCTCCCGGGACAGACGGGCAAGGAAAAGACGGCGTTCGATTCCCATACGCCCATAGCGCTCAGGACGACGACCGGATTCAACGGCTACAACGCTTCTCCCGTCACGGCGGGCAGCTTCGATCTCATGGGTCTCGATCTGCTCGCGGCCGGCGTCATGCACAAGAACGTCTCGGTGCTCCTCATCTACACGCCGCGGATAGACGAGCCCAGCGCCGACGCGACGGGAACGGAACCCTTGCAGCTCGGCACTCTCGAGTCGGCGAATATCGTCTTCAGCATCATCATCCCGAACGCTCTGAACGTCAGGATAGGCCGCTTCGAGCCGGCGTATCATCTCTTCAGCTCCAAGCGTTCCTTTTATCTGAACGAGCCGTACGAAGTCTACGAGTACAAATCGAACAGCAACTTTGCGTTCGGCGACAACCAGGCCGGCATTGAAGCGACAGGGCATTTCAAGATGGGCTTCAAATACGGCCTGGGCATCGTGAACGGAACGGGCGCGACCGCCGAGAACAACAAGTTCAAGGACGTTTACCTCGCGCTCACTCAGACCTTCGGGCCCGGTGACGGACAGAGCGCCGGACAACGTGTCGGCGTGTTTGCGTACTATGGAAACCAACAACCGTATGCACTTGCCGTCTGGGACACTTCAGTCGCCGGCATTGAACCGGACACAATTACTTCCTTTACATGGTACGACAAAGCCAAACCGCTTTATCGCTACGGGGCATCCGGAAGCCTCAACTGGAAAACCTTGAATCTCACGGCCCTGTATATGCGTGGTCTTGATGACAAGGCGTGGAACTTCCTCGAAAAATCAGAAAAGGATTACGAATTCCAGGGCGGGTTCGTCGAGCTCGATTACGGAGGTCTCTGGAACAATCGTCTCATCGCGTCCGTGCTCTACAACTGGGTCGCGCCGCCATGCTACGACGCCACAAAGATGCCGGACGGCTACTCAACGCTCAACAAGATCAACGCGTACTCGACGCTCGTGCGCTATTACCTCGGCGACTGGAACGCGGTGAACGTCGCCCTTCACGCAGAGTATACGTATCGAACGCACGAGCAAAAGAGCAACAAGGGGACTGTCCCCTTCAAAGAGAACTACTACTCGATGCTCGTGGACTTCGGATTCTAGCGCGCCGCTTCATGCGGACCGGCGACATCACGGAGGTTGCGGCTCGAATGCGGGTTGCAACCTCCTTCACTTTATGACGGTATTCGACGATCTCTACAAGGATGTCATCGACTATTTCGGGGCCGGCCCCGACAGCCTCCTCGTGCGCTTTCAGCGCGAGCTGGCCGGCGGCGGGCGAGTGCTCGACATCGGCGCGGGCCAGGGGAGAAACGCGCTCTACCTCGCGCGGCAAGGCCTCGCGGTCGATTGCATAGATCCCTCGGAGGTGGCGGAGGAGCAGGTGTGGCCCTGCGTCCTCGGCGATGATCTCCCGGTTCGATTCTTTCCGCAGCGCTTCGAGACCTTCGTGCCGGACGTGGATTACTACTCGGCCATCCTCGCCTTCGGGCTCATCCAGGAGCTGCCGAGAGCGTCGATCGCGGCTCTCGTCGAGCGGATCGAAGGGTGGACGCGGCCCGGCGGCCTCGCCCTCGTGACCGCGTTCACGACCGCGGATCCCGGGTTCGAGGAGGTCTCCCGGACCTGGCGGGAGATCGGGAAACATTCATTCTCGAACGACACCGGGTTCGTGAGGACGTTTCTCGAGAAGAACGAGCTGCGGGACCTCTTCGGCGGCTGGGAGGCGCTTCACTACCGCGAGGAATTGGGGCCCGAGCACAACCACGGGACCGGCGCTCCGCACCGCCACGGGAGAGTCGAGGGCGCTTTCAGGAAAAAGGCGAATACCATCTGATCGCGCCCGCGGCGGCGCATCGTCGCCTGATATACGAACCGGGGCGCGATCGCGAGCGTTTCTGAAAAGCTCTCGAAGGCGCCCCGTCGCATCGTCAGGATTTTCTCAGGATTCCCGACGCCCGCGTGCTGTCGACGACCCCGGCCAGAAAGAGTACGCCGAGAAGCGCATGGGGCCAGACGCGCGCCTCGCTCGAAACCGCGCCGTACACACGCGCGCCGCAATAGATCGCAGCCGCCGCGTACACGAACGGCATGTAGCGCCGCGAATTCAGCTCCTTCGCGAACCGCGTGCGGCTCAGAGCGAACCCCGCGACAACGAGCACAATCACGATGATTGAGATTGCCATGATCTCCTCCCGCTACGGACAGATGATATCGGCGAGGCCACCATCGCACGCGCTGCAAAAGACGCCATAGGAACAGACAAAATACAAGGACGCCGCCCCTCCCGACTTGAGCGCGCAGAGCGCGAATCCTACGACGAGCTGCGTCGTCTTGCAGGTAAGCGGGGGTCTCGCCGGGGCTCCTTGCACAAGCGCCGCGCCCTGGCCGAAAGCGGCGGGAAGCACCTTCGAATAGTGCTCCCATGCGAGCGCGATACCATCGGCGTCGCATACCGGAAGGTGCGCCTCTTCCCGCACGGCGATATCCGCGAGCGCGGGGTATCTTTCGAAGAGGGCGTCCACGAGCGCGTCGATCCGGTCGAACCGCGCCCGCGCCTCATCGGGCGTGAGTCCGAGGAGCGCGTTCGATCCGTCAACGTCTCCCGCCGTCTCGCGGATCTGCTCCGGCGTGACGTTTCTCGCGATCGCGCGCGCGGCGAGCTCATCCCTGATCGCGATGAGCTCCCGCAGCTCGCTCGACCTTCCGATCTCTTCCTCGAGTCTTTCCGATTCATCCGCGACCGGGCCGACGCTATCCTTCGTCGGGGCGGCGTCGCGGTCGGCGCATGAAAATACGAAAAGACAAAGCAGCGAGACAAGAAACAGAAGGGGTATGCCTTTTCTCGACATTATCCTCATCCCTTTCTTGCGGGCAGCCGCACGCTCGGGCCGGCTCGCCCGCACCTACCATGAAAACGTTTCTAACAATCCTGATTGAGCTGCCGCTCTGCGCGGCCACCCCCATCGGTTCTTCTCACCTCCATGTCTCGACCTATAACAAGAATGGTTCCATAGATCGACTTCGCCGGGAATCCGCCCGTAACGGGAGAATCGGCCGGGGAATGTTGGCTGATTAATTAATTGAAATATAACCA
Source organism: Candidatus Krumholzibacteriia bacterium (assembly GCA_041648155.1). Taxonomy (GTDB): domain Bacteria; phylum Krumholzibacteriota; class Krumholzibacteriia; order Krumholzibacteriales; family Krumholzibacteriaceae; genus SSS58A. The sequence continues at coordinate 13,528 of JBAZPL010000027.1, forward strand.
GTTAGAAGGCCCGCGCGGCGGCGGCGGCGGCAGGAAAATAGCTGCGCGGGAGGCTCATCCGACGGCGAAGCGCCCCATCATATCTGTTCAATCTGTTCAGGAGAATGTGAACGACAGTGACAACTGCGGACGCGGCGCCGGGCCCGCTCCGTGCCGATCGCGATGGGCATACTATTGCGGCGCGAGCAAAACCTCCACGAGCTCCCTGACCCCCGCCTCGACCTCGGGCGAAAGACCGTCTCCGAGCTTCAGGCTCTTCGGCTGCACGCCGACGAGGACGGGCTCTCCCTTCCACTGCTCCGTGAGATAGTGAATGAGAAAATGGAGCGACAGCCGGTGCGTGCTGCTCGCCGAGTGCATGAGATCCTCGAAGGGAATGACGCGCCACTCGCCCGCCGCCCCGCCGAAATCCACCGCGTCCACGAAGATCGCGACGTCGAACCCCTGCTTCGCGACCCAGCCGCCGTAGTTCTCCGGGACCTCCGAGGCGTCGACGATCGGAAACGCCGCGCCCCGCGACGCGAGGAGCGCGACGAGCGCTGGGCCGACCCCGTCGTCTCCCTTGAAGACGTTCCCCACGCCCACGACGCCGAAGCGCTTCCCCTTGAGGCGCGCCCCGATGCTCTGCGGGTTGTTCTGTGCGTTGTTCACGGCGTTACCCATAAAAAGAGCCCCTGCTCGGGGGCTCCCGTCGTCAGAATATGCGCGGCGATAATCTCAGCTCTCTCCCCATTCGTCGGACAGGACATATGAAGCGCGGCAGTTCGGGCAGAGCACGCGCATAAAATCACCACGGTCGAGCGGGCGCTCGCCGACGCGGGGCGCCGTGTCCTGCGTGAGATTCAAGGCCTTGTGCCGGGCGACCATGAACGTCTGGTTCGCGTAGGCGAGCTCGCCGAGCTTGTCCGTGCACCAGCGCACGTGATCGATCGTCGTCACGGGACTGCCGCAATGCTCGCAGAAGAGGAGCTCCTTGTCCTGCGTGTCGATGAAATCGGCGGTGTCGGTCGTCGATTTGTCGAAATCCTTGTCGAGGACGATCCCCTTCTTCGTGATGCAGTAGACGAAGCACTGGCTGCACATGATGCAGTTGCCCCAGTTCCGTTCGATGCGACGGACCATTCGTTTCTTGTCCTCGCGGTACTCGTCGACGATCGTGATCGCGCCCGCCGGGCAGACCTGGCCGCACGCGCCGCACCCGACGCAGTCGTCCGGCACGTAGGTCGGCACGCCCCGGAAGTGCTCCGGAACAACCGGCGGCGTCTTGGGGAACTTCGACGTGTAGGGGCCCTTGATCAGGGCCTCGATCGCGAATTTCAGCTCTCTCAGTTTCGGCTTGCGCATGCTACCTCAAACTCCCGTTCCCGTCTCTTACGCCTTGTCTTCCGCGCCCTCGCGGTCCTCGGCGTACTTGTCGCTCACGCTCTTGTCCCATAGTTTGATGCCCGACCGGTGGGCGGCGCGCGATATGGCGTGGGCCGCCGTCGGCGAGGTGATGAGAATGAACCATATGCAGAGAAGCGCCTTGATCGTGATCGCGCCGAATCCCGTGAAGAAGAAGACGCTCAGAAGAATCATGGCCGTGCCCAGCGTGGCGCACTTCGTCGCCGCCTGGAGACGATTGTACACGTCCGGGAGCCGCACGAGCCCGATGCACCCGAAGACGTCGAACGCGATTCCGACGGAGAGGAGCGCGTAGCCGATGAACTCGCTACTCATCGAAGCCCCTCCCCTCGAGATACTTGGCCAGCGCGAGCGTGCCGATAAAGTTGAGGAGCGCCCACGAGATGCCGATGTTCATGTACAGGTCCCTCTTCGTCATGATCGAAAAGATCGCGCAGAAGCCGACCATGAGAATACCCATGATATCGATCGCCACGGTCCGGTCGGGCGCCGTCGGTCCCTTCCCGACGCGGTAGAGGCACATGAACATGCAGAGAATCAGGAGTGCGATGAATACGTTCACTCGAATATCCTTTCCAGATATTTCTCGAAGTTCGCGACGATGATCTCTGTGTCCTTCTGAATATCGGCGGACTGGACGTTTATCCAGTGAATGTACAGGTGGTCGCCGATCATGTCGACGGTCATCGTGCCCGGCGTGAGCGTGATCGAGTTCGCGAGGAACGTCCGCCCCAGGTCGCTCTTGAGCTTCGTGCGCACCTTGACGATGCCGGGGTTGATCGGGAGATAGAGGTTGAGGACGCGGTATGCGACGTCGAAATTCGCCTTGATCAGCGCCCAGAGAAACACCCAGAAATAGCAGAACAGCCAGAAGAAGCGCCGCGGATGAAATACCCGGACTCCCTCATAGGGGAAGATGTCGCCGAGCAGGAGCTCGGCGAGAAGCGCGACGACGACGCCGGCGAGCATCTCCTGCGGCGTGAACGACCACGTGAGAAGCAGCCAGACCGCGTAAATAATGAGAAAGTGAATGAAGCGCTTCATTATCCTATCACCCGCCGAGTATATATCCCATATACGAAAGCTTGTCGAGCAACGCGTCGCGCGCGGCCTGGAGGACGCTCTGATCGATGAACGGATACGCGAGGCCGAGGCCGACGCAAAGGATCGCGAGAACCACGATGGGAAGCGTCATGGCGAACGGCGCTTCCTTGATATTGGCGAACCGCGTCGGGAGCTGCCCGAAGAGCGCAAATCGCTGGAACCTGATGAACGTGAGAAGCGTCATGAAGGCCACGAGCACCGCGATCGCTCCGTACACGTAAAATCCCGCCTGAATAAACGCAACGATAATGATGAGCTTGCTCCAGAATCCGTTGAAGGGGGGCACTCCCGCGATGGAGAGCGAGCCGATCGAACACGCAGTACCCGTCACCGGCATCTTCCGGATGAGCCCGCCCAGCTCGCCGCGATTCCTTGTCCCCGTCCGGTACTCAATCGCGCCGGAACAGAGGAAGAGAAGCGACTTGAACACCGCGTGATTCACAAGATGATAGAGACCGCCGAAAAGGCCAAGCGCCGCGACTACGGGCGGAACGTCCGGGTTGAGCCCAAGCCCAAGCCCCATCGTGATGTACCCGACCTGGCTGATCGAACTGTATGCGAGCATGCGCTTGATGTCCTTCTGGCCCAGAGCGAGGAAGACGCCGACAACCATCGACAGCGCCCCGAGGAACATGAGAATGCTCGAAACCGCCTCGTTGGGACCGATCACATTGAACATCAGGCGGGCGATCGCGTACACGCCGATCGCCTTGATGAGCACGCCCGAGAGCATCGCCGAGATCGGCGCCGGCGCGCTCGGATGCGCGTCGGGAAGCCACGCGTGGAAGGGAACGCTCGACGCCTTGAGGCCGAAGCCCATGATGAACATCGCAATGACGAACGCCACCGCCTTGTTGATGCCGAGAATCTCGATCTGGCGCGCGAGGTCGGGCATGTTGAGCGTTCCCGTCATCGAATAGAGAAACGCGATGCCGAAGAGGATAACCGTGCTCGCGACGCTTCCGAGGATGAGATACTTGAACGACGCCTCGAGCTCCTCGTGCTCGCACCCGAACCCCACGAGAGCGTAGGAGGCGATCGATGCGATCTCGAGGAACACGTAGAGGTTGAAGAGGTCCCCCGTGATGACGACCCCGTTCATCCCCGTGAGCATGAGGAGGAAGAGCGCGTAGTATTTCGGTTTCGCCGTATACGTCGTCATGTACTTGGTCGAGTATATGATCGAGAGAAAGGCGATGACGTTGATGATGACGAGCATAAGGGAACTCAGGCCGTCCGATATGAGGAGGATGCCCCACGGCGCCGGGAACCCGCCGACCTGGTACGCGAACGGCTGCTCGAAAACGGTCAGTACCGCCATGACGGCGAGCGCCGCCGTTACGAAGAGGGCGATATAGTCGGCCGCCTTCTTGTTGATCTTCGTCACGAGAAGGGTGAAGAAGGCCGCCGCGAGCGGGAGCGCGGTGAATAGCGGATATATCGTCTGCATCGTCACTACGTCTCGTTCCTCTCTACCCTTTGAGCCTGTTGATTTCGCTCATGTCGAACGTTTTGTACTTCTCGTACAGCCGCAGGCATATCGAAGTCATGAGCGAGAGCACGCCGAGACCGATCACGATGGAGGTCAGCACCAGCGCCTGCGGCAGCGGATCGACCCCGTACTCGGCGAGCTCCTGTATCGTCATGTCCTTGAACATGATCGGGGCGATTCCCTTGGCGCGATACCCTATGATAATGATGAACAGGTTGATCGCGTAATCGGTGATCGTGAGCCCGATGATCTTCTTGATGATGTTCTTTTTGGCGATAAGACAGTACACGCCCATCACGAAAAGCACGAGGGTGAGAAAATAGAGAATCATGGCGTGCAGCTCCCTTTCCTATTCTTCCTCTTCCGCCTCTTCCACGAGCTTCGAAATGAACCGTCCGAATATCGAGAGGGCGAGGAATATCGCGAAGAGCGAGGATGTCACCTTGAGCCCGATGAGAATGTTGTACAGCGGGATCGTGCCTGCGCTCACGAGATTGAACGGCTTCCCGTGCGGCGGAAAATTCAGGAAGAAATACCCGAACGCGAGACCCACGATGGCCGTCGCGACAAAGAGAAACGCGGCGCTGTTATCGATGATCGAGGCCGCCTTGTCGCTCATCTTCGCGAGCGCGACCTCCTTCCCGAAGGCCAGCGTCAGGAGGACGTACCCGCAGGCGAGAATCGTGCCCCCCGCGAACCCGCCCCCCGGCGTGAGGTGGCCGTATATGATGATGTACCACCCGAACATGAAGACGATCCCAATGGCGAACCGGACCACCGTCTTGACGATGGGGGTCATCCCTTTCGGACTGTCGCTGCTTACGAGTTCCGGCTTCGTCGCCATTCGTTACTCCCTGAGGTCCCCGAAATCCTCGCGAATCTCCGCTTCAGACAGGATGCCGACCTTTTCGGTATCCGCTTCCGTTCTCCGCTTGCGGCCGCGGCGCCGAAGGAGCACGAACGAGCCCAGGATCGAGACGAAGAGCACCGTCGCCTCGCCGAGCGTGTCGTAACCCCGGAAGTCAAGGATGATGGCGGCCACGATGTTCGCGGCTCCCGTCTTCTGAAGGCCGGTCTGCAGGTATTCCTTCGAGACCCTCATGAGCGGCTGTCCGAACGGCGGCAGCTCCTGCACGGCCAGAAACGCGAAGACGAGGAACAGGCCGAAAAAGATGAGGCTCGAGACGACCGCGAACGTGTCCCAATGCGCCTCGATGGTCGTATTGTCGATCGTAATGGTGGCGCGGATCAGGATCACCAGAATGAGAATCTCCACAACCACCTGCGTGATCGCGATGTCCGGCGCGCCGAGCATGAGAAACGCGATGCTGACCGCCGCGCCGACGATGCCGCACGAGATGACCGACGAGAGAAGGTTCTTCGTCTCGATGGCAATGATCGACCCGACGATCATGAAGATCAGAAGAGCAAGAAGAAATGTCTCAACCATCCAGCCGCCTCGCCGTTACAGCTTGAAAATCAATATAAACGACAGAACACCGAGCCCGATCACGATCCACGAAAGATACGTGGAGAGATTCCCGTTGTGAAGCATCCGGAGCACCTGGACGAAGCTGTCGCCGAGCTTGCCGAAGAAATTATACCCGTCCAGGGCGCCCTTCTCCCCGTCCTTGAACAGCGTCTTGATCGCGGGGCCGAGATCGTCGGTGATCGTTTTATAGAACTGCGTGCCGGG
>JBAZPL010000028.1:0-18890 GCA_041648155.1 Candidatus Krumholzibacteriia bacterium
TCGGGAAGCTCACCGACGTCATCGTGATGTATTTCGACGGTACGACGGGTCATGAATGGTTGAGAGGAAAGGGAGTGCACACGATTCCCTCCATGGAGCTCGGTCTGCTCAAGTACCGGTTCCCCGACTGCATTCAATGGGCGAAAGCCGCCGGGCGCACGGGGAAGATGATCCCCGTGAAGAAGGGGGACACTGTCGTCCGGGTACGATATACGGATGGATCCGAAGTGGTCACCATCGCGCTGGACAGGAAGAACTGGCTCCTGAGCGGGGTCGAAATCACGAGCACGAATGACACGGCCACCGTGTTCACCGAGAGCTACGATCATTACATCGATGTTGCGGGTATTCCGTTTCCCCAGGAGTTCAGGGCTACCCTCAGAGGCGCGCCGTACTATGAGTACCTGCTGTCCGTCATCGATCTCGAAGCGGATATGCCCGATACGCTCTTTCGCGTGACGAACGAGGATACGATCGGGCTGTTCAGCCCCGTGCAGGCGGAGACGCAGGCCGCGCCGAAGCGATGATCAGAGGAGCTCTTTGACCTTGAAGAGCGAGGAAAAGCGGTATCCCGCCTCCGCGAGATTCGCTTCCGCGCCCTCTTCGCGGTCGACGATCGTATAGACGCCGGAGATCGCGCCCCCTCCGGCTTCGATCGCCCGGGCCGCCTTGAGGAGCGAGCCGCCCGTCGTCGCCACGTCCTCGAGAAGGATGACGCGCATTCCCTGTTGCAAATTTCCCTCGACGAGATTCTTGGTTCCGTGATCCTTCGCCTCTTTGCGGATGAGGAGCCCCTCCTTGTCGAGGCCCCGCTGCGCGGCAAGCGAAAGAAGCGCGCCGATGATCGGATCGGCGCCGATCGTGGGCCCGGCGAACGCGTCGTATTCGATCGCATCGAAACGGTCGAGGAGGAGCTTTGAGGCGAGGTAGAGCCCGCGGGAAAACAGGGTGGTCATCTTGCCGTTGATGTAGTAGCTGCTTTTTCTCCCCGAAGCGAGCGTGAAATCCCCCTTGAGGATGGAGCGTTTTCTGAGAATATTCCCGAGTTCTTCCCGTTCGTTCATCGGTTCTCCCTTTTCGCGTATAGTGTCATCGAACGTCGGCGTCAGCTCGAAGCGATCATGACGCCGACCGAGATCTGGAAAAAGTGGGCAGTGCTTTCTCCCGTATAGAAATGCACCGTATCGTCGAGTTTGGTGCCGACGAACACGGCGTGGTATTTGGCGTTCGCGTTGAGCGATACGGTGTCGGCCACCCTGACGAGTACGCCGATCCCGCCGTAAACTCCGAGGCGATTGTCCGTCTTCTGCGCCTCGTAGAATCCTTGAGTCAGAATCGTATTCACGCTGTAGAGCCCCGGCCCCGCCTCGAAGGTCGGCGTATAACGCCCGCGCACCGTTCTGAGAAAAATCATGCCGGCCGTAATCGAGAACACCTGGAGATTCACGTCCGCTCGGTCGAAGAACGCGAGGTTCTTTTCTCGGTCTTTCGCCGCGCCGAAATTGTGGGATGACAGCGAGACGTCGACGCCGAGCCGATTCGTGATGCCGTGGATGAAATGGAGCTCGATCTCGCTGCCGCCGCCGAATTCCGTGTTGAAAGCGCCGCTCGTCGCGAGCCCGCCGATGCGAACTCCGAGCATTTCGCGCCCCTTGATACTTTGCGCCGGCAGCGGTCCACTCAATGAGATAACAAACGCGACAAGCGATGCGGCGGCGATGCCCTGTGCGGTTTTCATATGGTTAAAATATCACAATGGCAGAGCCGCCGCTAAGAAAAATCGAGTTACGGCGCCTCTATCGCGCGAGAACGAGCTTGAGCCTCGCGATGATGCGCGGTCCGTCCTTCAGGACGGCGAAGTACACGCCCGATGGAAGGGGAGAGCCGCCCCGGTTTCCGCCCGACCACCGGATGACGGCCTCGCCGCGCGCGTCCGTCCTCGCCACGAGATCCTCCAGCGCCCTGCCGGCGATGTCATAGATCGAGACCGCGAGGATCGCGTTCGGCGCGCTCCGGATGAAAAGCTCCGTCGAAGGGTTGAACGGATTCGGGCTGCAGGTGAAGGCCGGGGGCCCGGGGGGCTGATCGATCTGCGCGGCGGGGGAGAGGCTTTCGACGGCGACGATCCTGTTCTTCTTGCTCTTCGACGGTATCCTGTCGCCGTCGGGAGGCGGACCGACGGGGATCGTGCGTTCCTCGATCCCATCGACGTTGATGTGGCCGAACGGCGCGCCGCAGTCGTCGACGATCGTGAGGTACGCGGTCCTTCCCCGGAACGGGTAAAGATTCCATACCCGCTCGTCCATGCGATCCGTGTTCTTCCCCGTTTCGCGGAGAAGAATCTCTCCGCTCCGCGCGTCGCAGAGAGCGACGTAGCATGAGTCGGGATAGTTGCCTCCGCCGACCAGGAGCCGCATCGACAATTCCGTGATCGTGAAGTCTTTCGAGCGGATCGCCCCGCGCGCTTCGTCACCCTGGTATGCTCCCGGATAGCTGCCGGTGAGCGGTCCGTTGAATGCCTCGTACGTTCCGATCCACCAGTTTCCCTCGAAGAGCGTTTCCGTCGTGTCGTCGCCCCGGAACCGCGGATTGTTCCCGAACACCGGCTGATGGTCGAACGCGTCGCCCCAGAGAATCGTCCAGCCTTCGAACGGAGGCGGAATCGCGACGGCGGGCTCGTCGCCGAGCCAGCCGAGCGTGTCGAACCGGATCGTCGAGACGCTGCCGCCTGTGCTCGAATACGAGGTATGCCGCGATATGAGGTATGCGTCGGCGCCGAGATCGAGCACCTCGGCGGCATGGCCTCCGTCGATGATTCTTCGCTTCACGATGTCCCATCCCGATCGCAGCGAATCGGATGACATGTGCGAGACCCCGCCGACCGTCTCCTCGGTGAAGAAGAGATGGTAGACCCCGTTCCGTTTCATGAGAAAGGGGCTCTCGAGCGCGTGCCAGTCGCCGTGAACGTAGATCGGGCCGGCGTCGCGCCACGTGAAGTAGTCGTCCGATTGCGCCAGCGCGATCGCGCCCTTCCACTCGCGGGTATGGGCGCAATGAACGAGGTAGTTCGTCCCATTCTCCCTGAAGAATCCGGGATCGCGGTAGTTCGACCACGTGTTTTCGTTCCAGGCTATCCAGGTCGTATCTCCGTGGAACGGGGTGAAAAGAAACTCGGACGCCTTGCTGAATTTATCGGTGATATGGCTCAACGCGAGACACGTGCGCTGCGCGATGGAGGCGTTCACGCCCGTGTAGAACATGAGAAAATACCCCGGGCTGTACGGGTAGTAGGCGATGCTCGGCGCCCAGATCGCCTGACTGTCCCACGCGTTCGGCCCCACGCGCAACACGTCCCGGCGTCTCGTCCAGTGGCGCAGATCGCTCGACGTCGCGTGTCCGAAGCTCTGCTGACTTGTCGTTATGTAGTACAGGTGAAACGTGTCGTCCACGAGGATGAGCGCGTGATCCTTGACGATCTCGCCGGGTTCGTAGAATACGGGGCCTTCGAAATCGAACGCGACGGCGCCCCGCGCGATCGCCGGCGCGCAGACGACGGTCGCCGCGACGAAGAGCACAAAACCCGCGTGGATTGCACGCGGGTTCATCATTGGCATATCGTTTCGAATCAGAGTCAACGGATACTATCCTTTCCACCGATCGCTTCAGCGGAGAAGGATCACTTTTCTCGTATAGAGCTCCTTGCCGATTTGCAGCCTGCAGTAATAGACGCCCGAGGGGAAGCCCTTCTGCCTGGAGAGGGAGGGATTCCACCTGAAGGTATGGTCGCCGGCCTGCTTGGCGCCGAGCGAGAAGCTCTCCACCAGTGCGCCCGACACGTTGTAGAACGAGATCGTCGCCGGTTGCCCCGAGCCGCCCGCGCCGATCGTATACGGAATCGTCGTCGACGGATTGAACGGGTTCGGGTAATTCTGGCCGAGCGCCGCCGCGGGGACGGGGACGCCCTTCACGGAGAGCGGACCGTAATGCGTCGGATTGTCTCCGCCGATCTCGACAAGGTAATAATAGATATCCTTCGTCATATCCTCGCATGGATCGAAGAACTCGTAAATCCGGTTCGACTGGACGGGCGAGCTGTTGCGCCTCTCCATTGCCGCGAAGTCCGGCGTGAAGCCGCGGTAGACGTCGAACGTCGTGCAGCCGCTGTAGTCCATGGTGCACCAGCTGATGCTGACGCCACCGGCGACCCGTTGGCATTCCGCGGAGGCGATGAGAACGCCGATCTGCTCTCTCAGGTGAACGGGCACGCTTCTGGTCTCGTCGGGGCCGAGGGTGATTCCGGTGATCGTCGTGTCGCGGTAGCCGGGAGCGTGCACCGTGATTTCGTATTCGGCGGGACCGAGAGCGTTGAAGGAGAACGTGGAATCGATGAACGCGTCATACGTGCCGATAACGTTGTAGGCCGCGTCGAAAAGGGTGACGGTCGTGCCCGCAGGAACGTCCGGGCGTCCGTCCGCGGAAACGGCGCCGAAGATGCTTCCCGCGGGGCGATCGAGCCAATAGGTGTAATCCGCGTCGTCGAAATAGAAATAGTAGTATCCGCTGTCCGGCAGCACCTTCGCGATGCTCGGCGGGCTCCACGCGAGCTCGGCGACTCCCCACGCCCCGCTCCAGCCCCAGTGCTGTGGCAGGTAGGATCCGTCCTTCGTGAATTTGAAGAAAATGGTATCGGGATCGCCCGGCTCGTTTATGAACTTGAGCTTGCGCCAGACGTGATTTCCCTGCGATTCCATGTCATTCGCGGGATCGGTCGGCTCGCACGTGATGCCGTTGAAAGTCCCGACGAGTTGGATTGAAGCAGGATCCTGGGCGTACGCCTCGCCGGCGGCCACAGCGAAAAAGGCACAGGAGAGCAGTACTGTCCGGCAATAGCGCCTCATCGACAATAGTCACCCCTTGGATGCACTTCTCCGTTGCAAGGATCTCCAGATCCAGAATTACTGGAGTTAAAATTCTTTACTACGCGAGTATATCGCAAATCGGCTCCCAAGTCAAACACAAAGTAGGGCTTGAGATTATGGCGCAATGCGTCACGTTTCCGAATTACGCAAGGAACATACCTTTGAGCGATGAGGGGTATATTTATTGCAGTACGGCGGGAGGATCTACAAGGCAACAAGCGACTGCACGGCTTTTCGCGGGGGCGAAATCGAATGGGAAGCAGGATTTCCAACCTTTCCAATAAGTTAGATAATCGAAAGGAAGCTTTCCCCGATGATCTGAAAAACGAGACGTTCGAGTCTCAGGAGCTCTTTCGAAGGGCCGAAGCGTGCATTGTGCGAGGAAAATTCGATAAGGCGGAAGAGCTGCTGGCCGAGGCGCTCAGGATTTCGATCGAAAATCCGCTCTATCTTTCGTATTTCGGTCTCTGCGTCGGCATGCGGGGGGACCTCGGGGAGGCGCAGAAACTCTGCAGCAAGGCCGCGAAACTATCCCCGCATTCTCCCATTATTCTCGTGAATCTCGGCCGCGTATTGCTGGAGCAGGGATGCCGGAAAGAGGCTCGCGATTTCTTCTCCCGGGCTTACTCGCTCGATAACACGAACTCTCCGGCCGCTCTCGAGCTTTCCGGGATGGGAGTGCGCCGCCAGCCCGTGATCCGCAGCCTGGCGAGGAACCATCCCGTCAACCTCATGCTTGGCAGGATGAGGCACCGGCTTCTCGGATACAGGAAACCCGGATGGAAAAATCGCTAGATAATCCCCCCGGCGAACCCGTACAATCCGGTCGATGACATCTTCCCTCGAAAGATCCATGCGGGGCGCCCTGATCGCTCTGCTTCTCCTTGCTTCGTGCAATAAGGCGGACATGCGCCGTCCCGGCGAATGGATCGACGCGCGCGCGCGCGCGGACGCGCGGTTGAACGCTCTCATCGAGGGCGGCCGCTTCGGCGAAGCCCTCGGAATCGCGGATAGCCTCATCGCGGCGGGCGAAAACGATTCGAGGACTCTCGGCCAGAAGGCGCGCGCCCTTGGAGGGTTGGGGCGCGGAGACGAGGCGATCGCCGTGTTCGAGGAAGCCATTCTCGCGGATTACGAAAGCTGCGAGAACCACCTGCACTTTGCGATCTATCTCATGCGGATCGGGAAAACGGGCCGCGCACACACGGAGTTCATGGAAGCGAAGCGCTTCTGCGAGGGGAAATACGATCCGCTCATATACCGGAATCTGGCCGTCGCCGGAATCAAGCTCGACAAGCGCGACCTCGCGCGACGGTACGTGGAGGAAGGGCTCAGGCGCGACGCAAACGATCCCTATTTGAACGGACTCAAAGGAATGCTCGTTGCCGGGGAGAATCCTGTCTCCGCGGAAAGCTTCTTCGTGAAAGCGCGATCGTTTGGGGAGGCTTCGCCCGAATTTCTCGTCCAGTACGGGCTCCTTCTCATCAACGAGGGGAGGCCGCGTGAAGCGGCGGACGTTCTCGATGAGGCTTCGAAGTTGCGTCCCGGGGAGCGGGAGATCGCGGTCTACCTCGCCGAGGCCCTCGACAGGGCGGCTGATTACGCCCGAGCGCGGGTCATTCTCGATGATCTACTCGCGGCAAAGGACGAGGTGGAAATCCGGAAGCTGCTCGCGCGGGTTCTTTTCCACGAGGGAGATTACGGAGAGGCCTTGAAGCTCTACCTGAAGCTCGACCAGAGCCCCGAGGTCATGGACAGGATCGCGATGTGCCTCCACAGTCTCGGGAGAACGGACGAGGCGATTCCCTGGGCGAGAAAGGCGCTCTCGGCGAGGCCCGATTGGCCTCAGGGGATGATCAACCTCGCGGTGATGCTCGCCTCCAGGGGGGAGATCGACGAGGCAGCATCTCTGCTCGGGCGCGCCCTCTTGATCGAGCCGGATAATGTCCCGGCTCGAGCCAATCTCGATCGGCTCGAGGAAGCGAAAAAGAAGCAGTCACGTTAGAAATAATGCTGTTGAATTCCCGGGAGTTTAATTAGAATAGCTTCAGGAATGGAGAAACAATCCTCCCCTGGAAACCGTATTGAGGGATGAGGAGTCCAGGATCGGAGGTAGAAACCATGTACTGCAAATATTGCGGAATAGAGATCGGCAGCGAAGAGGGTTTCTGCACTTCCTGCGGAAAGAAGCTTGGGGATAGGGATGCCCAGCACACCCTCTACCGGCACGAGCTCACCAGGATCAAGGCCGCAAAGGAATTGAAGAATCCCAAGGCGGCGGCGGCGCTCGGCTTCTTCTTCAGCTGGATATTTCTCGGCCCTGTGGGATACATTTACCTCGGTCAATGGAACTGGTTCTGGCTCACCTTCATCATCCAGATCTTCGCCTACCCGTTGACTGCGTTCTTCGCGTATCCGCTGCTTCCTATCGTGTATGGCATCCATCAGTACCAGATGGCAATGGATGTCAACGAGCTCATCGCCCGGGATCAGGGACAAAAACCGGTCGCAGAAGCCGGAGCCCGCGCGGTCGAGCCATTCGATAAGACCGAGCTGTAGCGCACAAGCCCGGAGGAAAACCCGCTTGGACCGCAACCTCGCCCTTGAGCTCGTGAGAGTAACGGAATCCGCTGCCCTCGCGTCCGCCCGTTTTTTCGGGAAAGGGGATCCTGCGAGCGCGGACAGGGCCGCCGTCGAAGCGATGGAGCTCTCCTTCAAAGGCGTCAAGATATCCGGCCACATCATAATCGGCGAGGAGCGAATCAGCGAGAGTTCGAAGCTTTGCGTCGGGGACACGATCGGCGCCGGCGGCGAGGCGGCGTTCGACATCGTGCTCGATCCGGTCGATTGCATCGAAGCGCTCGCCGACGGACAGTCGAATTCGATCTCGGCGATCGCCATGGGACAGCGAGGGACGTTCCTGGAGCTCGTCGCTCCGTACATGCGGAAGTTGGCGGTCGGGGCCGAGGCGGCGGATGCGATCGATCTCAACGCATCGGTGTTCGATAACCTTGTTCGCATCGCGGACGCCAAAAGGGTTTACGTCGAGGACCTGACCGTATCGATACTCGACCGCGAGCGTCATCGAAAGCTCATTGACGAGGTGCGTCGGGCGGGAGCGAGGATAGAGCTTCTCAAGGCCGGAGAGCTCGCCGCCGCGATCTCCGCATCCCTCCCGGGGACGGGCATCGACGTCATGATGGGAGTCGGAGACGCCAAGCAGGGCATCATCGCGGCCGCCGCCGTCGCATGCCTCGGCGCCGGGCTCCAGGTCCAGTTCATGCCGGATCGCGACGCGGAGCCGGAAAACCTGTCGGGCGAGTTCAGGAAGATATACGGTGCCCGCGATCTCGTCGGAGGAGACGTCATGTTCGCCGCGACCGGAGCCTCCCGGAGCGACTTTCTCGACGGGGTCATGTTCAGGCCGGGGGGGGCCGTCACGCACAGCGTCGTTTTTCGGAGCAAGTCGGGCACGATCCGTTTCCTCAAGACCGAGCATTCCTTCGAAAAAGCGCCCGATTACACCTGAGCCATGCACAATCTTTTCAAGAGCGATGTGCCGCCGCCCCTGGCGGAGCGGATGCGTCCGCCGAGCCTCGACGAGTTCGTCGGTCAGGAGGATCTCGTCGGCGAGGGGAAGATCCTCCGGCGCATCCTCGAAAACGGAAAGCTCGAATCCTCCCTTATCTTCTGGGGCCCTCCCGGCTGCGGCAAGACCACGCTGGCGCGCCTCATCGCCCGCGCCGTCGATTCGCATTTCGAGCACTTCTCGGCCGTTACGGCGGGGATCGCGGACGTCAAGCGCGTCGCGGCGGAGGCGATCTCGCGCCTCACGCTCAACGGCGCGAGAACGATCCTCTTCATCGACGAGATCCATCGCTTCAACAAGGCGCAGCAGGACGCGTTCCTTCCCTTCATCGAGGATGGATCGATCGTGCTCATAGGCGCGACGACCGAGAATCCGAGCTTCGAGGTCATCGCGCCGCTGCTCTCGCGGTGCCGCGTGTTCATCCTGAAACCTCTCGGGGAGGAAGAGATCGCGAAGGTCGTCGCTCGTGCTCTCGCGGACCCGGCGGCCGGCTACGGCGGCAGGGGCATCGCGATTTCGGAAGAGGATATCCGTTACCTCGCGTACCTCTCGTTCGGCGACGCGCGCATGGCGCTCAACGCGCTCGAGATGGCGGTGCAATCGGTGGGGCGCTTGGAAGGAGGGATCGTTCTCACCCGGGAGCTTCTCGAAGAAGCGGCCCAGAAAAGGGCCATTCTCTACGACAAAAAGGGGGAGGAGCACTACAATATCATATCCGCTCTCCACAAGAGCCTTCGGGGAGGGGATCCCGACGCTTCCCTGTACTGGCTCGCCCGCATGCTCGAGGCGGGGGAGGATCCGCTCTACGTAGCGCGCCGCCTCGTTCGGTTCGCCTCGGAGGATATCGGCAGCGCCGATCCTCAGGCGCTGACCGCGGCCCTGAACGGCATGCAGGCGGTTCATTTCATGGGAATTCCCGAGGGGAAGCTCGCCCTCGCGCAGGTGGTCGTCTATCTCGCGCTCGCTCCGAAGAGCAACGCTCTCTATGCGGCCTACGAGGAGGCCGCGCGGGACGTTCGGGAGCATGGGCCGCTCCCCGTGCCGTTCTGGATCCGGAATCCCGTAACGGTGCTCATGAAGGATATCGGTTACGGCAAGGGATACCGGTATCCGCACGAAGAGCCCGACGCGATCGTGGACCAGGAGTATTTTCCCGAAGAGCTCGCCGGCCGCCGATATTACCATCCCGTCGAGCGGGGATTCGAACGCGAGATGATAAAGCGCATCGAATACTGGCGCGGCCTCCGCGAGAGGAAAAGAGGAAAAAATGCGGAATAAAGAGGAACAGAGAGGAATAAAGAGGAATCTTGAAATCAAGATATGCCTAGCTCTACCAACGCCTCTATCAGTCAACGAATAATGATTTTTAACCTCCTTGACAAGATTGTTCAAAGCTGTCATAATTAATGCTGAGTAAAGAATTTTAACGAGGCCTTTTGGCGCACGGAGCGGAGGTCATCGGAGGATCATAGTTGTGAAGAAAGCCCTTCTGGCTTCGATCGTTTTTATCGCGTTCATCGTCAGCGCGAGCGGTGCGCTTCAGGCGCAATGCTATGGAGCTCTCGCGCTCTCGTCGAGTTTTGCCGAGTTCGATTATCTTGTGAGGCTCGCCGTCCATTTCGGCGACGCCTCTTCGATTCCCACCGACATCGTGTGCAGCAGGAGCATGCTTTCGAGCGAGCTCGTGATCGACGTTCCCCTGTGGGCCTACAATCTCCACGAGGGTGCCGGGTACCTCGAGTTCTCGGTCGTTTCGAACGAGAGCATCGCGGTGTTCATTCCCGACAACTGCTGGAGCGTCGTTGCGAGCAGCCGGTACAGTTCCGGGAACGATTACTGCCTCGATCTCGCGCTCCAGGCGTGCGAGAGCTCCTGCGGTCCGGTGCGGATCGGTTATGCCCAGGTGGTTCGTGTCAAGGGGAGCGATCCGGTCTGGATCGATCTGAGACCGAACAGCCAGACGGGCAAGATGATCGCGATCGACGACTACGGGAAATCGCACAACGTTTTTTCTCCTCAGCACGGCGGATTCCTCGGACAGAATTATCTCTACGCGTGCCAGCAGCCGATCTGCGAGGAGCCCAATATGAGCGTTATCGATTTCGTCGCCCAGCAGGGGCAGGGATGCTCCGTGAAGCTCACCTGGGTCGCGGGCAGCGGCAACCGGACGATGATCCGCTACCGGACCGACCGCTATCCGACGGGCACCGATGACGGGCTTCTCGCCATCGAAGTTCCGAGCGCTCCCGGCGAGAGCCGGTACTACTTCCATACGGGCATTCCGAGCGTCGCGACGCTCTATTACAAAGCGTTTTCCCTGACGCGCGACGCCGGAGATCTTATCACGCGGAGCTCTTTCGTCGAATGCGCTTCGGTCGATACCGTGCAGGTGAAGTGCGAGATCGGAGTGGAAACGACGAGTTGGGGATCGATCAAGAGCCTCTTCAAATAGGCGCCCGGCGCATATCTTCAGACCGTCAAATCCTTCAATAGGTCGCGCAGTTCGGCGAGGCTCGAAAGCATGAGGTCCGCGCCGCCGAGCTCCAGATCCTTCGTGATCTCCGTTTCGATGAGGATCACGCTCATTCCCGCTTCCTTCGCGCTCGTCACGCCCTTTTCCGCGTCCTCGATCGCGAGGCATCGTTCGGGGGGAAGGCCGAGCCTCTCGGCCGCGACGAGATAGGTCTCGGGATAGGGCTTCGTTCTCTTGACGTGGTCCTTGCCGACGATAACGCCGAAGCGGTGCTCGATCCCGTTCGCGCTGAGTATCGCCCTGATGTCGCGCTCGTAAGAACCGGAGGCGATGGCGAGAACGAGCCCCGCCTTTTCGAAGGCTTCGATGACGGCGATCGCCTCGGCGAACGGTTTGATGGCGCCCGAGCTGCAGAAGGCCGAGTAGATGGGGTCCTTCTCGGCGCGCAGCGCGGCGGGATCCAATCCCAGGTTGTAGCGCCGTATCTCGCTTTCGGCCCCACCGCCGCGCGAGGTCCATTCGAGCCAGTACTCCGCGCGGTCGAGCGTGTGCCCCGCCTTCGCGAAGACGCGGGAATACGCCTCGAAATGGTACGGTTCCGAATCGACGATGACGTTGTCGAAATCGAAGATGACGGCCGTGTTCGATTCGATGAGGCGCCTGAGCGCGTCGCGCGTGTTCATGGCCTGTCTCCCGGCCTCGCGACGCTCCACGTGCCGCCGAGAACGTCGACATCGAGTCGCACGGGCGTGAGGAAGCGGATGAACCGGTACATGAGGAAACACTCGAGGGCGAAGGGGGGAAACCCGAGGAAGCCGAGAACGGGCATCTCGAAGAGCTTCACGCCGGGGAGATAGGGCACGTGATAGTTCCACTTCGTGAGCGCCCAGAAATTCCACGATTCCCAGAGAATCCCGCAGACGGCGCCGGAGACGAGAAGCGACACGAAGAGGCCGTAATCTCCCGCCCGGAACGCCGCGCCGAACGATCCTATCCCGAGCCGGTCGTTCATTCCCTCGAACCAGAGAAGAACGCTGATCCAGGGAAGAGGGCAGAGCCAGGGAGAGGGATAGACGAGGACGACGACGAAGAGGAGAAAGCCCGCGAAGAAAAACGCCGTCTCGGTCCCGCGGCCGAGGGCGAGCGGCCGGCGATTGCGGAGGCGCTGTCCGAAGAGCGAATCGATGAGTTCGGCGGTTATGAATATGGCGGGTGTGATCGTTGCGTACGACCAGGCATACCCGAGCCAGCGCGCGGCGGTTCCTTCGGGGAGATTGACGTACGACCAGTTCTTCAGGAGAAGATTCACTCCTTCGAATACGTACCAGGTGATGATCGAGATCGGGACGACCAGGAGGAACTCCCTGCGCCGCGCCGTGAGAGGGGAGCTTCCCTTTCGCGCGGCGACGAGGGCATCGATCAGGATTATGTAGCCGGTCCAGATGAGCGGCGTGAAGTAGGTCTTGACCCATGTGTTGCCGGCGATGAGAAGCAGCTCGGAAGCGAGAATGATCCCTATTCCGAGGATCGTATGGGGCCGCAGGCGCTTCGCGTTCTTTTCAGACATGCGCGCACATCCGGAGTTTGTGCCGGGCGCCATCGCCGGAATCCGCGATTTCGATTGACGTTATAATCGCGGGTCGCTACCTTACAGCGAGCAATCTATCATCGATTCTCAGGCAAGACAAGGGCTCGTTTGCGTTGGAAATGAAGGATACATCGATGAAATACATCTTCGACGCCGAGAGCGATCGCGGTTCGATCCGCGAACGCAACGAGGATTATTACGGCATCTACGTGCCCGAATCGGACGATATTGTCGAAAGCCTCGGCGTGCTCGCGATCGTCTCCGACGGCATGGGAGGGCACCTGTCCGGAGCGGAGGCGAGCAAGAAATCGGTCGAGGTGATGGGCCGCGTCTACTACGACGGAACGGGTGCCGCGGTAGTTGAACGAGGTCACGGCGAAGAGCTGCACGAATCGCGCAGCTCGCTGTCCGCACCGGCGGTGAACCGTCTGCGTTGGGCGTTCCTCGAGGCGAACCGCGAGGTTTTCGAAATCGTCGGCGAGGGGCGCAACCACACGGCAGGCACGACGTGCACCGCGATCGTGATGCTTCCCGATCTGATTCATATCGCGCATGCGGGGGATTCCCGCGCGTATCTCCTGAGCAAGGGCGTTTTCAAGCAGCTCACCGACGATCACAGCGTCGTCGGGGAGCTGGTCCGCAAGGGAATGCTGAGCAAGGAAGAGGCCGTGCGGCATCCGCACCGAAACGTCATAACGAAGGCGGTGGGCCTTCGCGGCGATCTCGATGTCGACATCACGGAATCGGTTCCGGTGGCGCCGGGAGATCGCATACTCCTGTGCTCCGACGGTCTCTACTCGATGCTCGGCGAGGAGGAGATCGCGGAGATAACAGCGAACGGCATGCCCGATAAGGTCTGCAAGAGGCTCGTCAAGCGCGCGAAGGAAGAGGGCGGGAGCGACAACATCACCGTCATCGTCGCGGAAAAGATCTCATAGCTACGCGGGTCCTGTCGGCGATTGCACCCCGCACGTGCTCGCTCGCAAAGCTCGCTGCGCCCCGTGCGGGGGCCCCATCGCCGCCACCCGCTATTCAGAGTGCTCCGGCACCGCCACCCGCGCAGAATCACAAGGACAGGATACTAGAAGATGATATTGATACCGGCGCCGAAGAGAGATGTTCTGGCGAGGTTCGCTTCGATGAGAAGCTGGGCTTCGTTCGAGACCGGAATCTTGACTCCGACCCGCACGAGCGCGCCGGCGTCGGTTTCGTCGTTCGAGCCGGGGCAGAGGCAGTCGGCGACCGTCGTGCTCCCGTGCTTCATGTCGATCTGCTCGATGTCGGCAATCAGGGAACAATAGGGCTCGATCGCGCGCCCCGCGATGGACGCGATGCGTCCGCTCGCGAGGATGCCGAAGCCGAAGTGGAACCGCTCTGCCGCACCGGAGGTCAGGCTTCCGAACGAGGCGTCGAGCGCGAGGTTCACCGGGAGCCGTGCCGTGCTTTCGAGGATCACGATCTTGAAGTCGATGCCGCCGCCGAAGAAACTCTCGCTGCACGAGCGATCGAGGCCGAGCTGAAGTCCGAAATCGCTCACGCGCGATATGTTGAACCGCGCGCTCACGCCGGTGCGAAAAGTGTTGTTTCCGGCGAGCATGAATACCGATCCTTCCCCGTCCTCCGCGGCGGACGCGCCCGCGAATTGCCCGAGCGTCTGCGCCGAGAGACTCGTGCAGGTCGTGCCGAGCAGGATCAGCAGTATCGGTAACGCTTTCTTCATTTTCATGCGGCAGAATATAGCACGAGAATGATGTTCCTGGAAGAGTATATTTATGGATGGGTGACCCGGGGATATTAAATTTCTTAACCTGTTGTCATGCAATATGATGTGCGAAATTTTAATGGGCTTGAAAGGGCGCTGCGGGCGCGGAATTATTTTTTGGATTTACTTATTGACACCCCATATCTGGTATGTGATATTTTGTCTCGCCCCAATATATAGAAATGAAAAATTGAGGGCAGGGCAAAACGGATTATCATTATAACTTATTACAGGAATGGAGGTTGGAATGGATTCGTCGCGGATGAAGCCGCAGCTTTCCGAAAATGCCCTGCGTGTGCTCGAAAAGCGCTACCTTCGCAAGGATATTGACGGAAACGTGACGGAATCGGGCGAGGAACTGTTCCGGCGCGTCGCGAACAACGTTTCCTCGGCGGAGCGGCTCTACGGCAAGGCGGAGAGGTGCCGGCAGTGGGAAGAGGAATACTACCGGATGATGGCGGCCCTCGATTTCTTGCCCAACTCGCCGACCCTCATGAACGCGGGCGCCGAGCTCCAGCAGCTTTCCGCCTGCTTCGTTCTTCCCATCGAGGACTCGATGGAAAGTATCTTCGAGACGATCAAGCATACCGCCCTCATACACAAGAGCGGTGGGGGAACGGGATTCTCCTTCTCGCGCATCCGCCCCAAGAACGACGTCGTGAAAACGACGAAAGGGATCTCGAGCGGTCCCATTTCCTTCATGACGGTCTTCGACGCGGCGACCGAAACGGTGAAACAGGGGGGCACGCGCCGCGGCGCGAACATGGCGATTCTTCGAGTCGATCATCCCGATATCCTCGATTTCATCACGGCGAAGCGCGATAACTCGAGGCTCAACAATTTCAACATATCGGTGGGAGTCACCGACGAGTTCATGAAAGCGGTGAAGGAGGACCGCGCTTACACGCTCGTCAATCCGCACGGCGGCGAGCAGGTCGACCGCATCCCCGCGCGCAAGGTGTTCGAGATGATCATCGAGTTCGCGTGGAAGAACGGCGAGCCGGGGGTCGTGTTCCTCGACCGGATCAACCGGTGCAACCCGACGCCGCACCTCGGCGATATCGAGAGCACCAATCCGTGCGGCGAGCAGCCGCTGCTCCCGTACGAATCGTGCAACCTCGGTTCGATCAACCTCTCGCACATGGTCGAATGCGCGGACGGGAAGCCGCGCGTCGATTTCAAGAAGCTCGGCGACATCGTCGTGAAAGCGGTGCGCTTACTCGACGACGTCATCGACATGAACCGCTACCCTCTCGAGAAGATCCGCGAGATGACGCTCAGGAACCGCAAGGTAGGCCTCGGCGTCATGGGTTTCGCCGACCTGCTCATCGAGCTCGAGATTCCGTACAATTCGGAAGAAGCGCTCGAGGTGGCCGAGGAGGTCATGGGCTTCATCCAGCGCGAGGCGCGCGCGACGAGCGTCTCTCTCGCCGAGGAGCGCGGCACTTTCCCGTCGTTCAAGGGGAGCGTCTATGACAAGGAAGGTTCTCCGAAGATGCGCAACGCAACGGTCACGACGATCGCGCCGACCGGAACGTTGAGCATCATCGCCGGCTGTTCGAGCGGCATCGAGCCGATATTCGCCGTCGCGTTCGTGCGGAACGTCATGGACAACGACGAGCTCGTCGAGACCAACCCTCTTTTCAGGGAGATTGCGACGCGCGAGGGATTCTACTCGGACGAGCTCATGAAGAAAATCGCGCAGAAGGGGAGCGTGCAGGAGATCGAGGAGATACCGGAAAAGTGGCGCAAGGTCTTCATCACCGCGCACGACATCACACCCGATTGGCACGTGCGGGTCCAGGCCGCGTTCCAGAAATACACGGACAACGCCGTTTCGAAAACGGTCAATTTCCCGAACAGCGCGACGAAAGAGGAGGTCGAGAAGGTTTACCTGCAGGCGTACGAGCTCGGGTGCAAGGGCGTGACGATCTATCGGGACGGAAGCCGCACCGAGCAAGTGCTCAATATCGGCAAGGTGAACCGCGCCGAGGAGAAGACGTTCACGGTCATCGACGAGTCGCTCCTCACCCCGCGGGCGCGTCCCTCCGTGATCGCGGGAAGCACGCGCAAGATGACGACCGGCTGCGGCAACCTCTACGTCACGATCAACGAGGACGAGCACGGTCTCTTTGAGGTTTTCACACAGATGGGCAAGGCGGGCGGATGCTCCTCCTCGCAGGCGGAGGCGATCAGCCGCCTCATCTCGTTGTCGCTCCGCGCCGGGCTGGACCCGAAGGCGATCGTCAAGCAGCTCCACGGCGTCCGCTGCCCGAATCCCGGGTGGGAAAAGGGGGGCATGATTCTCTCGTGCAGCGACGCGATCGCGAAGGCGATGGAGCGTTACCTCCTCGAGAAGAAGACTCCCGTGGGGAAGAAAGCCGCGAGGATGTCGAGCGGCTACGGCGAGAAGATCGCGGGCTTCTGCCCCGATTGCGGAGGTTCCCTCGATCACGAGGGAGGCTGCGCGGTTTGCAGGGAATGCGGCTTCTCGAAATGCGGATGACGCGCCGGGCGCCGTCTCCATCGAACCGTCAATCGAGCCCCCTTCTCGTCGAGCGTGAAGGGGGCTTTTGTTTGAGCGCTCAGGGGAGGTTTCAATGATCGAAAAGGTGAGTTTCGGCAAGGCGCAGATGCTCTCGCCGACGCCCGTCGTCCTCGTTGGGTGCGCGCACCGGTCGCTCGGACGCAACGTGCTCACGATCGCGTGGACCGGCGTCGATTGCTCCGATCCGCCCGTCGTTCACGTGTCCATCAGGCCGTCGAGGTTCTCCCACCGGATGATCAAGGAGAGCGGCTGCTTCACGGTCAACGTTCCGACGCGCGAGATCCTGAGGCAGGTCGATCTCTGCGGCGTCGTATCGGGGAGGGATGGGGACAAGTTCGCGCGTTCCGGCCTCACGCCCATGAACGGATCGGCCGTCGACGCGCCGATCGTCGCGGAATGCCCCGTCAATTTCGAGTGCCGCGTGATAAGCGTCGTGCCGCTCGGCGTTCATGATATGTTCGTCGGCGAAATCGTCGAGCGGCGGGCGGATGCGCCGCTCGTCTCCGGCGGGCGCGTCGATTTCTCGAAATTGCCGCTTGTCGTCTATGTGAACGGGGAATACTGGAGCCTTGGGGAGCGCATCGGCGCTCACGGGTTCTCGATGCTGTGATGGACAAAAGAATCGTTCTTCTCATCGCGACGATCGCCTCCTTCGTGACGCCGTTCATGGCGTCGGCGGTCAATATCGCGCTTCCGACGATCGGGAAGGAATTCTCGATCCCCGCGGTCGCGCTCGGATGGGTGGCGACCGCGTACATTTTTGCCGCCGCCGTGTTCCTCATTCCGTTCGGCAAGGCAGCCGATATCTACGGCAGAAAAAGGATGTTTCTCGTGGGCATGTCGATCTACACGATCGCATCCGTATGCTGCGTCTTCGCGCCTTCGGTGTCGCCGCTCATCGCGCTCAGGGTGCTGCAGGGGATCGGCGCCTCGATGACCTTCTCGACCGGTGTCGCGATCGTGACCTCCATTGTTCCCGCCGCCGAACGGGGAAGGGCGCTCGGGATTACGACCGCGGCGGTCTATATCGGTCTTTCGGTCGGTCCCGTCGTGGGAGGAGTTCTCACGCAGCATTTCGGTTGGCGGAGCGTCTTTCTCGTCACCGTGCCGCTCGGTCTCGTCGTGATCGCGCTCGTCGTCGGGAAGCTCAAGGGGGAATGGGCGGAGGCTCGTGGGGAGAAATTCGATCTCCCCGGCGCCCTGATCAGCGTCCCCTCTCTCACCGCGATCATGTATGGATTCTCGCGGCTTCCGTCACCCACCGGGGCGGGGCTTCTGCTCGCGGGGGTTATCGGCGTCGTCGCGTTCGTTCGCTGGGAGCTTCGGGCGGCGCATCCGCTCCTCCATATGGAGCTCTTTTCGGGGAACAGGGTATTCGCCTTCTCGAATCTCGCCGCCCTCATCAACTACAGCGCGAGCTTCGCCGTGACGTTCCTCATGAGCCTGTACCTGCAGTACATCAAGGCGCTCACGCCGCAGAGCGCCGGTCTCATCCTGGTCTCGCAGCCGATCGTGATGGCCGGATTCTCCCCCTTCGCGGGGAGACTATCGGACCGGATCGAATCGAGGGTCGTCGCGTCCACGGGCATGGCGGTAACCGCCGTGGCGCTTTTCTTTCTCATATTTCTGGGAGCCGGGACCTCGACGCCAGTGTTGATTCTCAACCTCATGCTTCTCGGTTTCGGCTTCGCGCTCTTTTCGTCCCCGAACACCAACGCGGTCATGAGCTCCGTCGAGCCGCGATGCTACGGCGTGGCCTCCGCGACGCTCGCCACGATGCGGATGACCGGCCAGATGCTGAGCATGGGCATCGCGATGCTCGTTTTCGCCGTGCAGGTCGGGGACGTTCGGATCACGCCCGAGCGTCACGAGGCTTTCTTGACGAGCATCAGGATTGCCTTTATCATCTTCGCGATACTGAGCGTGGCCGGCGTCTTCGCGTCCCTCGCGCGGGGGACCGCGCGGCGCCGGGGCGAAGGAGGAACATCGGCGTCGCCGAGCAAAGGAGCGG
>JBAZPL010000029.1:0-18791 GCA_041648155.1 Candidatus Krumholzibacteriia bacterium
TTTTTCAGCGGGGCTTCGTTGATGATCGGATAGATCAGTTTGAATTTGTCCCGATGATCCCGCGCGCCCGGAACAAGGGATTTGTCCTTCTCGAGGATCGCTTTTGAAATGGCGATATTGACGCGGGCTCTCCGGAAGACGAGCGATTCGAAAAAGAGATGCCGTCTCTTTTTCCACAATCCGAGACCGTAGTTCGACGTGATGAGCGGGATCCCGGTGAGCAGGGAGAGAAAAAAGGCGTAGCGGTAGAACCAGTAGTTGTGCCCGTGAATGACGTCGATGCCATGCTTCTTGCAGAAATAGACGCCGAACGGCAGGCTGTAGAAGAAACGCTTCGGCGTGCACTTCACGGTCACGATCTTCACCGGCAGCTTGTGATAGCGCTCTCTCAGGGGGCCGGCGTCGCTTCCGACGAACAGATAGTGCTCGAACGCTTCGAGGTCGGCGAGATTCAGGAGATTGAGCAGGTAGGACTCGACGCCGCCGCTGGAGAAGGAGCTTGTTACATGCAGTATTCTAGTCTTGCGTGCCATCGTCGAATTTCCCGAGAACGGCCTTGTAGTCCTCTTCCCGTCCGATATCGAACCATTCTCCCTCGAACTTGTATACGCTGATCGGTTCCTTCGCCGAGATGAGCTGTTTGATCAATGTCGGGAAATCGAAATACTGATTCTTCGGGACGTGATCGACCGCTCTCCTGTTCATTGCGTATATGCCCATGCTGATGTCGAAGGTATAGCGGGGTTTCTCGAGGTAATCCCGTACCGTATCGCCGGCCAGATCCAGCACGCCCAGGGTGAGTTGTATCTCTTTCTTGTAGGAGCATATCGTCACGCTGTTTCCCATCTTCGCGTGGTACTCGATCAAATCCTTGAACTTCAGGTCCGTGAGAATGTCCCCGTTCATGACGATGAATTCTTCTTCAAGACCGTCGATGAGGGACAGACATCCCGCCGTCCCGAGAGGCTCCGTCTCTGTGAAATACCTGATGTTGACGCCGAACGTTTTCCCGTCGCCGAAATACGCCTGAATAATGCCGGCCAGGTAGCCGACGGTAATGATGATATCCTTGATACCGCTCTGGGCGAGTTTCTCGATGATGATCCCGAGGATCGGTTTCTCGCCGATCGGCATCATCGGCTTGGGCAAAATCGTCGTGTACGGCCGCAAGCGCCTGCCTTTACCCCCTGCCAGAATCACCGCCTGCATTGTTTCTCCTTATACGCGGTAATGATCCGCGTTTTCGATGCGAACCGTTTTGAAAAAATCGATGGCTTTCCCGATCCCTTGCTCGAACGTGAATTGCGGCGTCCAGTTCAGGAGCTCTTTCGCCCTCGTGTTGTCGCAGAGAAGCTCCAGCACCTCGCTTTTTTCGGGGCGGATCCGTTTCTTCTCTTCGACGATCACGAGCTCCTTGCCGAGGATCCTCCCGACCGTTTCGATGGCCTCCGCGATGGAGAAGAACGCACCGGTGCCCACGTTGATCGTTTCGCCGCGCAGGTCGGTGCGGCCGGCCGCTTTCAGATAGGCGTTCGCCGTGTCGAGCACGAACGTGAGATCCCGCTTCGGATGGGTGGAGCCGATATGAATTGTGTTCGAGGCGAGCGCCTGCGTGATGATCGTCGGCAAGACCGCCCGCAGCGACTGGCGGGGGCCGAACGTGTTGAAGGGTCGTATCGTCGTCGCGTTGAAGTCGAACGACCTGCAGTAGCTTTCCACGATCTTGTCCGCGCCTATCTTCGACGCGGAGTAGGGAGACTGGCCCTGAAGCGGGTGTTTCTCGTCGATCGGTTTGTAGAGTGCCGTGCCGTACACCTCGCTCGTCGAGGTATGCAGAAAATGCGCGACGCCGCTCTGCGAACAGGCGTTCAACAGGTTGAGGGTGCCGGTGATGTTCGTCTGGACGTAGCTCGACGGCGCGACGTAGGAATAGGGTATGCCGATGAGCGCGGCGAGATGGAAAACGACGTCGATTCCCTGCGTCAGCTTCTGGCAGAAATGCTCGTCGCGAATATCCCCGAAAACGAGCTCGACCTCGGACACAACGCCCTTGGCGGCGTGCTGCAGATTGCCTATGCTGCCGGCCGAATTGTAATGAACGAGCGCCCGCACCGCGTATCCATTGGCGACGAGGGCTTCGACGAGATGGCTTCCGATAAAGCCGCCGGCACCCGTCACGAGAGCCCGTTTCGCCGATGTTCTAGGTTCCATATTCCTCCCTGAGAATCGTCTCCAATGACTTCCTGACGTCGAACGAAGGCGACCACCCGATTTCGCGCATCTTGCGGTTCGCCCCGGACTGGCAGTTGATGCCTTCCTTCACGAACTCATCCCGCGCGACGAGCGGGACCGTCGAGATGTTGAGAATATCCTTCAGCGCCTCGATCACCTCGGGGATGGAGATGCCCCGGCCGGAGCATACATTATAGATCTCGCCGCTCGCTCCTCCGTCGACGAGAGCGCGGAGCGCGTCGCAGGCGTCGTCGACGAATATGAAGTCCCGCACCGCGTTGAGCGTTTTCAGCTGCACGTCTTTGGTCTCCCCGCTCCTGAATTTCATGAGCCGTTCGATGATGGCGGGGATGAAGAAATCCTTGCTCTGATGAGGACCGATTACATTGAACAATCTCGCGATCACGACGCGATGCCGGGGATGGTAGCTGAGGCCGACCCGCTCCTGAACGTATTTCGCCCTCGCGTACGTATTCGCCGGCAGGCACGGGGATCCCTCGTCGACGGGATCGGCCGAGCTTCTGTAAACGGCGCTCGAGCTCGCGGAAACGATTTTCGAATCCAGATTCAGATGGTCGAGCGCCTCGTGCAGATTGAGCTCGACGAGGACGTTGCTCTCGTAGATGTCAGCGTCGTTTCCGGCGCTATGATAGGATTTTCCGGCGAGATTCAATATGGCGGAAGGTCTATGCGCATCGAGGAACTTGAGCATCGTATCGTAGCTCGTCAGATCCACGAACGCACGGTCTCTGCCGGCCAGCTCGGTGACGATCTCGTAAACGCCGGAGAACATGCGAACGAATCGTTTGCCGATGAATCCGGTGGAGCCAAGTACGAACAGTTTCACCCGTTGAAACCTCCGGATTCGACTCCATGAACGGGAAGGTCCACGGCGCCGGTGCATGGGAATCCGCTGCGACGGAATTAAACGGTATCCGAGTTTCACAGTCGTGTCAATACGTTCCGGGGGCGGGCGCGGGCGGGCCGATGCATCTTTTCGTTCCGCGGCGTCTCCTCCCCGGTGTTACAATGAACAAACCATGTTCGGTAATCTTGTGAATATCCGCGATTTCTCTCTTCTCGTCGAAAAGATGAAACAGGGACGGCTGGGCGAGCTCGTTTCGCGAATCATGAGACGGGGCGCTTCGTGGGATCACACGGCGTATCCCCTCAAGAACTGGTGGGACATCCCCGATGTGATGGATCGCTGGAACATGATGATCTCGGGCGATTTGAAGGTCGATTATTGCGCGTTCTTTCTGGATCGGTACTGCGCGGGTGGCCGGGAGATGAGCGCGCTCTCGCTCGGTTCGGGCACCGGCAATCGCGAGATCGAGCTCGCGAGGAGCGGGAAATTCAGCCGGATCGACGCCGTGGAGAAGGTCCATGCCCGTATCGCGTACTCGAGGGAGCGCGCGGATCGAGCCGGTTTCTCCGGGGTCATCACGTATATCGAGGCGGATGCGGCGCGCGTGGACCTGCCGCGGGGACAGTACGATCTTGTGATCGCCGAGCAGTTTCTCCACCACATGTCTCCTCTCGGCCCCATGCTCGGCCGCATTCGCGATTTTCTGAAGCCGACCGGATTTTATATTTTCAACGAATTCGTCGGGCCGACGAGGTTTCAGTGGACGGACGAACAGCTCGATGCGGTGAACGGTCTCCTCGCGCGGCTGCCCGAGAAGTGCCGGGTCCGGTGGAAGAGCGGCACCGTGAAGCGGGCCGTACACCGGCCGGGCAGGCTCGCAGTGATGCTGTACGATCCGACGGAGGCCGCCGAGTCGTCGAGGATCGTCCCCCTGCTCGGGGAGACCTTCGACGTGCTCGAGACGAGGGGATACGGCGGAACGGTTCTGCAGCTTCTCTTCAGCGATATCGCCGGCAACTTTCTCTCCGGTGATCCGGAGACGAAACGCCTGCTCGCCAGGTGCTTCGCGCGGGAAGATGAGTTGCTCCGGAGCGGTTCTCTCGGGAGCGATTTTCTGACGGGGATTTGCAGAAGGCCGATCGGACCGGGCCGATGAATCTCCCGCGCACTGAGCTCTTTACATCCTCGGCGCGATAAATTATCGTCTTCTTTTCGAATTTCCCGGCCAGGGCTCCCTGCGACGGAGTTCATACGGGGGAAAGGTGGAGCGATCGTGAGCGCATTGCCGCGGGCGATACCGGTCATCATGTACCACAACGTCGGCCGCGACTATCCCGGCTGGCCCTGGAATTTCCTCGTGACCCCGCTCGATGTTTTCGAAGGGCACATGCGCATCCTCAAGGAGCGGGGATGGACGACCATCACGCTCGACGAGCTCCACGCGCATGTCGAGCGCGGCGCGAGCGTCCCGGAAAAGCCGATCGTTCTCACCTTCGACGACGGCTACCGCGACAACTACGTCCACGCGTTTCCGATTCTCAAGAAGTACGGGCACCGCGCGGTCATATGGATGAGCACCGATTTCGTCGATCCGCGCGCCGATTGTCCCCCGACGCTCGAGGACGTATGGGCGGGCCGGGTCTCGATGGACGAGCTCGACGCCCGCGGCTATCTTTCCTGGGCCGAGATGCGGCGCATGGTCGCGAGCGGCCTCGTCGATATCCAGAGCCACGCGAAGACGCACACCTGGTATTTCAGCGGTCCCGAGATCGCCGATTTCCACCGCCCGGACGGCGTGGACGGTTACCGCGCGCCGCTTTGGCTCGTGTGGAACAATTTCCCGGGCGAAAAATATAAATCGATGCACGAGCGGATGGAAAACAGGATTCCGTACGGCGAGCCGATATACCGATCCGGCAAATCGTTCGCCGTCCGCCGCTATTTCGAGGACCCAAAGCTTACGAGCCGCCTCGTTGCGTTCGCGGCGGAGGAGGGCGGCGCCGAATTCTTCTCCCGCGGCGGTTGGCGGGAGAGACTCGAAGCGGTCGCGCGGGAATACGGCCCGCGCGCCGATCGCATCGAAACGCAGGAGGAGTACCTCGCCCGGGTGAGAGCGGAGCTCGTCGAATCACGCGAAACGATCGAGGCGGCCCTCGGCACGAAGGTGCGTTACCTCTGCTGGCCCGGCGGCGCTCACGGCGAGGAAGTCCGCACGATGGCCGGGGAAGCGGGATATCTCGCCACGACGACCCTCTTCGAGGATCCCGTGAAGAAGAATATTTTCGGCGAAGACCCGCGCGACATCAACAGGATCGGGAGCGGCTCGCCGTGGACGTGGCGGGGAAAGATCATCAAGAACACCGGCCCGGAATTCTTCGTCACCGCGTTCGACCTGTTCGCGGGAAAGAGATTTTCGATTTGGAAATACCGATGCTATAAGCTACTATATGCGCTACGGTATTGCATAACGGGCGACCGATGACGCGCGCACAAGAAAGGACGCCATGCTCCCGCCGCTGTATTCGCCTCTCGTTAGAAACGTGATATACCCCGCCTATCGCGGATTGAGGGGGGACCGGCTCATCTCGTACCTCGAGGAACTCGAGAGGAACCAGTGGCTCTCGCCTGGAGAGATCGAGGAACTCCGGTGGCGGCGCGTCGAGCAGTATCTCCGCGAGATCACGATCCACGTGCCGTACTATCGCGAGCTCTTCGAACGGGAAGGGCTCCGCGTCGACGATATCCAGAGCCCCGGCGATTTTCGGAAGATTCCGTTTCTCACGAAGGAGGACGTCCGCCGGGCGAAAGACCGGATCGTGACGAAGGATCCCATGCGGAGGGGCGCGTCCTCGAATACCGGCGGCTCGACCGGGGAGCCGCTCTACTTCCACACGGACGTCTCGGCGGGGCCTCTGCGGCGCGCGAACGCGCTCCGCGGGATGCGGTGGGCGGGCATCGACATCGGCGACAGACAGGCGGTCATCTGGGGCTTCCATCTCGACCGGCCCTTCAGGGAGCGTTTCGCGAGCGCCGTAAAGGACTATTTCAACAACATCCGTTACGTTTCCTCCTTCGATATGTCGGACGAAGCGATGGAGCGCTACGCGCGGATGATGGCTTCGTTCAAACCCGATCTCATTCTCGGCTACCCTTCCGCGGTGGCGAGATTCGCGGAATTCTGCAAGACCCGACGCGTCGCGGGCATCAGGCCGCGCGCCGCGATGTCGAGCGGCGAAAAGATTTTTCCGCACCAGGCGGAGATGATCCGGGACGCGTTCTCGTGCCCGGTCTTCGACCGGTACGGGAGCAACGAGTTCGCGAACGTCGCCCAGGAGTGCGAAAAACGCGCGGGGCTCCACGTTTTCAGCGACATCATGTTCGTCGAGGTGGTCCACGAGAGCGGCCGGCCCGCGGAGAGCGGCGAGGTCGGCGAGATCGTCGTCACCGATCTTTTGAATCTCTACATGCCGTTTCTCCGGTACCGGACGGGGGATCTCGCCGTGCCGACGCTCAGGAAGTGTCAGTGCGGGCGGGGGCTTCCGCTCCTCGATCGAATCGAGGGGCGCACCTTCGACGCGATCGTGGCTCCGGACGGGAAGTCCGTCGGAGGCTTTTTCTGGACGTATCTCTCGCGCGTCGTGCCCGGAATCAGCCAATTCCAGATCGAGCAGCGCGAGCGGGGCGGCGTCATTTTCCGGATCGTGCCGGGCCCCGAGTGGAAGGAAGAGCACAAGCGGGAGCTCGAACGGAAGATCAAGGAGAACATGGGGCAGGCCTTCGAAGTGAGTTTCGACCTGGTCGAGGGGATTCCTCTCACCCCCTCGGGGAAATTCAGATTTATCTCGTCGAAGCTCGGCGAACGGCTCGTCGTGAAATCGAAAATACACAAGGCGAAGGTGACGGGCATCGCGGAGGGTTCGCTCGACTGCGTCATCGTCGACGAAGAGCTTCTGGCGCTCTCCAACATCGCTCCCTTCGAGCGGGTGCTGCTCGTCGACAACACGAACGGCGCCCGGGTGGACGCCTTCGTCGTGAAGGGCAGGAAGGGGAGCGGCGCGATCGTCGTCTCGGGGGCGGTCACCCATCAGGTCAGCGCGGGGGACGAGATCATCATCATGGCGTTCACGTGGTCCGAGCAGACCTCGGGCTTCTTCAAGAATATCCTCGTCGACGGGAACAACAGGTTCGTGCGCTACCTCACCGAGGTGCACGGCGATACGACCTGACGAAAGGAATGCGGATGAAACGGCTGCTCCTGAAATCGATGATCATGGGCGCGAAGGTCGTCCAGGCCGACCTTCGATACGTCGGAAGCATTACGATCGACGAGGATCTCATCGAGAAGAGCAATTTGAGCCCGAACGAAAACGTCCTTATCGTCGATCACACGAACGGGAAGCGGCTCGAAACGTATGTCATCAAGGGGGAGCGGGGAAGCGGGATGATCTGCATGAACGGAGCCGCCGCCCACCTCGTCAATCAGGGAGACACGATCGATATCATGGCGTTCGCGTGGTCGAGCGGCAACGCGCAGCCGCTCTTCATCGAGGTCGACGCGCATAATCGCTTTAGCCGGTATGTCGAAATGAACGAATCCCGGCTCGGAATATAATCCTTTAACCTCCTGCCGAAATCATGATCCGGAGCAGCATTCATCTCTTTCGCCTGTGGGGGATCCCCGTCGAGGTCAACGTGAGTTGGTTCCTCGTCCTCGCCCTCATGACATGGTCTTTCGCAACGGGCTGGTACGCGGACATCCTCCCGGACGGGAGCAAACAGGAGCTGTGGATTCTCGGATTCCTGACGTCGATCCTGCTGTTCGTTTCGATACTTCTCCACGAGTTCAGCCATGCGCTCGTCGCCTCGCGAAACGGTCTGCCCATACGCAAGATCACGCTCTTCCTCTTCGGCGGCGTGGCGCAGATGGAGCGCGACGTCGACAATCCGATCCTCGAGCTCAAGATGGCGGCGGCCGGTCCCGCGATGTCGGTCGTACTCGCCGCGCTTTTCTTCGGGCTCACGAAGCTCGTCGGCGAACACCAGCTCGTATTCGTTCTCGCCAAGAGCCTCTACCGCATCAACCTCATCGTCCTCGCGTTCAACATGGTGCCGGGGTTCCCGCTCGACGGGGGAAGGATTCTTCGCGCCGTCATCTGGAAAAAAACCGGCAACGTGCGAAAGGCGACGCGCATCGCGAGTCGCGTCGGCAGCGTCTTTGCGATCATCCTGATGGTATACGGAGTGTTCAATTTCTTCGTCGGGCAATTCATCGGCGGGATCTGGTTCATCTTCATCGGATATTTCCTGCGGCAGGCCGCTCAATCGGGCTATCTCCTCGTCACGCTGCGACAGACGCTCGGGAACCTGAAGGTGTCCGACGTCATGCGTTCTCCGGTCATCACGGTGGAGGCCGCCTTGAGTCTCCGGCATCTCGTCGACGATTATTTCCTCAGGTACCATTACGGTTCGTTCCCCGTGCTCGAGAACGGCACGCTCGCCGGCATGGTTTCTCTCAGGGACGTGAAGCAGGTCGAGATGGAGGAATGGGAGAGAGCGACGATCGCCGATATCGTGGACCGGGAAATCACGCGGTACGCGCTGCATCCGGAATACCCCGCGGAAACCCTCCTCCACCTGATCATGAAAAAGGGCTACGGCCGCCTACCCGTCATCGACGGCGAGGGCAAAGTGGTGGGAATCGTGTCACGTCGCGACCTTATGGAAACGATAAAGATGATGGCTTATCTGGAGGAATGATTTAGACTTCCGGTCCCTCTGCGAACTCCTCAACTTCCTCCTCGATAAGGATATTGACGGCCCCGTACTTCTTCGTTTTCTTGTCCAGCATTCCATGCTGCTTGTTCTTGGGATCCGGTTCCGGCCGGCTATTTTTCTTTTTCCTGGGGACTGGCCTGCGCTTCAATTTGCAACCTCTCCTTTCTCAAATACAGCCTTTCGCGTTTGTGTCGAAAGGAAACCGGTTATAAGAATTATAACAAAAACGGCTTCGATTTTCACTACTTTGCAAAAAATATGACAATTCTTGCGGTAGGTGTCCGGAGATAGGCTCGGGCGCGAAAATAAAGACAAAAAAAAGGCCGCCGGAAACCGGCGACCTCGATTCTGGCGTTGCGCGACGCGAGGGAATAGGGCTCATTGCTTCGGCGGTCTGTTTTCCTCGAATATCGCGTCATCGAGCTTACCGTCGAACGTGATCTCCTCCCACACGAACTCATTTGTTTTCTTACCCGCGTCGTAGACGGTGACATGAAACGGCACCGTGCGACCGTCGTCTTTCCGGTAGTCTTCGAAGATGGAAACCCGCGTGCCCTTGTTCTCGATGCGCCGCCTGAGAACGTGCGTCTTCGCGTCGACGTCGAAGAGTGTCGTATCCCCCTTGAGCACGCAGCCCGCGCGGAGGAGCTCAGCGTCCGGAAGGAGGGTGTCGCCCGGAGCCGCAGGCGCGGAGAAGAAGGTGTCGCACGCGGCGACGTAGAACGCGATGCCGTCGACCCGGTCGATCAGTGTCTTCAGAGTCGCCGTGAGCTGCGGGCTCTGCCGCGTCGTCAGATTGACGATACCCCACGCTTCGCCGCCGCTGTAGTAGTAGACGCGGAAAAAGGGATGATTGTAGGCGCTGTTGTCCTGGTCGACCTTGAGCTTGTCGGGTTTCTTTATTAAGCGCGTGTAGTCGGCCCTGAGCGTTCCCCATCCTTCCGTGTCCCATTCGATGAAGAGACCCTTCTCGACGCGCGTCATCCAGGGCCTGTCCTCGCCGAGCGCCTTCGACGCCTTTTCGAGAAGACTCTTTGCGGGGTCCGCCGTTTCGCCCGGGGGTCCGGCGGCGCGCCCGAACGCCGGGAGAAGCGCGAAGCATGCGGAGGCGGCGAGCACGGCCGCCGGCAGCCATTTCGCTTTCGATATTCCTTTCATCGATCCCTCCTCGTATCAGACCGTGAGCTCGCCGTGCGCCGCGAGCAGTTTCGAGCGGATCGCGAGGTTGTGCGGGCAGGTCCCCTCGCAGGTCCCCTCGCAGGACGCGCATCGTTCGGCGCTCCGCTCGCGCGGGAGCTTCCGGTAGAGCGACATGGCGTGCTTTTCCTCGCCGTAGCTCCCGAAATAGAGCCGGTAGCGGAGGATGTCCGCGATCGGCACCCCGTTCGGGCACGCGGCGAGGCATCCGCTGCAGCCGGGCCTGCAGTAATCGCGGTCGAGGAGCATGCCGTAGCCCTTGAGCGCTTTCTTCTCCTCGGGAGTGAGTTCGGGCCTGCCGGAGGCCGCGACGTACTCGTCGATCATCTCGACGCTGCGCATCGTGAGCGAGACGCAATCGATCCCCGGCTGGGCGAGCATCCATTTGATGACGGCCTGGCGCACCGTGGCGCCGTTTTTCATGAACGGCTTGTAATCGATTGTGCGCGCCGCGGCGAGACTTTTCATGGCGACGACGGCGACCCCTTTCCCTTTCGCCTTCGCGAGAACGGGCTCGAGCCCCTTCGTCATGAAGTTCATGCCGGGCATGATCATGTCGATCGGGGTGTTGTCGACGAGCCAGTCGAAATCCTCGACCATGCGCGGTCCGTGCGAGCTCGCCCCCCAGAATCTGATCTTCCCGTCGCGCTTCGCCTTCCCGAACGCCTCGACGACCGCGGGGTTCTTGATCTTCGCCGGATCGCTCAGCTTCGGATCCTCGCCGACCGAATGGATGAGGACGCAGTCGACGTAATCGGTGTTGAGGCGCTTCATGCTCTCGTCGATCGCGGCGGCGACTTCCTCGGCGGTCGTTTTCGCCGTGAAGAGCTCGGGAACGAGCTTCGTCGTGATGAAGAGCTGCTTGCGCTTGGCCGGGTCGAGCTTCCCGAGGACGACTTCCATCTCATAGTATTGCCGTGCCGTGTCGACGTAGTTGATGCCGCGCTCCATCGCGTATTCGAGGAGCGACGTGTCCTGGATCATCGCGTTTCCGAATCCGAGGTCGGAGGTTTTCCAGCCGGTGCGTCCGAGATCGCGATAGTCCCTGATAGCGAGCTTCGCGGCCGCCGGAGAGCCCGGCTGCGCGGACGGCGTTCCCGGCTCCTGAGCCCGGAGTCCCTTCGCCCCGGCGAGCCCGAAACCGACTCCCGCGAGAGAGGCGAGAGACCGCCCGATGAACGATCTGCGGGAAAGCTCCTTGTCGTTCTCCTTCATCCTCCACCTTCCTTTGGGCGCTACTTCTTCGATTCCGTTTCCTCGAGCTTGAGCCCGTAGCGATCGGCGATGTCGAGAGGCGGCATCAAGCCGTCGAGCGGCTTCGCTTCACGTACGTACCAGTCGAACCAGTCGAGCATGCGGTAGAGGACGTCGGCTCTCCCGGGCTGTTTCGCGTTGCCGTGCCCTTCCCCCGGATATTGCACGAGGCGCACGGCCGGATGATCGTTCATCATGAGCAGCCGGTAGAATTCGATGCTCTGCCCGGGATGCACGCGCGAATCGGCCGCGCCGCCGAGGATGAGCACGGCCGTCTTGCTCTGGTGCGCCCAGTAGATGGGGCTCCGCTCGAGGCTCTGCTGCCACATGTCCTCGATTCTCTTTCCCGAATGCACGGAGAGCTCCTCGTACGGGATATCGGTCGTGAGGCGCTTGCTCGTGAGGTCGCTGATTCCGACGAACATGCAAACCGCGCGTACCTTCTCCGTGTAGCGCGAGGCGAACCAGGCCGCCGCGTAACCGCCGTACGAACCGCCCGTGAGGCCGACGCGCGTTTTATCGGCGATGCCGGCGGACACGAGGTAATCGATTCCGTCGGCGATATCGTCGAATTCCTTGCCGGCCGCGTCGTTGTACCCCGCGAGCGCGAATTCGAGCCCGTAGCCGGTGCTCGAACGGTAGTTCGGGAGGAACACGGCGTAGCCCTTGCCGGCGAGCGCCTGGGCCGGTTCGCTGTACCGCGTCACCCAGCCGTTCGAATAGTTCGATTCCGGTCCGCCGTGAACGATCACGACGAGCGGATACTTCAGGCCCGCCTCATAGCCGACGGGGTAGACGAGGATGCCTTCGATCTCGAGACCGTCGCGGGCCGGATATCGGACGACCTTCTGCGTTCCGAAGGCGCGATCGGCGACCCACGGATTGAGGGTCGTGAGCCTCCTCGGTTCCTTCGCCCCGGCGGTCCAGAAATAGAGATCGCCCGGGACGTCGGGAGCGCTCGCCGTAAACGCGAAATTTCTGAAATCCTTCGTGAAGCTCGGGGCGTCGAAGATGACGCCGGCCGCCTTCGCGTCGAGAACGATCGTGCGTTTTCCGCCTGCTGCGCTCACCGTGCTCAACGTCGGGAATGCCCCTTCGGCGGCGCGGTAGACGATCGTGCCCTTGTCCTTCCAGCCCACCCAGGTCACGTGGCCGCGGAAATCCGGCTCGGTGAGGTTTTTCGCCTCGCCTCCCGCGGCGGCGACGACGAAGACCTGGCTCTCGGCGTGGTCTCTCAGTTCCTTCGCGGCGTTGTAGGCGATGTGTGCGCCGTCAGGGCTCCACGCGAAGTTGCCGAGCTTGCCGGGATTGTCGGTGAGCCGGCGCTTCTCCTTCGTCGCGGGATCTACGAGCCATATCTTCTGGAACATGTATTCCTGGTCGACCAGGTTCTTCGACGTGACGCCCGCCGCGATCGTTTTTCCGTCCGGGCTCCACTCGATGCTCCATGCCGAGCAGCCTTCGGTGATCTTTTCGGCGTCGCCGTCGCGGTCGTCCTTCCCGACCTTCTGCACGTAGAGATTTCTATCCTTGAGATTTTCCTCGAAGAAGATAAATCCGTAGCCCTTCTTGTCGAGCTCCTTCTCGCTCTTCGACTGCGGCGTGGCCGCGACATAGGCGATTTCGCTCCCCGCCGGGTGCCAGCGGAAGGTCGACACGCTCGTCTCGGAGCTCGTGACCTGCACGGCCTCGCCGCCCGAGACGGGAATCATCCACACCTGGGTCTTCGCTTTCTCTCCGCGTGCCATGAGGAAGGCGAGGCCTGAGCCGTCGGGATGCCAGCGCACGCCGCTCACGTTGACCTTGCCCGTTATGAAGGGCTTCAGCTCGCCGGCCTTCGTCGAAACGAGCCAGAGCTCGCTCCAGGCGCTGCCGGCCTCGTCCGAGACGGCGCGCGGCACCGACACGGTGTACGCGATCCACTCGCAGTTCGGGCTCAGCGCCGCGTTGGAGACGCGCTTGAACGCGAGGGCGTCCTCGGGGGTGAAAGGGTTTGCGGAAAAAAGGGATTGAGGGATCAAAACCAGTAGACCGAGGATCGCGAGCGCCGCGATTCCCCGGGCAGAAGCGCGCAATTTCATGGATGTCCTCCCTCGCTGGTGGAACTCATATGCCCGCAAGACAATGGGGCAATGATGCACCATGGGAAATGGCTTGTAAACAGATTCTTGGACGGGGTATAGTGTCGAAAACTTCAGGGAGCCGAGGAGCGTATTACCGAACAAACAAGGGGGAAGTTTCACATGGCAGAGGAACACAGGAAGCTTCATCCGGCGGCATTCAGAGAGCTCAAAGCCGGAGAAACGTACGAACCGATCGTGCCGGCGTCGCAGTCGATGCTCGAGATCACGGTCCGCTCGGTCGCGATAGGACTCGTCATGGCGGTCATCTTCTCGCTCGCCTCGGCGTATCTCGCCCTCAAGGCGGGGCAGGGGATGGAGCCGGCGATTCCGATCGCGATCCTCGCCGTCGGCATGGCGGGACTCTTCGCCCGGCGGAGCACCATTCTCGAGAATGTCATCATCCAGTCGATCGGCGCGGCCTCGGGCGCGGTGGTGGCGGGCGCCGTCTTCACGATTCCCGCCCTCTACATGCTCGGTCTTAAGGTTTCGTTCTGGCACATTTTCCTGACCGCGTTATTCGGCGGCTGTCTCGGTGTCTTCTTCCTCATTCCGCTTCGCCAGTTCCTCATGGTCAAGGAGCACGGGAAGCTCCCGTTCCCCGAGGCGATGGCGACGACCGAAATTCTCGTGACGGGGGAGGGCGCGGGCGCCCAGGCGAAGATCCTCGTCTGGAGCGCTTCGGTCGCGTTTCTCTACGACCTCTGCGTGCTCACCTTCGGGACATGGCGCGAGATCATCACGTTTCACTCGGTGAAATTCGGCGCCTGGCTCGAGAGCCGTTTCGCGATGGCCTTCCGCGTCGACGGGCTCGCCGCGATCGTGGGGCTCGGCTACATCGTCGGCCTCAAGTACGCGTCGATCATCGCGTCGGGAAGCTTCCTCTCGTATCTCGTGTTCATTCCGTTCGTTAAATTCATCGGCGGGCATCTCACGGGGATCATCCCTCCCGGCACGATTCCGATATCGGAGATGGGCGTCGACGACATCTTCAGGAACTACGTCCGTCTCATCGGCATCGGCGGCATCGCGGGCGCCGGTATCATGGGAATCATCCGGAGTTTCCCGTCGATCGTGCAATCGTTCAGCATCGGCATCAAGGGCATTGCCGCGTCGCGCGAGGGGCATGGGGAAGTCGCGCGGACCGACCGTAATCTCAGCATGCGCGACGTGCTTCTCGGCATCGTCGCCGTCGCCGTGTGCCTTTTCATATTCTTCAGGACCGGTCTCACGGGTACGGCCGTCGGGCTCGTCGGCGTCGCGATCGCGCTCGTCATATCGTTCCTCTTCACGCTCGTCGCTGCGCGGGCGATCGGTCTTATCGGAACGAACCCCGTATCGGGGATGACGCTCGTCACCCTCATCATCACGAGCGTGATCCTGGCGAGAATGGGGCTTTCCGGCGAGAAGGGAATGTTCGTCGCGCTCATCATCGGCGGCGTGGTCTGTACGGCGCTCGCGGTGGCGGGAGCCTTCGCGACCGATCTCAAGATCGGCTACTGGATCGGCTCGACCCCGCGCAACCAGCAGGCGTTCAAATTCGCCGGCGTTCTCGTCTCGGCGGCGGCCTGCGCGCTGGCGATGATGCTTCTCGCGAGCACGTACGAGTTCGGCTCCCAGCAGATGCCTGCGCCCCAGGCCTCCGCGATGCGGGAGATCATCGTCGGGCTCATGGGAGGCGGTGCGGGGGTCCAGTGGATTCTCTTCGCGTTCGGCGTCATTATTTCGGTGATCCTCGCACTCGTCGGTGTGCCGGCGCTCGCGTTCGCGCTTGGGATGTATCTTCCGATCCAGCTCAACACGGCGGTTCTCCTCGGCGGCTTCCTCGCGTATCTCGTCGCGAAGAGCACGAAAGACGAACGAATCGCCAAGGAGCGGGGCGAACGAGGAGTCCTCGTCGCTTCCGGGTACATCGCGGGAGGCTCCATCGCGGGGGTCGTCGCGGCGGTCATCGCGGCGGCGGGCTTGCAGTCGCGCGTTACGGTGCCGTGGCCCGGCACGAGCCTCGATTCGTGGGGGGAGATCCTCGCGATCGTCATGGTCGTGCTCCTCTCGGTGTTCATGTACCGATACGCGACGAGAAGCAGCCATAGCACGGGCGGCAGCTCGCCGAAATGAAGATCGGGATGTCTCCGCGAACGGCGGTCTCGCTTTCGCTCTTAATCGTCGCGACGCTCGCCACGGGCTTGAGGTTCGACGGCGCAGATGATCGAGAGCGGCACTCTTGTCTTCGGCGAGGTGACCGTCGACAGCCGGCGGGTCATTAGGGACGAGCCTTCCGAAATTCTCCATGCCCGACAGTCTGAAATCGGCGTATCTCGGAACCGGCCTGAGCGGGGACATCAACGGCTCCGTGGGACGGAGCGAACGTCTCCAGGTGGGAGAGTTCACGTTATCGGATATCCGGACGTCTTTCGCGCCGGCCGAAGTCCGTTCCAAACAGCAAGGCGCGGACGGGATCCTCGGTAATGATTGCATCCGCCGCTTCAACGTGATTTTTCGACTACGCGCACAAGCGGCTTCACGTTCGTCCGAGCAAGTATTTCGCGGTTCCGTTCGAGTGAAGAGAAAAAGGGAGTGAAGAGAAAACGGATTCCCGAAGGACTCCTGATTCTGTATAATGATTTTTTCAGCAATCCCTGAATCAGGAGGAATAGATAATCCCATGGCCACTCCCGCACCCGACAAAATCATCTACTCGATGATGCGCGTGAGCAAGTTCTACGGCACGAAGCAAGTGCTCAAGGACATTTCCATTTCCTATTTCTACGGCGCGAAGATCGGCGTCATCGGGCTCAACGGCTCCGGCAAGAGTTCGCTTCTGCGCATCTTGGCGGGCACGGACGCCGAGTTCAACGGCCAGGCCGTTCTCTCTCCCGGATATACGATCGGGATGCTCGAGCAGGAGCCGCACCTGGACGAGTCCAGGACCGTGAGACAGATCGTGGAGGAGGGGGTAAAGGAGATCATGGACCTGCTCGCCGAGTTCAACCGCATCAACGAGAGATTCGCGGAGCCTCTCTCGGAGGACGAGATGACGAAGCTCATCGAGCGCCAGGGGGAGGTTCAGGAGAAGCTGGATCACCTCGACGCGTGGGATCTCGACTCGCGGCTGGAGATGGCCATGGATGCCCTGCGATGCCCGCCGGGGGACACGTCCGTAAAGGTTCTCTCCGGCGGAGAGAAGCGGCGCGTGGCGTTCTGCCGTCTCCTGCTCCAGAAGCCCGATATCCTTCTCCTGGATGAGCCGACGAACCATCTGGACGCGGAGACCGTGGCCTGGCTCGAGCAGCACCTCCAGCGGTACGCCGGAACCGTCATCGCCGTCACGCATGACCGGTATTTTCTGGACAACGTGGCCGGATGGATTCTCGAGCTGGACCGCGGTGAGGGCATCCCTTGGAAAGGCAACTATTCATCCTGGCTCGAGCAGAAGAAGGGCAGGCTCGCGCTTGAGGAGAAAGCGGAATCGCATCGCCAGAAGACGCTCCAGCGGGAGCTCGAGTGGATCCGGATGGCGCCCCGGGCGCGCCAGACCAAATCCAAGGCGCGCATCCAATCGTACGAGAGCCTCCTCTCGCAGGAGAGTGTGCGGCGCGCGCAGGATCTCGAGATATTCATTCCCCCGGGCCCGCGCCTCGGCGGCGTCGTGATTCAGGCCGAGAAGGTCGTGAAGGCTTTTGGAGACAATATTCTCATGGAGAAGATGAGCTTCTCGCTCCCGCCCGGCGGCATCGTGGGCGTGATCGGCCCGAACGGCGCGGGCAAGACGACGCTCTTTCGGATGATCACGGGTGAGGAGAAGCCCGATACGGGGACCATACGCGTCGGCGAGTCGGTGACGCTCGCCTATGCGGATCAGGATCGGACTCTCGATCCGGAGAAGACGGTGTGGGAGACGATCTCGGACGGGAAGGACCTGATTCCCCTCGGCGACCGCGAAGTCAACTCGCGCGCCTACGTCGCGCGGTTCAATTTTTCGGGGACGGATCAGCAGAAGAAGCTCTCCCAGCTCTCGGGAGGGGAGCGGAATCGCGTGCACCTCGCCCGCACGCTGAAGCGCGGCGCGAACGTCATCCTGCTGGATGAGCCCACGAACGATCTGGACGTGAACACCATGCGCGCGCTCGAGGACGCGATCGAGAGCTTCGGCGGATGCGCCGTCGTGATCAGCCACGACCGCTGGTTCCTCGACCGCATCGCCACGCACATTCTTGCGTTCGAAAGCGATAGCTCCGTGTTCTGGTTCGAGGGGAACTACTCGGACTACGAGCAGGATCGCCACCGCCGCCTCGGCGCTGCCGCCGACCAGCCCCACCGGATCAGGTACCGGCACTTGACGAGGGAATAGCTGCGGCAGGCGGTCGGCATGCGCAAAGGGTCTTGGCACGTGTACAAGGATCGGAGGAGAAAGAATCCATGTTCAAGATATCGGTGATGGTTTTCTGCGCGCTTTCCCTGTTTTCGGCATCGGCCTTTTCGCAGACCGCGACCGCGTCGCCTATAGAAGAAAAGGTGACGGCGCTTCTGATCATCGATATTCAGGATTTCTATTTTCCCGGCGG
Organism: Candidatus Krumholzibacteriia bacterium; assembly: GCA_041648155.1. GTDB lineage: Bacteria > Krumholzibacteriota > Krumholzibacteriia > Krumholzibacteriales > Krumholzibacteriaceae > SSS58A. Next base: position 18,012 of record JBAZPL010000029.1, read on the forward strand.
CGCCATGCCTCTCGTGAGCCCCGAGGCAGCGAGCCTCAATGCGGCCAGGATTCTGGAAAAATTCCGCAAAGAGAGCCGTCCGATAATTCACGTCGGCCACAACGCCAAGAACAAGATGGGCTTTCACGAAACAGTGGCGCCGAAAAACGGCGAGAAGGTCTTCTATAAGAACGAAGTCAGCGCATTCAACGGCACGAATCTGCTTTCGTACCTCAAGGAACAGAAGGTCCAACGGCTGGTGATCATGGGCATGCAGACCCACATGTGCGTCGAAGCCGCGGTCCGTGCCGCCTACGATCTGGGTTTCGAGTGCATCCTGGTCGAAGACGCCTGCGCCACGAGAAACCTGAAATACAAAGAGCGCGAGGTCAGCGCCGAAGATGTGCACGACGCAACCTTGAGCACCCTCGATCGCACGTATGCCACCGTGATCGACACCGAAACGTTTCTAACAACCTATTGAGCGTTTTTTGGGGACGCTGATTTCTACTCCATACCGGATCAGGTACCGGCACTTGACGAGGGAGCAGGGCACTTACTTTACTATTATAAAAGAGTTTTCCGCGGAAGGGAAACCCGCTGGAATGGGGACGGTTCTCAAACCCATGGAGCGGATGAGCCGATTCCAGTATCCCCTGGGCCGAAGATTGATATGCGTTGGATCCTTCCGGGCGTTCCTCTCATGCCAGAAGCAGATGCTCAAGATCGTCCATCTCCGCGAGACCCGGACAAGCTCGGATATCATCCCGGCGGCGTCAAGAGCAGGAATATGTTCAAGCA
>JBAZPL010000030.1:0-18727 GCA_041648155.1 Candidatus Krumholzibacteriia bacterium
TTTCCGACCACCATGTCGATTTCCGGGATCGCGCGGATGGCCATGTCCTGCTTCTGGATGACATCCAGCGCCTCGCCGATGGAGGCGTGCGGCATCGTGGTGGGCATATAGAGGAATGCGCCCTCGTCGAGGGGCGGCATGAATTCCTTGCCGAGGCCGGGGAACCTGTGCGTCATGGTCGACCAGAAAGCGGTTCGATGCACCGTTTCCGCCTTGACGCCGACCTTATCCGCCATCCTCGGCACCAATCCGAACATCTTTCCGAATCCCAGCCAGCCCATATATCCCAGCAGCACGATCAGGGCCGGCATGACCAGGAAAACGCGCTTGTGTGCCAGAAACCATCGGAGCACCGGTTCGTAGAACCGCTCCACCAGGTGGTAGAGGAAGAGGGGGATGCCGGCGAGGACAGTCACGAGGATGAGATTCTTCCACAGGCCCGCCTGGATCCCGAGCGGCAGCCAGTGTCTCGTGAGCAGAACGCCCACGACAAGAATCACCAGGACATTAGCGACCCGCGGCATGATTGCGCGCGCGCGCGCGGGCAGGTGGTCCGCGGCCAGGAGGTAAGCCCCGACGAGAACCAGGAGCGCTCCGGCCCACCACCAATTCAGCCAAAACGCGATCAACACGCCGGCCGCGACAATCCCGCCATGCCACAGGCGTTTCGTCGTTTTTGATCGAGCCTTACGCGAGAACAAAACGTGCGCCGCCGCGGGGATCACCGTCAGGGCGACGATCACCGATCCGATCAGGCAGAAGGTTTTGGTGAACGCCAGCGGCTTGAAAAGCTTGCCTTCGGGGCCGGTCATGACGAAAACGGGCAGGAAGCCGATCACCGTCGTGGAGATGGCGGTGAGCACGGCGCTGCCGACTTCACTGGTCGCCCGATAGATGACCTCGAGACGGCTTTCGTCGGGATGCGCCTCCTCCATGTGCTGCACGATGTTCTGGCAGAGGATTATTCCCATGTCCACGATCGTGCCGATGGCGATCGCGATGCCCGAGAGCGAGACAATATTGGCCTCCACGCCGAACAGCTTCATCGCGATGAATGAAAACAGCACGGCCAGCGGCATGACGACGCTGATCAGGAGCGACAGCCCGAGCAACGAGGCCATGATGATGACTACGATGGTCGTGATCAAAACCTGCTCGTAGAGCGCGGCGTTGAGGGTGCCGAGGGTTTCATAGATCAAGCCCGTGCGATCATAGAAGGGCACGACGGTCACCTGGCTCGTGGTGACGCCCTTGGGCCATTGTTCGCGAGGCGCCGATGTCAGCCATTTGAGCCATGCTTCCTGATTGATTTCCCCGCCGGCATAGGCCCCGAATTCGCGCTCACGGGCAAATGCCTTCAGAGCGGCGCGCCCGGTCTGGTTGTAGTCCACGACGACCCTCACGGGAAGCGAGGGCGCGATCTCGGCGATCTTGGCCTTGACGTTCTTGATCGCGGCCAGGGGATTGTACCCGTGCCGGACAACCACCACTCCGCCCACGGCCTCCGTGCCTTCCTTGTCCAGCGCGCCTTCGCGGAAGGCGGGCCCCAGCGCGACCCGGCCGACGTTTTTCACGTAGATCGGCACGTTGTCGTTAACCTTGACGACGGTGTTCTCGACGTCCTTGAGGTTTCGGATGAATCCGCGCGCGCGAATCAGGTACTCGACCCGGTTCAACTCGATCTGCCGGGCGCCCACATCGAGATTCGACATGCGCACCGCCGCGAAGACCTCTTCCAACGTGACGTGATTCGCCCGCATGGCATCGGGGTCCACGTCAATCTGGTATTCCTGCACGAAACCGCCGACAGGAGCGACCTCCGTGACGCCCGCGGCGGATTGCAGGTGATAGCGTACCGTCCAGTCCTGCAAGGTCCGCAATTCATGGAGATCCCATCCCCCCACCGGCTTTCCGTCCGGGTCGCGGCCTTCCAGCGTGTACCAGAAGATTTGCCCCAGCGCCGTCGCATACGGACCCAGCGCCGGTTTTACATCGGCCGGAAGAATGCCGGAGGGAAGCCCGTTCAACCGCGCGATGATGCGGTTCTGCGAGGCCTCAAACGGCACGCTCTCCTCGAAGATGATGTAGACCATCGAGAATCCGAACATCGAGTAGCTTCGAACCGTCTTCACGCCCGGGATGCCGAGCAGGGACACCGTCAGCGGGTAGGTCACCTGGTCATCCACGTCTTTGGGCGAACGCCCCATCCATTCGGTGAATACGATCTGCTGGTTCTCGCCGATGTCGGGGATGGCGTCCACCGCGACCGGACTGCGCCGCACCCCGCCGAGGTTCCAATCGAACGGCGCGACCAATGCGCCCCATGCGATCACGAAGAGCACGATCAGGGCGACGATCAGCTTCTGCTCGAGACAAAACCGTATAACCCTATCCACGAGCGACGGGCCCTTGACGGGAGGCGGCGCGGGGGAAGGCTTCTCATTCATGGGTGTGACCTCCCCCGGCCGGGGTGCTGGAAGAATCGGACGGAATCGTCTCGATCATTTTGCCGCAGGTCGGCATGGCTTTGCCGAAATAGGGGTTGCGGACCGTTTTGCTTTTCTGCAGCCACGTGGCGCCGCGATTGTCGAACGCCATGGGACAGCGAATGTAATAGATCGGTTCGGATCGGACCGGACCGAACGTCTTGACGGCATTGGCCATCTCGGGCGATAGCGAAGCGAAAGCGGTCCGGAAGGATTCGATCTCCTTCGCCGTCGCCATTTTGTCCAGAGACAGCTTCAGGGCGTTCAATGATTGCATCCAGCCCACATGGGCGTCTCCGGTAAGGACGGACATGTCTACCGCCGCCAGGGCTTGCCTGGCCTGGGAAGCGCCGGCGAGAGAGGCCTCCAGATTGCCGTCGGCCAACGCGTCGGCAATGGTCAGAACGTGGTTCAGGACGCCTCCGAGCTGCTTCCGGAACACTTCCGGCGCGGCACCGGTTGGCGGGTTCACCGCTTTCGTCGCGGGACGGGCCGCCGGCGGGGCTTCGCCGTGCTGGTGTCCGACCGGCGCGGCGCCGCCCTCGGGCGCCATCATGCTGGGCTTGCCTTGGAGCTGCAACGAACTATCGATCTTGAAATTGCCGTTGATTACCACCAGTTCGCCTTCCTGAAGCCCTTCGAGCACGACGAAGTAGTCTCCCGCCCTGGGGCCGAGGACCACATCGCGCCCTTCATAGACGCCTTCCTTCCCCGGCAAGGCTACATACACCACGGCACGCTTGCCGGTGACCAGAGGCGCCGATGCCGGAATGACCAACGGCAGGTCGGCGGGCGCCTTGCCGTTTCCGGCGACGGCGGCTTGGACCACCGCGCGGACAAACATCTCCGGTTTCAGCCGACCGTCGGCATTGGGCGCGTTGACACGCACTTTAACCGTGCGGGTCATCGGATCGAGAAGCGGGCTGATAAATGTGATAGTGCCCTTGAATGTTTCGCCCGGATATGCCTCGGCCTGAAACGCTACGCTTTGGGCGGAGCGCAGCCATGCGAGATCGGATTCATAGGCGTCGAGTTGCACCCAAACGTTGCTCAAGTCCGCCACGGTGAATATGCGCATTCCGGCCTCCACGTACAGGCCTTCCCGCGCTTCCTTTTCCACCACGATGCCGCCGATAGGCGAGTAGAACGTGACATGATCGCGCACCTGGCCGCTGCGTTCGATTTCGGCGATCTGTTCGACGGTCAGGTCCCAAAGCCGCAGTCGCTCGCGCGTCGCGTCGAGCAGTGATGAAGAAGCGGCCGCGCCTCCCGATGACTTCACGGCCAGCAGGAGTTCCTGCTGGGCCGAAACCAGCTCGGGGCTGTACATGTCGGCCAGGCGGTCGCCGGCTTTCACCGGCATTCCGGTGAAATTCGCGTACAACCGGTCTATTCGACCGGAGACACGGGGCGCGATGTACGCCAGACGGGTCTCGTCGAACTGCACCTTGCCGACCATGCGAATCTCGACCGCGACGGAACGGCGCTCCACGGGCGCCACCGCGACTTCCGCCAGTTTGCGGGCCGCCGGAGAAAGTGCGATCTGGCGCGGCTGGTCCGTTTCCGCGGCGGAGTCATTCGCCACCGGAATCAGATCCATGCCGCATATGGGGCACTTTCCGGGCTTCGGCTGCCGAATCTGCGGGTGCATTGCGCAGGTCCAGATTTGCGCTTTGGCCGCAGCGCGGATACCGCCTGTCTCCGCTGCCGACTTTTCGGTTCCCGCAGGGGCCCCGCGTGACACGCAGCCCCTTCCGATTGCGAGGCCGGCAATCAGGCCGACTATCACCCACATGACGATTCGCTTCTTCATGGTATCACTCCTCATTTCGATCGCTCGTCGACCGTTTGATCACCAACGCCTGCTCCGATCGCGCGTTCCAATCGCGCGTGCTGCATTCCCACATCCGCCTCGGCCATCACATGCATGATCCGCGCGTTGAGCAGGAATCGCTCGCTTTCCAATAGATCCATGAAATCCACCTTGCTCACCCGGTATCCCGCTTCGCTCGCCGAGAAGCGCAGCTGCGCCTGTGGAAGCAAATCCTTCCGGTAGAGATCGAGGGTCTGCCAGGCGGTTCGTAAACGGAACCAGGCGTCGCGCACATCGAATTCCACGGTTCTTTGCGCCGCCTCCACGGCCGCGCGGCCGGAAGCGACCCGTTTCTCTGCCTCGCGCACGCCGGCGGCATTCTTGTTGAACCAGATCGGCAATTCGATACCGATCATGAACATCGCCATGCCGCCGGTGTCGAACGACTCCCGATATTCAAATCCGGCTGTGATGTCCGGATAATATTCTTTCCGCATAAGCGCCTTGAGAAGCTCCCGGCTTTCGGCCTGGGAGCGCATGGCCTTGACCTCCGGCCGATTGGTCGCCGCCGTACCTTGCAGCTCTTCCAGGCGGGAGTCGGATATCTGCGGCGGCGTCTCGAAAACCAGTTCGAGCGGCGCGTCGGTGGAGCGGTTGAGCAGCGTATTCAATCGAGCGCTCCAGCTCGCTTCCTGCGCTTCCGTTTCCAGCAGCTTCTGGCGCACCATCGTGATCTCCGCCTGGGCTTTGGCCACATCCTGCTGGCTGACTTCGCCGACGGCGTACTTGGTCTCCGCGATCTCCGTCATCTGCGCGAGGACATCTTCCTCCGCGCGGATTATCGCGACGGACTTGCGATTGGCGCAGAGCTCGTAATAAGTCTCCTTGACCATCATGACGATCTCGCGCTGCATCCCCTCATAATCGAAGCGCATCCCTTCCGCTTCTTTCTCGGCGATCCGGCCGCGCAGGCCGCGCTTGCCCGGCCAGGGAAAAGACTGTTCGACAGAATACCGCTTCTCGTACAACCCCGGGAAATTGTCGGCCGCATCCATGCCGCTGAAAGTGAACATTGGGTTGGGCAAGGCCCGCTCCTGGACCGGCATTTCCCGCATGGCCTCCCAATTCGTCCGCATGGCCCGCAATTGCGCATTATCGTGCAGCGCGGCGGCAACGAGCTGCTCGAGAGTCATTCCGGCCGACGAAACAGGGGACACCTCTTGACCCCTCAGGGGCAGGGTCACCGCCACCGTTAACACCAGGCACAACAGTCCAGTCAGCTTCATAAGATCTCCTTCTCTCGCCAAACCGACCGCCTCGCGCATTTGTTCGATTTTGTTTCATAGAGTAGACCTATGATAGTGGCTAATTCCACCCAATATTTATTTTTTTAAACGACGCCCGTGCCGGTTATGCCGTCTCATGCGGGGCCTGTGATTTCCAAGAAATTCATCCGCGTTACCGTCTTTGCACCTACTCATATCCGAAATGTTCTCCATCGCAGTTGTCGCCCGATTGTACGCTCGTTGTCATCTCTTATACAAGTGTCGTGCCATAAGTCATATCTCGCGTTTATGCAATTGGTTACGACGATTTGCCGCGACGCCCCCCATATCGTAGTGCACAATATTGTTTGTGTTTCTGAACAAAATTATCTATTATTCTCTACAGGAGCATGGCATGAAGACGACCCTCATCGGAAGAGTTGTGCGGGACGGCTGCGTAATCGCTGACGCCAGAAGCCGTTTGGCGCGGCCAGCCGCTCATGATTTCCCGGCGGCACATTAGTTGCCTTTATCGGATCATATCAACGACCAGGGAGGTCGCGCGTTGTGGACGCCTGAATCCCCAAAATCCAGAATACTCCTGCTGGCAGCCGTCACCGCGGCCACGCTGACCTTCCACTACGGTTGGCTGGCGGATCGGTTGTTCGGGCACGCCCCCTGGATCCATGCTATTCATGGGCGCCTCTGCTATATACCGATCGTGATCGCGGCATCCTGGTTCGGCCTCCGGGGCGGATTGTGCATAGCCTTCATAGTGTCCGTTCTTGTCATTCCCTATGTCCTCGGTGTCGGGACCGATGCACACGATCTTCCCAACGAATTGGTCGAGATCGTGTTCTACTTCGCGATCGCCGTTCTGGTGGGTGTATTGGTTGAGCGCGAGTTCGCGGCCCGACGAAAACAGCAGGAAGCAAAGCTGCAGATGGAACGCTCGCACCAGCTGTCGCTCGTCGGACAGCTGGCAGCCGGCGTCGCTCATGAGATCAAGAATCCCTTGGCCTCCATCAAGGGCGCTGCCGATATACTTACCGACGACGATACGTCCCGCGGCGACCGGGAGGAATTCAAGAAGATCCTGCGAAGCGAGATCAGGCGGATCGATGCGACGGTAACTGAATTCCTCGATTTTGCCCGCTTGAAGGAAACACGGCTTGAGAAACTCGATTTGACCGGGATGTTGAGGGCAACTCTGCGCCAGATCGAGACCCATGCAAAACGGGAGGGTCTATCTATCGAGACCGACCTGCAGGAAGACGTCATTGTCGACGGCGACGGAGAAAAACTCCATCAGATGGCGCTCAATTTAATGCTGAACGCAATTCAGGCTTCGAAGGCGGGCGACACCATACATGTCTCATTGGTCGACCGAGATGCCGAAGGCACCCGATTGACGATTGCCGATGGAGGCGCCGGCATCGGCGATGCCGCTTTGGATCACATCTTCGAGCCTTTCTTCACGACGCGGTCCTCCGGTTCCGGTTTGGGACTCGCGATCGTCAAAGACATTGTCGACGACCACTCGGGCACAATCGCGGTCGAGAGCAAGGTCGGAGTTGGGACGACGGTAACCGTCACGCTTCCGCATACTCATTAGGGAGTACCGATGAAGATTCTACTGGCAGACGATGACCAATCACTGCGCCGCGTTCTCCAATTCAAGTTGAAGAAGAACGGCCACGACGTTACTACGGTCGAGGATGGCAGGCAAGCGCTCGAGCTGCTTCGAGATGACCGGTGGGATCTCTTGTTAACGGACATCAAGATGCCCAATGTCGACGGTATCGAGTTGCTCGAGCACGCACGGGAACTCCAGCCGGAGCTCAAAGTCATTTTGATCACCGCGTACGCCACGGTTTCCCAAGCCGTCCAGGCGGTCAAACTCGGCGCCTTCGACTATATAACGAAGCCTTTTGAGGATGACGAACTCTTTGCGGCGATCGATAAGGCGACGGCGTTTCGAAAGCTCGAGAAGGAGAATAGATCTCTGAGAAAGCGTCTCGAGCAGAGCGAACGAACGGGGAAATTGATCGGCATTTCCAGGGCATTCAAAGAGATGATGAGGACGGTCGACAAGGTTGCGGCTACCGACGCCACCATCTTATTGACCGGGCCGTCGGGAACCGGAAAGGAGCTTGTGGCACGCGCGATTCACGCCAGAAGCGGACGCTCGGACGGCGAGTTCGTCGCCGTCAACTGCGGGGCGATACCTTCCGAACTTATCGAATCGGAGTTATTCGGCCACGTGAAGGGAGCGTTCACCGGCGCGATAAAGGACAAGAGAGGAAAGTTCGAACTTGCCGAGGGCGGAACCGTGCTTCTCGATGAAATCAGCGACCTGGCCGTCGAACTTCAGGTGAAGCTGCTGCGCGTGCTCCAGGAGCGGGTTATCGAGCCGGTCGGATCGGAGCAGATCAAGCAGATCGATGTTCGGGTGATCTGCGCGACCAATGTCGATCTGCAGAAACGAGTCGCCCAGGGCAAGTTTCGAGAGGATTTGTTCTACCGTCTCAACGTCATTCCGATACGAGTCCCGACTCTGTCCGAGCGAACGGAGGACATCCCGGTCCTTGTGAAGGAATTCCTCCACCGTTACGCTCCAAATACTACCGTAACCGCTTCCCCCGACATCATAGCTCGCCTTTCCGAGTACTCTTGGCCGGGTAACATCCGCGAGCTGGAGAACCTGATCGAACGGATGGTGATCCTGCGCAAGACAGACGTGTTGACCGTTCGCGACTTGCCGGGCGGTTTCGGCATGATTCCCGTCGAGACGACGGATTCCGCCGGAGAGGGGTCAACCGGGCACCTTACGTTTCATCAAGCGGAGGAGAAGATCATCCGGGAAGCCCTGGGAAAATGGGGGTGGAACCGCGCGAAGGCCGCGAAGTACCTCAACATCCCGCGTCATGTGCTCCTCTATCGCATGAAGAAATACAATATCGAAGGGAAATAACTCTTCCGGATGAATCCCCCTGCCGCGCGTGGAATACTCTCTGTTCTTGAAGAATAGTCTAGGGGCTCTAATGCCGAACCGCGTATGCCCCGGCGGGCGTTTTTTCGTAACGGCCTTGCGATGAACGTGTTGCACGTTCATCGTTTTTTTGGCTTCTCATATGCAAACCCATGGATGACTCCGGCTGCATCGTACGAAAGCCCGGTTACCACTTCAGCACCGACAAGAAGGAGGAAGTTCCGATGAATAAGAGAACCGGTCCGGCGGCTGCAGCGATGACGGTGTTGTTCCTCGCCTGCGGGTTCACCGCGGCCCGAGCGCAGCATTGTCAAGAGCAGCACCAGACGAAAGAGCAGCACCAGCAGACGCCCATGCAACCGCAAATGGAAGAAATGCACGCGATGATGGAGCAGATGACTCAGTTGAAGGGAAGATCGCATGAGCTCTCACAGACTCTCGGCCAAATGATGGATCAACATCAAGGCGACATGAGGGAGCAGATGCAGATGATGCAGCAGATGTGTGAATCGATGGGTATGATGGCCGGGAACATAATGACCAACCTGGAACAGTGCGATCAAATGCTCCAGGACAAGGCAATGATGCAGGATCCGAAGATGCAGAAGGAGATGGGTCAGTTTCGAGATGATATGATGGCAATGGCCGTTCAGACGCAGCATGCCGTTAAGAATCTCGAAACGACGACGAAGCGGCTGGAATAGGAAGAACCCCGGCGGCTGACCCATGCGAGCAACCTCGTCAGAATTCGCTCGAAGGAGAGTCGCAGCGACGGCCGGGATCGCGACGGCGATCCTGGCCGCCCCCCTCTGGAGCGGCGCCGCGGAGATCGGATATTCCGGGTCGCTCCGATTTACGGCGGGAGCGAGGCGTTCTTCGAACACCCCTTCGTGACTTCCATCGTGCCGGCGGCTATGGGCTCGGCGATTGCCGGGGGCGTCACGAGCTTCATCGCTATTGCGAGGTTGACCTGGTTCTATCAAGGGTTTTTCGGATGTTCGTGTCAGGAATGGAGCGGTTTCAGATCCTCCTGCAGGCGTGACATCGCAACGGCCCTGATCCGCTCTCCCATGGGAAAGGTTTTGTCTCCTCCGTGTATGACGTCCAGTTGCGTCAGCTCGAGATCGGACAGAGCGCTGTGCATTGAGGGGGTGACATGGGGGGCGCTTGTTCTCTTGAATTCGAAACCGAGCCTCTTCCTGCCTCTCATGACGAGAAGATCGAGCTCAGCGCCCGAATAGGTCGCCCAGAAGAAGCACTCTTCCGGCCATGCAGCCAGTCGCTGGATAACCTGCCCGAGACAAAAGCCTTCCCAGGACGATCCGGCTTTTGGATGCCCTTCGATGTCATGGAGGGACATGAGCCCGAGCAGCGTGTGCAGCATGCCCGAGTCGGCGAGGTATACCTTCGGCGATTTTACCTGCCTCTTGGAGATGTTCTCATGCCAGGGAGGCAATTGCTGGACGACCAACGCCGAGGTGAGCACATCGAGGTAATGTCGAACCGTTTTATCGCTGACGCCCAATGAGCGCGAGAATTCCGAGGCATTCCAGATTTGCCCGTGATAATGCGCAAGCATGGTCCAGAACCTGCGCAGCGCGGTTGATTGCGCCATGATACCGAGCTGGGGCAGGTCTCTCTCCAAAAAGGTTCGAATGAATGCCCTGCGCCACTCATTGCCGTCGTCATCGGAGCGGGCCAGATAAGAGCGCGGAAAACCTCCCCGCACCCAAAGACGCATGAGCCGCTTCGTCCCGACCTCGTCCAGCGACAAGCCTTTGAGCTGGTGATAGTGTATTCGTCCCGCGAGCGACTCCGAACTCTGATGAAGCAAGTCGGGGGAAGCGCTGCCGAGGATCAGGAATCGAGCCGGAAGCGGCCGTCGGTCGACGAGGACGCGGAGCACCGCAAAGAGATCGGGATATCGCTGGATTTCATCGATTACGACAAGGCCTTTGAGGCGTCCCAGCGCGAGCATGGGCTCCCCGAGCCGCGCCATGTCATCCGTATTCTCGAGATCAAAATATGCGACCGGTCCTTTTGTTCCGGCTGCGAATGCCCTGGCGAGCGTGGTTTTTCCGACCTGGCGAGCGCCGATGATCGCTACCACAGGGTGCCGGCGGAGCAATCCACGGAGGACTTCCAACTCATACTCGCGTTCGATCATGGCGCAATGTTACCTTGAATATTCGGAGGTGTCAATCGAATTTTCAAGGTAGACAACTTCGGAAATCACAGCAGCCACTTCCAGACTGGCAGGATGCGAACCGTGGATCCTTCGACGCTTCGTGTCTCCTCCTGAGCGTACGTCAAGATGCCGCCTTCGGAAATGCCGTATTCGCGCATGGCCTCCAGGAGACCATTGATTTCCCTCTTCTCATTGGAACGATTGAGCGCCCAGCAGACCTGCCATGCTTCGGTTGCGCGCGTCCCTTCCTGGACCAAAAAATCGCACTCCCCCGCATTCCTGTAATACAAGGAGCGGCTGCGGCGCCGGAAAAACTCGAGGGCCACGACGTTTTCCAGGAGCCGACCGCGGTTCTCCGTGAACGCGCCCGAGAGAAGAGAAAATCCCGTGTCCATCAGATAGACTTTTCTCGGATTCATCATCCGTTTGCGCGGCGAGAAATCGAATTTCTCGCATGTCGTTATAAAGAAGGCCTCCTCGAGATAGCGTAGATATTCCGCGATGCTGCGTTTGCTTCCGGCCTGTCCATGCGCCTTGATTTGTTTCTCAAAAGCCGAGATCGAAAAGAGCGAGGAGTAGCTTTCGAGCATGTTCCTCATCAGGATGTCGAGAAGGCGGCGGGCGCGAATGCCGTATCGCTCGAGAACATCCTTGTAGAAGATGGTGTCGAAATAGGTCTGCATGAGACGCCGCCTGGCCGACTCGTCCGGGAGCCCCGCCGATTCTGGGAACCCTCCGTACTTCACGTACTTGTCGAAAGCTCGGGCGATGAGGCCGCTCTCGGGAGTGGCGAGAAGCGCGCGGTCCCACGCGACGCCATGGTGCCGAAGATGTTCGCGGAAGGAGAAAGGCAGGATCATCAGATCGTCATACCGGCCCCGGAGCTCGGTCGCTATTTTGGAGCCCAGGAGGGAAGCGTTGCTGCCGGTCACGACGATCGCGTACTTGCGGGTGTTGTGAAGCGTGCGCAACACGCGGCTCCAGGACGGCAGGTGCTGCACTTCATCGAACAAGAGAAAGCGGGGGGCTTTGCCCGCCAATTGGTAGAAGACGGCGAGCAGTTGTTCGATATCCTCCGGCTGGAAATCCGCGAGCCGGTAGTCTTCAAAATCGACAAAGAGAATGTCATTTCTCTTCGCCGTGCCCGACTGCAGCAGGCCGGAAATTATCTGATAGAGAAAATAGGTCTTGCCCGCCCGGCGCGGGCCGACCAGAGCCAATATCCGCTTCGTTTTCGCGAGATCGGGGATAGGCTGCTCGCGCGGGGTCAGCGGCGGCATCTCCGCGTCCCGGAGCCACTCGGCCACTACTTTCTGCAGTGTTTCTTGCGTGAGCATATGTTTACCTAGGTAAACAATTATCGGCAAAATTGTTTACCTTGTCAATCTCTATTAAACGTGCCGCTTGTCGTGGCAGCACCACTTGTATTTCTTGCCGCTGCCGCACGGGCACGGCGCGTAGGGATCGATTGCGCGTAGCGCGAGCTTCTGTGTCCCATCGGCGGCGCCTGCCGAACGTACAATGGCATGAATGGGATGCACCGGATCCGCGAGAGCGTCCTTGACCATGCGATAATGCCGCTCGATTCTCTGACCGTACGCAGCATCAAGCGAGAGCAAATCCTTGAACATATCCATGAGGGCTTGGGAGTGACGCGATTGCCGGTTGAGGGGATCGAGGAACGTCTGCTCCGGAACCGGCGCGTCAGGCCCCGGCGGTTCGAAAGCGTGGTTGATCGTCGCGAGGTGGGCGGGCCGATCCTCCGATAGGACGTTGATCATCACCCGGCGGCAGTCGCATTTCGGGTCCACGCAAAAGAGTTCCACGAAGCCGTAGCTATCGACCGGCAGCTTCTCGTCGTGCTGCATGACACGGGCGCTTCTCGTCTCGCTCAATCCGATCTCGGGGAAGAGCTCATGAAAAGGCATCATTGCTTCCAAAGTCCTCGCTCCTTCATTTCCCGCGGGCCCATCGCCGGTAGGCGTCGATCCACTCCGCACCTTCCGGCTTTGGATCCGGCAGCGGCAGGTCCAGGACGGGGATCCGCTGACGGCTGTTGCCGCGCCTGCAGACCGCTACGATCTCGTCGGCATCATTCATGTCGACGCGCTCTACCACAACTTCCAGTTCGAGCACCGTCGTGGCGAACGGAACGGCCAGGTTCTGCTCGAGCATGCAGAAAAGGCCCCCAGCCGCCTCGGATTCGTTGTAACAATCCACGGTTGCGTCGGAGATCATCTTTTCCAGCCGAGCCGAGCTGATACGGGCGGCAGGCTTTGTCGCAGTCCCGCGCAGTTTCTTGGTCTTCATGGCCTTGGTTATTACCGCCTCATCCTTCGATCTCACCAGTTTCCTGATGTGCCTTCTCGCGAGTGTACCCGATCGCCTGGTAGCCGCGCAACCGCCTCTCGAACATTTTATATAGCATCGGCACGTCACGGTCCACATAGTCGTATATCCGCACCTCGGTTTTGCCGGGATGCAGACGGTGGAGGCGACCGCTATACTGTACGAGTGTTCCCTTCCAGGAAACGGGAAGCACGAGGAAAAGCGTATCGAGCCGCGCATCGTCGAATCCCTCCCCGATGTACCGACCGGTGGCGAGGAGGAGCCGCTCCTCGCCGTCAGGGATCGATGCGAGTTGCGCCATGACCTCTCGGCGTTCCTTTGGTTTCATCCGGCCGTGGAGCACGACGAGGTTCCGTGTGCACCTGCGAAGGCGCTCGGCAAGATGCTCGAGATGATCGCGTCTTTCGGTGAGCAGGATGGGAGAACGCTTCTCTTCCAGCGCGCCGATGACGTCGTCGAGAATCATATCGTTGCGGCGCTGATCCGCTGCAAGAGCGGCATAGATCTCCTGGATGGCCGCGTCGCTCCGCAGCGCCCCCGAGTCGAACCCGGTTTCGCGCACGATGAGTCTGTGCTCGAATGAACATCCAACGGCCTGGCTCCTCGAATCCACGACGAACCTCACGGGGCCGAGCTGCATCCGGATGATGGGGTGATGACCGTCGCGGCGCTGGGGCGTAGCAGTGAGCCCGGTGACGTAGCGCGCCTTCGCTTCTGCAAGCACTCGTTCGAAAGACACGGCAGGGGCGTGATGGCATTCATCGGTTATTACGTGGCCGTATCCGGCTACCAGGTCATCTACCCGCCCCTTGCGAACGAGGCTTTGTATCATCGCCACGTCCAGGCGGCCGTTCGGTTTGCGTTTGCCGGCGCCGATCTGGCCGATTTCCCGGCGATTGGTGCCGAGGAAGAGCGCAAGCTGCGCAATCCACTGATCGAGGAGCGGCTTGCGGTGAACGAGAACGAGCGTATTCCTGGCGCGCGCCGCGATGAGGTACGCGCCGACGACGGTCTTGCCGGAGCCGGGCGGTGCGACGAGGACGCCCATCTCGTGCTCCATCAATGCCCGCGCAGCCCGTTCCTGTGACGGCGTCAAATGGCCGTGGAACTCGAATTCGAGATGCGTTCCATTCTCACGCTTGTCCTCCAAGATGAATGCAACGTTGTATTCCCGGAGCAGGGATTCGGCCTCCGGCAGGCAGCCCCGAGGGAGTGCAATATGATCAGCGAGCTCGTTGGCGCACGAAATGACCCGCGGCGTGAGTGCCGTCGAAAGCCGCATGCCCTGTTTCTTGTAGAATTCGGGATTCTGAAATGCGGCAAGGCGTTTGAGTTGATTGATGAGCGGAGACGGCAAGCCGGCCTTTTCAATGAAGAGACGCTGCGAGAGGACTGCATGTACTTCGCGAGGCAAATCCCCGCTAATATATGAAAATTCGAGTCGGCCCGAGGGGGGCCGCTCCCACGGTGTGCGCGTGTCTTCATCGGCCGGGTCACTCGCCCGGATGCCGATAACCTGTCCGCGGCGGGCGGCTTCGCTCGCCATGGTCTGAACGAAGCAAGGCTCAATTCGCCCCATGGAGGCGACGAAGCTCCACTGGTCGGGGTACGGCTCGAACGAACGGTCGACGAAAACGGTGTTGCCGTGCTCGCGCGCCTCATGCTGGAGGGGCAAGGCGATGAGGTTTCCGAAGCCGCCTTTCGGCAAAGTATCTTGATTGGGGAAAAGACGGTCGTAGGATCGCATCGAGAGCTGATGTCTTCGGGCCATGGTCTCGGTGATGAGGAAGCAGCCCATTCTCCGTGCGGCAGCGGCGGGCGCCGGCGCG
Organism: Candidatus Krumholzibacteriia bacterium; assembly: GCA_041648155.1. GTDB lineage: Bacteria > Krumholzibacteriota > Krumholzibacteriia > Krumholzibacteriales > Krumholzibacteriaceae > SSS58A. Next base: position 14,923 of record JBAZPL010000030.1, read on the forward strand.
ACGAAGAAAAACCACGCGTGGGCACCGTTGCCCGAGCGCGATCGCTCTATCGCAACGGGCACGCCGTGCGCCGTGCATGTCTCGACGAATGCGGCGACGTCCTCCTGCCAGGATTCCCCGTCGAAGTCCGTGGCCAGAAACCAGCAGGTCTCATCGGTGAGGAGTGGATAGACTCCCATGACGTGCGTGCCTCTGAGATGTCCGGCAATTTGCTCGTCGGTGACCGGGATGAACGCTTTGCTTGGGCAATTGCCGCACGTGGTCCTGCGGCTCGCGCTCCGCGCCTTGCCCTTGTGACACAGCTCGTTGTTCCATTCATTGGCGCAGGCCGGCGAGAAGCCGTATCTCCCTGTCTTCGGATTCTCCCAACGAAGCGGGAACACGTCCTCTCGACCGCGGAAGAGCGATCGAAATAGAATGAGCTTGTCGGCATTCGAGGCCGGCGGGTCGACCCGTGGTGGGGGCGGTGTCGAAGCGAAGAAGCCCCCTGGCTCGAGGGCGAGGGAGGCTAATTCCTCGCGAAGGGTCTTCAGCCGAGCATGGCGATCGGCGATGTCGGACTGGAGAGCGGCAAGCCGTTCTTCCTCATCCATGATCTGGGCGATGAGTTCTTCGCGACGAGTCAGCATCGCTATCATTTGCAGAAGGTACCACCAAGCGGGGCTTTCTGCAAACCATAGGGCTTTGGAGATGGGCATCGGTCGGAATGGCCGGTTCTGGCCGGCCGCTAACATGCATGCCGGTCAACTGCGTACTTTGATGCGGCGAGAGCTTTGCTTCGGCGATTCGGCCGATCGTCGGGCCAGTGTTATCAATGAGCGCAGCGCGTTGTTCACGGAGTCTTCATCCGGGAAAACGCTCGCCACATCAGGGCTGAGCAGCACGAGATTCGTGCCCTTCAAATACTCCTTGTAGTACTTCCCACGAACGCCGGGACCGAGCATCTCTCTCGTGTATTCTCCGCGCATCCCGTTTCGGTTAGCCTTCTTCATATTCTAGTTCCAGTGGACCGCCGCTTCCCGTGCCTCGATTTCGCCAATACCTCCGTTCAGCCCATCTGCTCGGTCAGGTAGTTCTGGATGCCCATCTGCTTGATCTGATCCAGCTCCATCTCGAGCACGTCGATGTGCGCCTCTTCGTCCTTGAGGATCGAGTTCAAGAGCTCGCGCGTGCCGTTATCGCCGGCATCGGTGGCGATCTTTATCCCCACGTTGTAGGACTTCACCGCGCCGTTCTCGAACGCCCAATCGTTCTTGTGCTGAGCCGTGACGTCGGCGCCGATCGCGAACTTGTTGAGCTTGCTCACGGTCGGTCGACCCTCGAGGAAGAGGATGCGCCCGATGAGCGACTCCGCGTGCTTCATCTCGGAAATGGCGCGCTTCTCGCTCACCTCGTGGAGCTTTTTATAGCCCCAGTTCGAGCACATCTCGGCGTGCACGATGTACTGGCTGATCGCGGTGAGTTCCTCGGCGAGAAGACCGTTCAGCTTCGCGATGACCTTGGCGTTGCCTTTCATACAGTCCTCCTTCCGGACAGGTTGTTGTTAGGCGGCGAGGAGCCGCCGTGGGGAATCCAAGTCAAAGCACGAGGTAGTTGACTTGGGGCAAGTCTAGCATTTTGTGGGGCAAATGTCATGCAAATCGAGTTCGTTTCCGAAGCTGCAAGATGGCGCACTCGAGTTCAGAGATTGTTATAGCGAGTCGAGGAGACGCTTTACATCCTGAGGCGTCCAATCGCATCCTACAAGCTGTTTGTCCCTTGCGGTTACTGTCTTGGCCTTGTTGATCTCCTGAATAACCCGATTCAGGTGCTCAGCTGTCAGGTTCCCGCGGTACTGACTGATATCGGTAACGAAATCGGTAAGCAGTTTTCTGACGAATTCGGTTTTTTCTGAATTGATGAGAACGACTCTCGCTTCATTTGAATTGAAGTCGATGCCCACTACGATGAAGAATTTCGGCTTTGGCGGGTTTGTGAACTCGACGTTCTTGTGGATTATGACACCCTTGCGCAGCGGACATCTTCTGCGAAGGAGGCTTTGAGCTTTCGAGGAAACTTCTCAGCATCTATCAAGGACCTGGTTGTCCTCTCTTGACTTTCTGATATGTTCAATCAAGGCTGCGTCACCCTCAGCCATGTCCTCATACGTCATCCACAAGACCTTTGAGCTTCTGTAAGCCTTGTCGTGAGCCTTCCTCTTCAACTGGTCGAAGGTTTTTCCCGTGTTCTCCTTGTAAATCGTATCTAGGATCTCGACCTCGGAGGCCGAGAAGACACTCATGTCGGGTTTGCGCTTCGGGACGACCTTGTTATTCCTTTCAATAGCGAAGTACTTCTTGAGATCCCATCTCCAGTCTCCCTCATCTCTTGCTGACTTCAGCATATCGTATGCTTCCGAGGGAGTTGGACCATGCTGCATTCTGGTATAACTGTTTCCTGTGATTGTTCTTCCCCACTGGAGTAAATGAGCCTTGTCAGCGAAATAGATCATCTTGACCAACGCATACAGGTCCAGCCCCTTGGCGGCCTTTTGCGAAAGATAGAGGATTGAATTCAGAGTCTTGTCCTCATCAAACAATGGCATAGTAGTCCCTCCGAGCTATGGACATAGTTCCGCCCTCAGCCTATCCAGCGCAAGGAGCATTCCAAAACTGTTGAGATTGTAAGCGATTGCTGCTACCCTCCAACTTCAATCCAGAATAGCAGATTCGGCGAATTTGGTCAACTCCAAGCGCTTGATTGCCGCTGTGCGCGGCATCTTGCCGGATCACCTTCCCGGGCCCGGGCGACAATGTCGAGCGCCTTCGGGTGCCGGATAGTCGGCTCAAGGTGACGCCATCCGTGGAGGCGCAGCTAAATGAACGGCAACGGCGGATGATGCTGTGGCTCTTGGAGGGTCGGGAGCTCACCAGCCGAGAATGCCAGGCCGAGTTCGGCATCACACGGCCCGTTACGGCTAAGGACTTTCGGAAACTGGTCCAACTTTGCTTGGTGGAGCAGGTTGGGAGTGGACGATCCACCCGCTACCGACTCATGGGGTTGACCGAATCGTAAAGTAATCGTAAAGCCCAGGGTCGTAATCGTAAACCGCTCGGGAAGCCGAACGAAGTAGGATTCCCGAGAAAGCGGCTATGTATGATAAAATCGTCCGATAATCGTCAGATGATGGGCCGGAATCGTCCGACATTTATCCGGCGTGCAGTCGCAAGCGTCGAGTTCAAAACGGCTGCCAAGAGCTTTCAATTCGAGGACCTCGTCAAGTACTGTGTGGCGCTGGGCGGCACGTAAGAAAGATCGGTGCTTATGGCACACTTGGTCAGAGGAAAAACCAGGCAATGCACCAAAGATTCGCTTCATAATCTATTAACTCATTGTTGAACAATGAGTTAAATGGATGACGATTTAGGGTATTCTGAGGGAGTCGCCCCAATGAGCCAATGAGGGGGATTTGACCGGTGCATTCGCTCAGTATCCGGGGGATCGCCGCAATAGTCCGATTCCTTGAGAGAATGGCATGACCCAAGAAAAGAAACTGATTGAGGTCGCTCTACCGCCCGAAGCGATCAACAAGGCCTCGGCTCGCGAGAAGTCGATCCGGCATGGGCACCCCTCTACGCTGCACCTGTGGTGGGCGCGGCGGCCGCTGGCGGTGGCGCGGGCGGTGATCTTCGCGCAAATGGTGGATGCACAAATGAGGCGGCTCATGAGATTGGGGCATCGCAGAGTATTATGTCGGCCTGCTGACCGCGGCCGAGTTCCACGGGGCGGCGCATCAGCGTCCGCAGACTTTTCAGGTCGTCGTTGC
>JBAZPL010000031.1:0-18358 GCA_041648155.1 Candidatus Krumholzibacteriia bacterium
CGGCGACGCCGGTGATCTCGATATCCGTCGCGCCGACGATCTCGCCGCCAACGAGCCGGGCCAACTCTTTGAGTGCGTATGAAACCATCGGGTGAATCCGCTCTCGTTCAATTGCGGAAGAATCCCCGGATCACCGGCCGAAGCCATCAGGGAGTGGGATTCTTCTGCATCTGCTTCTCGAGCTCCACCATGACACGCGCCGTCAGGTCGAGCGCTTTCTTTGCGAATACGATGTTGCCCTGCGCGGCATCCAGGATGAGGGTATACCCCTCCGCCTCGGCGAGCAGGGCGATGACGGCGTTTATCTTCTCAACGATGGGTTGCGTGAGCTCCTTGTTGCGTTTCGCCGCCTGGCCGTTGTCGCCGAACACATCGGTCATGTACTGGTTGTATTCCTGGAGCTTTCTATCGAAGATCTGCTTCTTCTCCGCGAGCTTCTCCTCGCTCAGCATAAGACTCTGGCTCTGAATCTCCTCGCGCATCGTGGCGAGCGCAGCTTCCATATCGGACGCCTTCTTCTTCCAGGCATCGACCTCTTTCTTATATATCCCCTCGGCATCGACCGTTTCCTTGAACTCGGCGAAGATCTTCACGGTATCGATATATCCGAGTTTGATCTCCTCCGCCCCGAACGCGCTCACCGGAAGGTGCGACACGATAAGGCACATGAGGATGAGACACGACACCTTTTTCATCAAGAGGCCTCCTTTCGATCGATGGTCATTGTTTCCCAATATAGTGCTTTCCGCCGTTATTGAAACCACTTTTTTAGAACATCGTCCCGAAGGTGAAATGCGGCTGCCAGCTCCCGCCCCCATCCTTGTCGAACCCGTAACCGTAGTCGAATCCAAGGTTTCCCAGCGCCGGCATCTCGATCCGTATCCCGAGTCCGATGCCGCGGCGAAGGTTGAAGGGATCGGCCTCCGAGAACGAATTCCACGTGTTGCCGGCGTCGAAGAACGCGAGCCCGTACACCGCATCGCTGAACGGGAAGAGCACCTCGTGCGTGAAGGTCGTCATGAACCTGCCGCCGACATAGACGTCGTTCCCCTCGGGCACCACTTCGTAGAAATCGTACCCGCGAAGCGCGTAGCGTCGATTGCCGCCCAAGCGGAATCTCTCGAAGTCCTGCACCTCGCCCGGATCGTTGTAGCCGTCGATCGATCCCGCCTCCGTGTTCATGTGGAAGGTGAATTTCCAGAACAGCTTCCTGTACCACGAAAGATCCGCCATGTATCGCATGTATTTGACGTTTCCCTGGAGAGCTCCGCCCGCGAACTCGGCGCTCAGGGATGCGCTCGATCCCTCCGTCGGATGGGTGGGATTATCCGTCGAATTGCGCGAAATGCTGAAGAGAACGCTGCTCTTGAGGAGAGGCCAATCGACGTTGCGGAGCTCGCCGGATTCGGGGTAGTCGGTCGAGAAATTGGAGAGCGCCACGTGTTCGAACCGGTAGCTCCCCCAGAGCTTCGTATAATCGAGCCAGGGGAACGGCCGTCCGAGCTGGACCGAAAAGCCTTTGCGGCGATCCGTGTAGTACTGCTGGCTGACCCTGTCCTGAATCCAATTGTAGACCGAGAATGTGAGCGAATTCTCCGTGCCCAGGAAATACGGTTCCACGTACTGTAAATTGATATTCTTCCGCGTTTTCCCGAATTCCCAATCGAGCGAGACACCCTTGCCTCTCCCGAATAGATTGTTTTCCTGGACACCGAAAAAGCCGCTCAGGGAGTTGATCTGCGAGAATCCGGCTCCCATGCGGAAGTTTCCCGTCGTTTTCTCCTCGATCGAGAGAAGAAGGTTGACGTCTCCCCCCTCGTTCACCGTCTCCGTATCCAGCTTCGGAATTCCACTGAAGTAGCCGAGGGATACGACATCACGGATGCTCCGCTGCACTTTGTTGAGGATGAACCGGTCTCCCGGGTATACGCTCAGTTCGCGCCTGATGACCGTTTCAAACGTCTTCGTATTTCCCGATATCTTGATTTCGTTGATCGACGCGGGATTGTTTTCGATGATCGAGAGATTGAGATCGATCCTAGTCCCGCGCACGCTCCGCTCGGCGTCGACGCGGCTCCAGATGTAGCCCTGCTCCCAGTACCGGCTGTTGATCGCCATTTGGATGCCCTCGATGCGATCGAGCGCGAAGGGATCTCCTTCCTTGAGAAACGCATAGTTGCGTATCTCGTCGTCGGTGACGACCTTGTTGCCTGACCAGGTCAAGCGCCCGAGGGTATAGGGCCTCCCCTCATCCACCCGGATGTAGACATCAAGCGCTTTGCCGCCGTCGATCTCTTCCGTCTTCTCGATGCGAACATCGGCGTCGATATAGCCTATCGTCCCGTAGAGCTCCTTGATCTTCCTGCGATCGTCATCAAGCGCCGCCGGCTTGAAATCGCCCCCCCGCCACCATTTGCTCTCCCTGCTCTCCATGGCCTTCTTGATCTCGGATGTTTCAAGAGCGCCGTTTCCGAGAAAATCGAGATGGCGAATTTTTATCTTTCTACCCTCGGTGACGACGTAGGCGACGATGAGGCCGTGCTCCTTCTCGACCGGGGTCTTCCGCACTTCGACCGTTGCCCGACTGTATCCCTTCTCGGCGTAGAGGGCGCGAATCGAGTCGACGTCCTGCGTGAAGAGGGACGGGCGGGCGAAGTAGCCTTCCTTGAGGGCCACCTTGCCTTCGACGTCCTCTCGTTTGAGCTTGTTGGTCCCCTGGACGCGGACCTCCTTCACGCGGGGATACTCTTCGACGGTGAGGGACAGGATCACCGTGCCGTTCTCGACACGGGAGCGCGCCTGGAGATCGGCAAATTGCTTCGTCTGCAGCAGACGCTTGAGGCCGTCCGAGACCCGGTCTTGGCGGTACTCTTCCCCGGCACGAATACCGAATATCGTGAGTATCTTCGGCTCGGAGAGAAAATAGTTCCCCGACACCTCAACCCTGCCTACCGGTATCGACCGCGCAGCCGAAGCGAGGAGCAACAAGGAACAGAATATACCCGCAGTACGTTTCATTACCGATCCTTTTGCTAACTATACACAAAAAGGCAAAGCGGTGCGAATGCTATCACACCGGTTCCTTTTGTTCAATCGCAAAAGGGGGGACTTTTCGATAGTGTACCGCGGGGCCCAAAACGGCAATCCTACGAGCTGACCTTTTTGACGGACGCGAAGGAGAGCGCCTCGGCTCCCGGCTCCGCCGTGATCCTGAGCTGATCGTTACGCGCGATCTCGCCGTTCAGGAGCTTCTCGCTCAGCGGATCTTCGAGGTATTTCTGGATCGCGCGCTTGAGGGGACGCGCGCCGTGGTCGGGATTGTACCCTTTCTCGAGAATAAACGCCCGGGCCTCGTCCGTTATCTCGAACTCGATACTCTGCGCCCCGAGCCGCTGGTAAAGATCCTTGAGGAGAATCTCGACGATCTTGATGAGATCGCTCCGTTCGAGCTGGTGGAAAACGATGATCTCGTCGAGGCGGTTGAGGAACTCGGGATTGAAGACCTTCTTCAGCTCGTCGAGGACTCGCGATTTCATATGCTGGTAGCCTGCGTCGCTCCCCTCGGCGATGAAACCCATCCCCTTCTTCCCCTTGATCTCCTTCGCCCCGACGTTCGAGGTCATGATGAGCACGGTATTCTTGAAATCAACCTTGCGGCCGAAGGAATCGGTGAGACATCCCTCCTCGAGAATCTGGAGGAGGAGGTTGAACACGTCGGGGTGAGCCTTCTCGATCTCGTCGAGGAGGACGACGGAGTAGGGTTTGCGGCGCACCTTTTCGGTGAGCTGCCCTCCTTCCTCGTAGCCGACGTATCCGGGAGGCGCCCCGACGAGGCGCGAGATCGCGAATTTCTCCATGTACTCCGACATGTCGACGCGCAGGAGCGCGTTCTCGCTCTCGAAGAGAATCGCCGAGATCGCGCGCGCGAGCTCGGTTTTTCCCACGCCGGTGGGGCCGAGGAAGAAGAACGAGCCGATGGGGCGTCTCGGATCGCGGAGTCCCGCCCGGTTCCGCCGAACGGCGGTCGCGATGGCGCGAAGCGCTTCTTCCTGCCCGATGACGCGCTTGCGCAGCGAGTCCTCGATATGGAGCAGCTTCTCGGTCTCCTCTTCCTGAACCTCCGAGACCGGTATGCCCGTCATGTCCGAAATGACGGCCGCGATCTCGCGTTCCGTCACGATCGATTCGCTTTCCTGTCTGGAGTCGCTCCACTCGCGATGGAGCTCCTGGATGCGCTTCCGGATTTCCTTCTCCTGGTCGCGGAAGGCCGCCGCTTTCTCGAACTCCTGCGCCTGGATTGCCGATTCCTTCTCCTTGGAGATATCCTCCGCGCTCCGTTCGAGATCGCGCAGGCTTTCGGGCACCGTCGTCATCGAGAGGCGCGCCCGCGCCCCCGCCTCGTCTATCACGTCGATCGCCTTGTCGGGAAGAAACCGTCCCTGTATGTAGCGCTGCGAGAGATATACGGCTTGCCGGATAGCCGCGTCCGTGAACTTCGTACGGTGATGCGCCTCGTATTTATCGCGCAGTCCGATGATGATTCGAACCGTCTCGTCCTCGGACGGCGGATTGATGATGATGGGCTGGAAACGCCGCTCGAGGGCGCCATCCTTCTCGATGTGCTTGCGATACTCGTCGAGCGTCGTGGCGCCGATGCACTGGATCTCCCCGCGAGCGAGCGCCGGCTTGAGCATATTGGAAGCGTCGATCGCGCCCTCGGCGCCGCCGGCGCCCACGATCGTATGGATCTCGTCGATGAAAATGATGACCTGATCGTTGTCCCGAATCTCGTTGATGATCGTTTTCATGCGCTCCTCGAACTGTCCGCGGTACTTCGTCCCGGCGACGATCGAGGCGAGATCGAGCGTCGTGATGCGTTTGTCGCGGAGAAGCTCGGGCACCTTTCCCTCGACGATCTTCTGGGCGAGCCCTTCCACGATGGCGGTTTTCCCGACACCGGGTTCGCCGATGAGAACGGGGTTGTTTTTCTTCCTCCGGCAGAGAATCTGGATGACCCTGCCGATCTCCTGGTCCCTTCCGATGATCGGATCGAGCTTGAGATCGCGAGCGTGCTGCGTGAGATCGCGCCCGAACTGGTCGAGCGTCGAGGTTTCGGTTTTTCCGCGCGCGTTCTTCTTCGCACCCGCGGCGCCGCCGCTCCGAGCGAGGCTTTTCATGATCTCCTCGCGTACACGCTTGCGGTCGACGCCGAGCTCGAGAAGAACCCGCGCCGCCACACCCTCCCCCTCCCGGATAAGCCCGAGAAGAAGATGCTCCGTCCCCACATAGTTGTGCCCGAGAAACCGCGCCTCCTCCACCGAAAGCTCGAGGACCCGCTTCGCCCTCGGCGTGAGCGGGATCTCGCCGACCGTGAGCGTGCCGCCCGTCGGCTTCACCATATTCTCGATGGTCTGCTGAATCTGCTCCGGGTCGACCTCGAGCCTTTGCAGAACCTCCGCCGCGATCCCCTCTCCGAGACGCAGAATCCCAAGGAGGAGATGCTCCGTTCCGATGTAATCATGCTGGAGCCTGTTCGCTTCGTCGCGCGCGAGATAGATGACCTTGCGAACCCTTTCGGTAAATTTGTCGTTCATACTATGCTTTAATTATCCTTTCTTATGCACTGCAATATAATACGCTCTGTATCATCCCAGCCTAACCCTGATGTAGTCCGCGCGGGTTCTGTCCCGTTCCTCCGTTTTCATTGCCCTTTCGTGCAGCTTCTGGAGATGCATCGGCTGAATCATGATGAAAAGCTCGTTCAGTGTGGAGAGCTTGCAATCCGTTAGGATGCCAAGACCTATGCCAAGACGGACCGCCGATATCAAACTCATTGCCTCTTTTGAAGTTACGAGCCTTGCCGTCTTGAGGATACCGTACGCCCTCCATATCTTGTCTTCGAGCAAGCTCCGTGCCTTTTTCAGGAGTACGCTTCTCGCTTTTTTCTCGAACTCGAGAACCTTCCGGATATGCCCTTCGAGATTCTTGACCGTATCCTCCTCGGAGAGCCCGAGCGTGATGCTGTTCGACACCTGGAAAAAATTACCGATGATGTCGCTTCCCTCGCCGTAGATCCCGCGAACCGTGAGACGGATGTTCCGCAGTCCGTCGAGCACCTGTCCGATGTCCTTGTTGTGAACGAGCCCGGGCAAATGAACCATCGCCGAAACCCTGAGTCCGGTGCCGACGTTCGTCGGACAGGCCGTGAGATAGCCGAGCTCCTCGGAATATGCGTAGCAGAGCCGTGCGTCGATCTCGTTGTCGAGTCCCCCGATACGCTCGAAGGCCTTTTGCAGCGAGAGTCCCGGCTCGAACGACTGGATTCTCAGATGATCCTCTTCGTTTATCATGATGCTGATCTGTTCGTCCGGCATGGCGACGAGAGAACGATTGAGAAAATTCTTGACCATCTCGCTGCTGATGAGGCGCCGTTCCGCCAGCAGCATCCGGTCCGATTCGGGAATCCCGTCCAGGTCGAGAACGAGGGCTCCGGCGATTGCCGGGCAATCCGCGAGAGCCGCCTTCGACTCGTCGCGTATCTCGGTGAGCACCTGCGCGCTCGCGCCGTGCGTAAACGAGCGCTTGTCGAGGTTCCGCGCGATTCTCACGCGGCTCGAGAGCACGAGCTCGCCCTCCTCGGCCTCGCTCGAGAGCCACAGCGCCGGTTTCTCTATCAGGGCCTTCAGCGTCGGCACGCCCGCCCCCCTCCTCGCTCCGACTCGGAGAGCTTGCGGATCTCGTCGCGCAGCTCGGCGGCGCGTTCGTATTGCTCGAGCTGTATCGCCAGCTCGAGCTCGTCCTGGAGCCCCCTCGCCTTCCTCCTCAGGCTCACCTGCCTCGCGAACCGCTGCGGGATCTTGCCGAGATGACGCGTATTGCCGTGGATGCTCCGGAGAAGCGGAAGGAGCTGCTGCTGGAAAAATTCGTAACACTGCGAGCATCCGAGTCTTCCCATCTCCTGAAAGGCGGAATAGCTCGTCCCGCAGTTCGGACAATTGTCCGGGGAAATCCCCTTCTCCGCCGCCGCGAACGCCGAATCGAACAATCCCGCTACGAAATCGGTCATCGCGAAATTGCTTTTCTTGAGCTCGTCGAAACCACGCTCCTCCGCGCATTGCGCGCATATGTGTATCGCGCGAACCTTGTTGTTCTCGACGTTGGTGACGTGTATCGTCGCTTCCCGTTTCTTACAGAACTGGCAGAGCATCCGGTCCCCTCCCGATTTCGTGGAGCGTGCCGTCCACGAGAACGAAGCCTCGATCGGCCTTCTCGAGAAGCTCCTTCTTGTGCGTTACGATGACGAACGTCTGTTTCTCCGACCTCGAGAGCTCGCGCACGAGCGAATGAAGACTCTCGCTCGCGCGGTCGTCGAGGTTCCCCGACGGCTCGTCGGCCAAAACGATCGATGGCCCGTTCGCGAGCGCGCGCGCGACGGCCACCCGCTGCTGCTCCCCGCCCGAAAGCTCGGCCGGGCGGTGATGGATTCGCTCCTCGAGGCCGACGGCTCCGAGGAGTCCCGCCGCCCGCTCTTCCGCCGCCCTTCTGTCCCGACCGCCGATGATCGACGGCATCATCACGTTCTCGAGCGCGCTGAACTCGGGAAGAAGATAGTGAAACTGGAATACGAACCCGATATCCCTGTTTCTCATCACGTTGAGCTCGCCGGAGGAGCATTTCTGCGGATCCACCCCCCGGATGAGCACGGTTCCCCTGTCCGGACCTTCGAGCGTTCCGAGAATGTGCAGCAGCGTGCTTTTCCCCGCGCCCGAAGCGCCGATTACAACCACCACTTCCCCGGCCGACACGCTCAGATCAAGCCCCCTCAGAACCTCGATCGGGCCTTTCGTGCCTTCGTAAACGCGCCATATCCCACGCGCGTCGAGTGTCTTTTCCCGCTCCATCAATATAACTCCGTCACCGACATCACGCCAATAGTCCCTGCTCCGCCGTATCCGTAAACTTCATTCCTTGAAATATCAATCATATCGTATCGCATCAAGGGGAGGCATACGGCAGGCCTCCCAGCTCGGATAGAGGGTCGCCAGGAAACATATGGCCATGGACGCGGCGCATACCATCACGACGTCCGCCCAGCTCACGAGGACGGGAAGGGTATTGATGAAATAGACGTCGGGCGGAAGATCGATCCTGACCTCCCGGAGAAGGCCGCAGATGAGAAGCCCCGCGAGGGCGCCGATTGCCGTGCCGACGGTTCCGATGAACGTGCCCTGGAACATGAAAATCGACATGACTCCCCGCGAGGATGCGCCCATCGAGCGCAGTATACCGATTTCGTTGCGCTTTTCCATGATCACCATCGTCAGCATCGCAACGAGGTTGAACGCCGCGATGAGGATGATGAGCGTGAGCAGCAGGAACATCAGGATCTTCTCGACCTTGATGTAGCTGAAGAGGTTCCGGTTCATCTGGATCCAGTTGTTCGTACCGTACGCGGGAGAATCGAGGAGGCTCAGTATCCGGGCGTCGACCTTGTCGGCGGCGTAGATGTCCTTGATCCGCACGCCGAGGCCGTGCGTCGCCGATTCGAAATCGAAGAACCGTCCCGCGTCCTCGAGACCGATATACACGAAACGCGAATCGAACTCGTATACGCCCGTTCTGAAGAAACCGATGACGCGGAATTCCTGCGTCTGGGGGATCATCTTCCCGGTCCTGAACTCCGCCGGAGCGGTCACGAGGGTGAGCACCTCGCCGAAATAGACGAGGAGCTCGTCGGCGAGATCCTTGCCGAGCACGATGCCGGGGAGGTCTTTCCCGTCGCCGAATCCTTCGACCGCAAACGACGAGATCGGCGGGGTGATGGAATCGATGACCGATGACACCGCTCTTTCTCTCTCGAGATCGAGCCCTTTCACGATGGCGCCCTTCGTCTTGACGCGAACCCCCGGAACGACGTCGTAGTAGATGAGCGCCTCACCCCTGATGAAGGGAGACGTGGCGACTACTCCGGGCACGCTCTCGACGAGAGTGGCGGCCGAATCGACTCCGGCCCATGCGCCCTGCGTTCGCGCGAAGACGAGTATGTGCGTGTTGAATTCGACGATCCGGCTCCGCAGCTCGTTCTCGAAACCGTTCATGAGCGAAAGGACGATGATGAGGGTCGCGACCCCGACGAGCGTCCCGATGATGGCGATCGCCGTCACGCGCGATATGAAACCCCTGCGCCGCTTCGTCCTGAGATACTTGAGCGCGATCGAAATGGAATAGTGCATCTTTTTCACTCTTTGTCGCGGCCCTCTTCCGGACGCATCTGCGGGAACAGGATCACGTCACGGATCGATGGAGAATCGGTGAGCAGCATAACGAGCCGGTCGATGCCGACGCCGAGACCGCCCGTCGGCGGCATCCCGTATTCGAGCGCCCTGACATAGTCCTCGTCGATCGGATGCGTCTCGTGGGCTCCACCCTTCCACGTGCGAGCGATCGCCTCGAATCGTTCCCGCTGGTCGGCGGGATCGTTGAGCTCGCTGAAGGCGTTCCCCACCTCGTACCCCGCGATGTAGGGCTCAAACCGTTCCACGACGCCGGGTTCGCTTCGGTGGATCTTCGCGAGCGGGGAGATTTCGACCGGGTAATCCATCACGAAAGTCGGCTGGATGAGCCGCGGCTCGACGAGCTCGGAAAAGATCAGATCGAGATAATCCCCGCGGCTCTCCGCGTCCCCCGGTTCGAGCCCGCGCGCGAGCGCCGTGCGCTTGAGCTCCTCCGCGCCGGCGCTCCGGACGTCCGTTCCCACGGCTTCATGCAGCGCATCGAAGTATTTCAGCTTGCGCCACGGCGGCGCCAGATTGATCTCGTGCTCTCCGTACCGCACCGTCGTTCCTCCGCATATCTCGCGGGCGAGCGCGGTGAAGAGCTCCTCGACGAAACCCATCATGTCGGTGTAATCCCAAAACGCCGCGTAGCATTCGAGCATCGTGAATTCGGGATTATGCGACCGGTCCATCCCCTCGTTGCGAAAATCCTTCGAGAACTCGAATACGCGCTCCATCCCGCCGACGATGAGGCGCTTGAGATAGAGCTCGTCCGCGATCCGGAGATAGAGATCGACGTCGAGCGTGTTGTGATGCGTCACGAACGGGCGCGCGAGCGCCCCGCCGTAGAGCGGCTGCAGGACCGGGGTCTCGACCTCGACGAAGCCCCGCTCGATGAGAAACCGGCGCACCGCCTCGACGATCCTCGACCGTGTGAGGAAGGTCCGGTAGACGTCGTCGTTCACGATGAGATCGACGTAGCGCCGCCGATAGCGCAGCTCCTTGTCCTGGAGCCCGTGCCATTTCTCGGGGAGCGGATTGATCGCCTTGCTGAGAAGCTCGAGCGACGAGACGCGCAGCGTAAGCTCGCCCGTCTTCGTCCTGAAGATCGTTCCCGTCAGGCCGATGATATCACCCATATCGACGAGCTTGAATACCTCGAACTCGCGCGCGCTCACCTCGTCGTCCCGGATGTAGAACTGGAGTTTTCCGGCGCCGTCCTTGATATGTCCGAACACGGTATGCCCGTGTCCCCGTAGCGTCATGACGCGCCCGGCGAGCGAAATTACCGAGCCGCTCGCGGCGAGATCCGCCTCCTGCGCCGCAGCCTCGGCCGTCGAATGCGAGCGCTGAAACCGATACGCGTATGGAACGACGCCCATTTCCCGGAGCCGCGCGACCTTCGCCTTCCTCTGTTCCCGTTCCTGGCCGCCCGCCGGCGCACCCGTATCGCTCATGTTACTGCTTCCTTTCCTTCCAGCGGAGATACTCCTCGATGAACTCGTCAATCTCGCCGTCCATGACCGCCTGAACGTTGCTCGTTTGAACCCCCGTGCGATGATCCTTCACGAGCGTGTAGGGCTGCATCGTATAGCTTCGGATCTGGTTTCCCCACGAGATGTCTTTCTTCTCGCCGGCGGCCTTCGCTTTCCGTTCATCCTCTTCCTCCTGGAGCTTCGCGTAGATCCGGGAACGGAGCACCTTCATCGCCATCTCACGGTTCTTGTGCTGGGAGCGCTCGTTCTGGCACTGGACCACGATTCCGGTCGGGAAATGCGTGATGCGCACCGCCGAGGAGACCTTGTTGACGTGCTGTCCCCCGGCGCCGCTCGCGCGGTACGTGTCGACCCGGATGTCGTTCGGCGTTATCTCGACGTCGATCTTGTCCCCAACCTCCGGGTAGACGAAGACGGATACGAACGAGGTGTGCCTCCGGTGGTTCGAATCGAACGGGGATATGCGGACGAGCCGGTGGATGCCGCTCTCCGCCTTCATCCTTCCGTACGCGTACTCCCCCGTTATCTCGAGGGTCGCGTTCTTTATTCCCGCCTCGTCACCGGGCTGGAGATCGAGGAGGCGGTACTCGAATCCGTTTCTCTCGAGATATTTCCGATAGAGTCTGAGCAGCATCTCCGCCCAGTCCTGGGATTCGGTGCCGCCGGCTCCCGGGTGTATGTTCATGAGGGCGCTGCCCCGGTCGTTCTCCCCCGAAAGGAGGATCCTGAGCTCGAAATTTCCGAGCCGTTTGCGCAATCCGACGAGCTCGCCCGCGAGCTCGTCGAGCATCGACAAATCCTCGGAGCCCCCTTCCATCGAAAGGAGATCCTTGAGCTGCGCGATATCGTTATCGAGACGCCCGAGAGGTTCGAGCCTCCCCTTGAGATCCTTGAGCTTCGAGACGGTCTGCTCGGCGCGCTCCCGGTCGTCCCAGAAACCGGCCTTTTCCATCTCCTTTTCGATCCCCGCTATATCCTTCCGCATCCCCTCCGGGTCAAAGGCAACCGCGCAGCCCCGAAAGCTGCCGCTCCATGTCGAGCACCCGCTCTTCTATCTCCCGGTGCGTGAGCTTCTCCTGCATCGTGCCTTCCTCTCTGCCGTCTTCGGCCGCGCTAGAAATCGATCCCGGATTCTCCCGGCTTCCGACCGCACGCGCGCGAGCGACCCGTCCGTCGCAATCGACACATCGGCCTTCGCCCAGCCGCTTTCGAGCTTCCTCTGGCGCTCGATTCTCGCGAGCGCTTCGCTTCGTGAAACGCCGTCCCTGCACATGATCCGTGCGAGACGCTTCGCCCGGGAAGCCCTTGTCACGACGGCGTAATCCACTTTGAACCTGAATTTATACTGAAAAAGAAGCACCGCATCAAGCACAATGTAGGGAGCGTGCGCGCGGCGCTTCAGCACTTCAGCCGTGATGATCCGCTTGAGAGACGCCCGGACGATCCGGTTGAGGAGCTCGAGATTCCGGTCGCCGGCGAAAACGATACGCGCCAGTTTCCTGCGCGACACGGCTCCTCCGGCACCGAGCACCCCGGCGCCGAACGCGGCGACGATCGAGCTGCGCACCTCGGGCGCTTCGAGAGCTCGAGCGCCGAGCGCGTCGCAATCGACGAGGGCGCCGCCCGCGGCGGCGAGGATCTTCGCGACGGTCGTTTTGCCCGAAGCGATCGGGCCCGTTACTCCGATGACGGGAACCCTCATCGGTGCGCCTCCAGCCAGTTTTCGCCGAATCCGATGTCGGCGCGGACGGGGACATCGAGCGCCAGCGCCGATTCCATGCGTTCCTTCACGAGCGCCCCGAGACGCTCCCGCTCACCGGGAACGACCTCGAACACGAGCTCGTCGTGGACCTGTAGTATCATGCGGCTCCCGAGCCCCTCTTCGATGATATCCCGGTCGATCCGTATCATCGCCAGTTTGATCATATCGGCCGCGGTTCCCTGGATCGGCATGTTGACGGCGATCCGTTCAGAGAAGCTTTTCGCCCGGCTGTTCTCGCTGTCGATTTCTCCGAGAAGCCTTTTGCGGCCGAGGAGCGTCTCGGCGCAGCCGTTCAGGCGCGCATGAGCGATCGCGGAATCGATGTATCCTTTCACGCCCGGATATTTCTCGAAATACTCGTCGATGAACCGCTTCGCCTCTTCGAGCCCGATGCCCAGCTGATTCGAGAGCCCCCGAGGCCCCATCCCGTAGATCACGCCGAAATTGATCGTTTTGGCGCGTGCGCGCATGTCGGCCGTCACCGCTGCCTCATCCGTGCCGTAGATCCGCGCCGCGGTCCTCGTGTGAATATCCCCCCCCTCGCGGAACGTCTCGACAAATTCAGCGTCCTTCGAGAGATGGGCCATGATCCGGAGCTCGATCTGCGAATAATCGGCATCCATGAGAATGTTCCCGCGCCGCGGAATGAAGGCGCTCCGGATCGCGCGCCCGAGCTCCGTCCGCACGGGAATATTCTGCAGGTTCGGGTCGCTCGACGATAGCCGCCCCGTCGCCGTGACCGTCTGGTTGAATGAGGTATGGATGCGCCCGGTCCGCGGATTCACGAGGCGCGGGAGCGCGTCGATATACGTGCTCTTCATCTTCGAGAGCTGCCGGTGCCCCAGTACGCTCACGGCGATCGGGTGGCTGCGAGCGAGTTCGGAAAGCACTTCCTCGTCGGTCGAGAACCCCGTCTTCGTTTTCCGCGCCTTCGCGAGCCCGAGCTTCTCGAAAAGGATTCTCTGGAGCTGCTTTGGCGAGTTGATGTTGAATTCCTCGCCGGCGAGCCGGTGAATTTCCGCGGTGAGGCGGTCGAGATCCTTCGCGACCGTTCCTGACAGCGCGACGAGCTTCGCCGCGTCGATCGCAACGCCTTCCTGCTCCATCCGTTTCAGCACAAGACAGAGAGGCATCTCGACGTCCTTGAAGAGCGATTCGAACCCGAGCTCTCCGAGGCTGCTCTCGAAAAGGTTCTTGAGCCGCATCGTGTAGTCGGCGTCCTCGCACGAATACTCGCGGAGCCGATCGAGAGGCACCGATCTGATATCCTTTTCCCGCGCCCCGGCCGGAAACAGCCCGGCGTACGGGATCTTCCGGTGGCGCGTGAACTCGAGCGCGAGGTTGTCGAGCGAATGCGAACGCCGCTCCGGATCGAGGCAGTAGGAGGCGATCATCGTGTCGAACGCGACGCCGCCTACCGAAAACCCGTGCGCTTCGAGGACGAGACAATCGAATTTGATGTTGTGCCCGATCTTGGCGATCGATTCGTCGGCCAGAGCCGGTCCGAGGGCCTCGCGCACGCGATCCAGCGCGACGCCGCTCGCCTCGTCAACCGCCTGAAACAGCCCCGGGGTACCTCCCGGCGCCGTCGAGACGGGAACGTAGGAGGCCGTTCGCTCGCCCGTGCTGAATGAAATGCCGACGATCTCCGCGTTCAGCGGATCGACCGACGTCGTCTCGACGTCGAAAACGAACTCCCGCGAGCGGCCGAGACGGCGCGCGAGATCATCGAGATCTCCCTCTCCGACGAGCGTGTACGTTCTCTCCGCGACTTCGGTCGTCTCGGCGAGAGAAAGCTCTTTCAGGATTTGGTGAAATTCGAGCCGGAGAAGGAGGTCGGTGAGCCGTTGCTGCTCCGGCTTGCCGAGCTCGAGCGCGGGCAGGGAAAATTCGACATCGACGTCCCGAAGCGTCACGAGCTCGCGGGAAAGATACGCGCTCTCCGCGCCGCTCTTCAGCTTCTCCCGAACGTGCTCCGGCTCCACCTCGTCAATCCGCTCGTACAGGGCGTCGAGGGAACCGAAATCATGGAGCAGTTTGAGCGCCGTCTTCTCGCCGATTCCCTTGACGCCCGGAATGTTGTCCGAGCTGTCCCCCATGAGGGCGAGAAGATCGATAACGCGCTTCGGCTCGAGGCCGAAGCGCTCCTCGCAGAACCCGGGACCGATTTCCTCCTCGAGCGCGGTCCCCTTTTCGGGGCGGATGATGCGGATATGATCGGAGAGAAGCTGGAGAAAATCCTTGTCTCCCGTAACGATCGTCGCGTCGAGGCCCGCCGCGTTTGCCTTCCGCGCGAGAGAGGCGATGAGATCGTCCGCCTCGATCCCCGGTTCGATGATCATCCGTATCCCGAGGGCCTGGGTCGCCTCGAAGATGACGGGAAGCTGCTCCGCCATCTCATCGGGCATTTCCGGACGATGGGCCTTGTAGGCGGGAAACTCCCGGTGGCGTTCGGTCTCCTCGCCGCTGTCGAAAACGACGGCGAGGTAGCGCGGCTCGTATTTCCTGATGAGGAGAAGCAGCATGCGGATGAAACCGAAAACGGCTCCCGTATTCTCCCCCTTCGAATTGACGAGCGGATTCCTGATCAAGGCGAAGTAGGCCCGATACGCGAGCGCGTGCCCATCCACGATAAAGAGATTCCCGGCAGGGTTCATATCAGATTCCCGGCCCATAGAGGGAATGCGCGGCGATGAATCGCTCGATCACGTCGGGAACGAGATATCGTATCGATTTCCCCTCCCGCACGAGCGCGCGGATCGACCGCGACGATATCGCGTTGGCGCCCGCCGTCATGCAGATGAGCGCCGTCTCCGCGGGGAGCGCCGGCAGACGCCCGTGCCCGGGCCGCAGCATGACGAGAACGGTCGCATGGGAAAATATCTCGCCGGGCATGCGCCACTCGACTATCTCCTCGAGCATGTCCCCCCCGAGCAGGAGATGAATCTCCTCTTTTCCGTATCCCTGCGCGGCGAAGGATCGCACGGTCCGGTAGGTATACGAAACGCCGCGCGAGGCCTCGATGCGCGAGAGCTCGAAGCGGGGATTTCCCCTGATCGCGAGCTCGACCATCCGGGTCCTCGTTTCGATATCCGTGAGGGGAACGTCCCGCTTGTGGGGCGGAATCGCTGTCGGGATGAAGATGACCCGCGCGAGACCGACGACGTTCACCGCGGCCTGCGCGAGAATGAGATGCCCCGTATGAATCGGGTCGAACGAGCCGCCGAAGAGCCCTATCTTTTCCTTCCTAGCCTCCATCCGCGTTCCGTGTTCCTCCCGCCTTCCGCTCCAGAAACCTGAGGCGTTTCTCGGCTTCCGCCTTCTCGGGAATCGCGTCCTTCAACTGGAGCACGCTCCGGTAATCCTCGATGGCCCCCACCGCGTCTCCCTTGGTTTCCCCGATGTACGCGCGGTAGTAACGGCTCCGCGCCGCCCAGATCGTCTCGGGATAGAGATCGATGATCTTGCGCAGGTACACGAGCGAGGCGTCGTAACGCTTCTTCGAGAAATAGAGCTTCGCCGCCGTAAAATCCTTATGCGCGAGTTTCACGTGTATTTCCCGGATCATCGTCCGCGCTTCCTCCAGGCGCGTGCTCGCGGGAAACGTCTGCAGAAACCGGTTCAGCCGCTCGAGCGCCTGGTAGCTCTTCGTCTGGTCCTGCTCGAATCGGGGAGTCTGTCTGAAGGCGCACACACCATCGAGAAAGAACGCGTCGTCGACGTAGTCGCTGTATCCGTAATCGTTGATGAGGATCCGGTATTCGACCTCGGCGAGAGCGTACTCTTTGTCAAAACGGTACGATTCGGCAATACGGTACTGCGCGTAGTCGCTCCGCTCGTCCCCGGCGAACGTCGCGACAAAATCCTTGTATTCGACCGCAGCCCTTCCATAGGAGCCCTTGTCGAACAGCCGGTCGGCGAGGGCGAGCTTGTCGGTCGCGAGATTCATTATTTTCGGCGTGTACGGGCCTCCGCACGATGCGGCGGCGAGCGCCGCGAGCGCGAGGATCATGGCCACGACGCGCATCTTACCTGCGCCTCTTCGGCATCTCGAGTCTCTCAATGTTCTCCTTTGCTTTTTGCACGAGCCTTCCGCTCGATCCCGAGTTCACGACTTCACGGTAGTACCGCACGGCCTCCTTCACGTCTCCCCGACCCTCACTGATCTCCCCGAGAAGGAAATTGGTCCGTTCCTTCACAAGCGGGCTTCCCGCCACCGGGGCAAGCCCCGCGAGAAGCGACTCCGCTTCGCTCCCGGCGCCGTCGCGGTACAGATTCTCGGCCTCCTTGAGAAGCAGATTCTCGAGCTCCCAGAGAGCGTTCGACGCGAGCCGGCTGCGCGGATAGCGTTCCTGGAATCTCCGGTAGAGGGAGATCGCCTGATCGACGTCCCCCTTCTTCTCATACGCCGCGGCGAGGTCTATCATCGCTTCCGCGGCGTTCGGCGCGTCGGGGAACGCGTTCAGATATTTTTCCAGGTACGCAATCGCCATGTCGAACTCGCGCCGTTCGAGATGGAGCTTCCCCACCACCACGTTGTATTCCCCGAAATCGAGCCCGCTCTGGAAGCTCAGGGCGAGCATGATCATCCGTTTCCCGCGCGGGATGTCGAGCGACTTGATGCTCGCCGTCGCCTCGTCCTTCAGGAATCGGGCGATCTTCGGTCCGTACGAAACATCTTTCTTTCTGCAGTCCTCGAAGGCGCTCCGCGCTTCCGCCTCGCTTCCCGACTTGAGCCAGGACCTGCCGAGAAGAAACAGGAGCTCCGGCGACGGCGACTGCCCCCTCTTGATGCTGTGACGGATAAGGAAAACCGCTTCCCGGCAGCGTCCCGCGGCATATTCTTTCGCCGCCTTGTCGAGGATCGGCTCGCGATTACATGAGGTCGCCGCGAGAAGCGCGAACACGCCGAGCGATACGAGGCATCGTGCAACGGGAAGAGAACGCATCGCCGTAATCCTTCAGAAAAGCGACCTATTTGCTGCTCTGATTGGAGAAAAATAGATATACGAGACCGACTACGATCCCGCCCACGACGAGCGGCTCGAGAAGCTTCGTCATCTTGAATTCGCTCCGCGAGGGCCTCGTGAAATCATACTGCGCCTCTTCGACCAGCTTGAGCTTGGAGTAATCGATCGTGTCTTTGTATTCCTTGTGGATCTCCTTGACCCAGGCGATATCGCCCGTCGCGAGATCGATGAACTGGACGAACACGTCCGCCTGAGCGACGCGCGCGACATGCTTCGATCCCAGCCGCCATGTTCTCGAGATCCGCGGGTAGGAAAGGGACAGCCGTACGATCTGGTACGAGAGACGGTAGTTCCCGCTCGTAACGACCGCTTCATCCTTCTTCGGCGTTTCGATCGCGAGCCTGATTCCCGCGTTGCGCATATCCCTGACGAAGGCGTTCTCGAGCACGAAATCGACGTTGCCCGCGGTTTTTGTTTTGCTCAGAAGAACGACGTCTTCCTGCCGGATGCTTCCCATCCCGGAGATGATTTCCTGCACCGTCTCGGCGGAAATCCGTTCGATGATCTGAAAATTGGTGGGAATTCCCCGCAGGGATTTGTCCGAGGCGGCAAGAAGGGGATCGACGCCGAGAACGGCGATGAGGCAAATGAAGCATACGGTTTTTACGAATCCCTTGTCACGAATGAAATTAGCCACCGGATACCACCTCCGCGCGGGGTTACCTCCTGGGCGATGCGGCAGCCGCTCGCCAATAATACATCTAACCGTAATAATCATCCGCAATTGCGCAGAAAAGTCAACTGAATTCCTCGGCACTGCGCCGCTGCGGCTGCTCCGGGCAACGCACACTCCTA
>JBAZPL010000032.1:0-18053 GCA_041648155.1 Candidatus Krumholzibacteriia bacterium
TCGGGGGATTCCAGTTCACGGGGACGAATTCGAAGAGAGAGAGGCGCGATCTTCCGCCCGGGGTGGAGCTGAACTTCCGGTGGTGGGGGGATGCCTCCGACTACGGCGGCGTGATCAGTTGCTACCAGTACGGGTGGGACGTCGCGGATCTGAACAATCCGAGCGACTGGGGGTCGGATTGCAGCCCGTTCAATCTCGGCTGCAGGGCGATCTGGTACTCGGGGGTGCACACGCTCTATGTGCGATGCGTGGACAACTCGGGCTCGGAGACCCTGGGGCAGGTGGAGATCAGCGTCGTGCCGTTCACGATGGACCGCAACCTTCTCTGGGTCGATGATTTCCGTTCGACGAACGACTTCGTGCAGGTGGACTACACTACCCCGAGGGAGATGCAGCACGACTCGCTCTGGCTCGGTCACTGCCGGCGCACGATCGGATTCGATCCTGTGCGCGACGTGTACGACGCCGTGTACGACGGATACAACTCGGCGCCGCCGAAGATAGCCCTGATAGGCCGGTACAAGAATATCGTTTGGACCTTCAGTTCCGATCTTTTGACAACCTGCATCGACCAAGTCATTCAGTTCACGCCCGAATCCAGGATCAGCCAGTCGGCGATCCCGATCAATTTTCTGGCGATCTTTCTCGCGAAGGGGGGGCATCTTCTGACGGAAGGCGGGTCCCAAAGGGAAACCGGCCTCGCCATGATCCTTCCGGTGCCGGATACAGCGAGAGGTTTTCCGCTCAATATCAAATGCGAGCTCCTGGGGAACTCCGACGGCTGCGAGGGTGATACGAGCGGCGTCAATTCATACCCCTACAAGGATTATTGCATCACGATGCTCGACAAGATCGACGGGAGCTTCCGCACCGATCCGGACATGCCGATGAGAAAGATACGCAATTACGATTGCATGTACCCGGGCGCGGTCAAGTCGATCGACGCATGGCACGACAGCGTTCCAGGCATGCCGAGCGCGCTCAATCTATGGTCGGTGATTCTGGGTGATGGGCGCTACTACGCTCCCAACGAACCGTCCCCCCGGCCCGGCGGATTCACCCCCGTCGAGGTCTATGATCCCGCTTACTGGATGAACCGGAACAGCGTGACGAGCCAGGGATGCTTCCATCCGATGTACCGCATGAAGGCGAAAAACACGAATTCCTGTCTCAACAACCAGACGGTGGCGATCTTTGCGACGAAGTATGCGCATGTCGTTCCGGAGGTATCGGCTGGAGTCGCCGTGGCGGCGCCGAGCGCGCATTTGGGCTTCGAGTTGTGGTTCTTCGACCGGACGCAGGGCAAGGCCGTTATCGACGCGATGTTCCGGAAATGGCAGATTCTGGCAACCCCATGATCGTTGCCCGGCTGCAGAGGACTGAAAAGGAGGCACGGTGAGTCTGATTCGACGGGGAATAGCTTTTGTTCTTTTGCTCCTCGGTATCTCGGCCCTGTGCATCGATGCGCGGGCGCAGAGCGCCGTGGATACAATGAGGTTGGATATTGTGCCGCCCGATTCCGTCTACGTGAGAAGAGACGGACAGAATATCGTCGTCGGCTGGTATCCGCCGGGTGCATTGATCGACTCGATTCCGGGCTCGATTACGGGATCGCGGCACTGGACCAACTGGCGGGGACCCGATCCGAATATCTCTCAGGTCACCATCACCGGCATTTACAATGGAACCATCGATCGAACCCTCATGGTCGGGCCAATCCCGCCTGTCAATAAGGTTACGGTGGACACGATCGGAGTCGAACCTTCCATCAAGATGTATGCCGAATTGCGTGATCGCTTCGACACGTATTACAGGGAATTCAATCTCGGCGCGAGTTACCCTGTTCCGGGCGGCACGGGATCCTATACTCCGGGCGATATCGTTCCGCTCAATCTGATCGGAAGGGCGACGGGCGATACGCTCAAGCTCGGCATCGGCCTCGCTTTCAGCGCGTTGATCGTCGATTCGACGTTCACCGGAGGCCCCGCCTCTTTTGAAGTGGATCTCCAGACGAATGAAGGCTTCCATATCTGGAGAGGGCTATCTTCGATGCCGACCCATATGAGCGTCATATCCGAGCTCTCGCGCGATGATGCCTATATCGGGGTCAGGTATGATTCGCTCTATTTCCGCGAGTGGCCGAGGATGGATGCGCAAGGAAGACCGTACTACGAGTTCGTCGATGAGAATGCGTTCCCCGGATTCACCTATTATTACATCGTGACGTGCTTCGACAGGGGCTATTTCAGGGGCATGACGCAGTTCAACAAGAGGGATAATTTTATCTGCGACGAGGATCTGTCGAATCCCGCGGATCCGGAGAATCCGGTGCCGTGCGAAGGCGTGGGCAAGATCATCACGATGACGATCGGCGCGGGTACCGACATGCGGCTGGTTTTTGCGGTTCCGAATCCCTATCGCTCCGGGACCTCGGCGGAGACGCATTCCTTCTATCACAACTATCCCGACGGCAGCATCAAGTTCTTCAATCTGCCGAAGGAAGCCGACATCAAGATCTATACGGTGTCGGGGGATCTCATATGGGAGGCGCATCACAGCAGCCCGATGGGGGACGACGGGATCATTTCCTGGAACGTGAAGAATCAGCGCGACGAGGATGTCGGCTCGGGCGTTTATATTTACCGCTGCAAGAATTCCGCCGACGGATCCGATCAGTACGGAAAGATCGTCGTTATCAGGTGAACCGGCGCTCGTCCGGAGCGAGCCGCCCCCGTTGGGGGGGCGGCTTTTTTTTGCTCTCGCCTCGCGCGCCGACGGAGAAAACGGTTGCACGATGAGCGGGGAAGGTCATCCAAGCTCTTCAATCATCTTGACGTGCGCCATTTTTTCTGGGAGCATCCCATTTTACCGCAGAACGTTCACGATGGTTCCTTAAAATGGATCCCTCCGGCAGGGGGTGAATTCTTCGAGAACAGAAACCCGGCCGATACCGAGGATTGCATAGGCCTGTTCCCGAAGAGCGGCCCCGCCGAGGTCGCGCCGGATGCGCGGATCGCACAGGAGGAGATATTCGGTCCCGTCCTTTCCGTTCTCGAGGCGTCCGATCTCGACGACGCCATACGCATTTTGAATGATACCCGTTATGGGCTCTCGAGCTAGATCTATACGAAGGACGTGAACGGCGCCTTCCGGGCGATCAGGGATATCGAGGCGGGGATCACTTACGTCAACGGACCGACGATAGGCGCCGAGGTCCAACTTCCCTTCGGCGGCGTCAAGGATACGGGCAACGGGCACCGGGAGGCTTCGCATACGGTTCTCGACACTTTGATCGACCTTACGGAGTGAGGGACATGCCAATGCTGAAAACGAATTCGCAGTACTGCGTCATTCAGTCGGTCATCGGCGGGATTGCTCATCCGCGGATTCCGCTCAAGAACCCGTACCTCGTTGATCAGGGAGGGGGCGTTCACATTCTCCCGGGCGTCGGCGGGATCACGTATAACGTGGCCGTAGGCGATTCGGCTTTCAGCTTCGCGGGGGACCACGTG
This sequence comes from Candidatus Krumholzibacteriia bacterium, assembly GCA_041648155.1. GTDB lineage: Bacteria > Krumholzibacteriota > Krumholzibacteriia > Krumholzibacteriales > Krumholzibacteriaceae > SSS58A. Next base: position 3,513 of record JBAZPL010000032.1, read on the forward strand.
GAGCCCGGCGTGAGCATTACGCTCGACGAGAGGGAGAGGGACGGCGCGAGCCTCGGAGCGCTTTGCATCCTCGCGTGCATCGGAAACGAGGCGCGCGTCGCGAGCGGCGAGGCGCTGCAGGCGCGGGGTTTCGTGACGGGCAAGCACGGCGGCGTGGAGCACGTCATCGTGGATTTTGCGCCGTCCGTTCTCGACAAGCTCGTCGTCGGCGACCGCATCCAGATTAAGGCGGTCGGTCAGGGGCTCAAGCTCAGGGATTTTCCCGACGTGCAGGTGATGAGCCTCGATCCGGAGCTGCTCCAGAAGATGGGAATAGTCGCTCAGGGCAATCAGCTCGTCGTGCCGGTGACACATGTCATTCCCGCCTCGATCATGGGTTCGGGGACGGGATCGCGGCACAGCTTCAGCGGGGATTTCGACATACAGGTCTCGGATACGGACCTCACGCAGAAATACGGGCTCGAGAGCCTTCGCCTCGGCGACGTCATCGCAATCCGGGACGCGGACTGCAGGTTCGGGAGGTCGATCAAATCGGACGCGATCACGATCGGGGTCGTCGTCCACGGCTCCTGTGTCGTCAGCGGTCACGGTCCCGGGGTGACGGTGATCATGACGACGTCGAAAAAGCTCATCGCGCCGAAGATGGAACAGGATGCCAACATAGCGCATTACCTCGGCATCGGACGGTTTCACCGGCCCGCGCCGCAGGGCCGTCGGAGGGGAAAATAACGCGCAGTTTTCGTACACGCACTCGATTCGGGCGGGAGGCGATCGCGCGGAGCGCCGGCTGCATGGCTCTGGCCGCGATCCTCGCGGGCGTGGCGCCTTTACTCGCCATGCCCGTCGCGAGCGTCGCGAGCGCCGGATCGAGCCCCCCGTCGCCGGGCGAATCTTCAACGTGGAAATGCTCGTCTCCTCTGCGCGAGCTTCTTGCCGCGGCCCGACCCACGGACACGATTGCTGTCTGGATTTTTCTCGCCGATAGGGGATCCGCCGCGGAAAAGGGGAATCCGCTTTGTCTTTCCGCGCGGGCGGCCGGCCGCCGTGTTCTTCGCGGAGAGGCTTCCGCCCGCGCGCGCGACCTTCCCGTTCATCATGGCTACGTCGATTCGCTTCGCGGACACGCGACGAGGATCCGTCATGCGTCGCGCTATTTCAACGCGGTGAGCGCGGAGATGGAGGCGCGTGAGATCCCCGCCGTGTGCGTATTGGGATTCGTGCGATCGGTCGACCTCATCGCCTCGCATCGCAGGCTCCCCGATCCGACGGCGGAACCGCCGCGCGGATCGTTTTCGGCGCGCGCGGCTTGCGCTGAATGCGGCATCGATTACGGGGAAAGTTTCGACCAGCTGAACCAAGTGGGCGCCATTGATCTTCTCGAAGGGGGCTATAACGGTTCAGGGAGTGTATCGGGTGGCGGCCCCGTTCTCATCGCGATTCTCGACACGGGTTTCAGGCTCGATCATCCGGCGCTCGCGGACGTCCAGGTTGAGGCGCAGTACGATTTTATCAATAACGATTCCGTGACTTCCAACGAATCCGGAGACCCGACCGGACAGGACACACACGGCACGCAAGTTCTCGGCGTCATCGCGGGGCACGCGGAGGGCGATCTCGTAGGCCCGGCGTGGGGCGCGCGGTATCTTCTCGCCAAGACCGAGATTGTAGGCTCCGAGACCTTCATCGAGGAGGATCACTGGGTGGCGGGCATCGAATGGGCGGACAGCGCGGGCGCCGACGTCGTCACGAGCTCGCTCGGGTATATTCAGTGGTATACGCCTGATCAGCTCGACGGCAATACGGCCCTGTGCACCCGAGCCGCGGACATCGCCGCGTCCCATGGGATCGTCGTCGTCAATTCCGCCGGGAACGAGGGAACCTCCGGACTCGTGGCTCCGGCGGACGGAGACAGCGTGCTCGCAATCGGCGCGGTCGATCGCACCGGCGCGATCGCGTCGTTCAGCTCGCGCGGCCCGACCGCCGATGGTCGCACGAAGCCCGATTTCACGGCGATGGGGGTGGGCGTGCGGAGCGTGTCGATTTCGACCGGATATGGTTCGTACAACGGGACCTCATTCGCGGCGCCGATCGTCGCGGGCGTCTGCGCCCTGTTGCTCGAGATCCATCCCGATTGGAGCCCGATGGAAATGCGGGACACACTCCGCGCCACGTCTTCCCGGAGCGCGGCTCCCGACAACACGTATGGGTGGGGTATCCCGAACGCGATGCTGGCCGTGCGGCCTGTCCGTTCCGATCTCTCGGTGGCCGCATTCCCGAATCCCTTCAATGCTTCGATGAGCATTTGCGTCACGGTTAATGCTCCGAGCGCGGTGACGGTCAAGGTCTATGATATCCGTGGAGCGCACATCAAGACTCTCGCCGAGAGCAGAGCCGTTCAGCGGTCCCTGACGCTCAACTGGGACGGCACGAACGAACGGGGGGATCGTGTCGCGAGCGGGGTTTATTTTCTCGCCATAAGCTCCGGGGGCTCCACAAGGACCATAAAGGCCGTTCTCGTCCGCTGACTTCCCATCCTGAGTATAATTCCATTGCCATTTGCGGCCTGTTGGGAATAAACTCGCCGGGTGGGGCGCATGCTGCAGGATGCCACACAACATGTTGACATGATTTAAGATAGGAGGTCCCCGGTGGAGTCCAGATTCGTATTCTTCTTCGGAGGCGGCAAGGCCGCAGGAAACAAGAATATGAAGGAGATACTCGGCGGGAAAGGTGCCGGGCTCGCCGAGATGACGAATCTTGGGATTCCCGTGCCGGCGGGATTCACGATATCGACGGAGGTCTGTTCCTATTTCTACGAGCATAGCGGCGCCTATCCGCCGGGGCTTCGGGAAGAGGTCGAGGAGAACCTCCGCGCCGTCGAGAAGGTCATGGGCGGGAAGTTCGGGGGCGCGGAGGCGCCGCTTCTTCTCTCGATACGTTCCGGTGCCCGCGCGAGCATGCCCGGCATGATGGACACCGTCCTGAACCTCGGTCTCAACGACGACACCGTGCAGGTGCTCGCACGATCGACCGGGGACGAGCGCTTCGCGTATGACTGCTACCGGAGATTCATCCAGATGTACGGCGACGTTGTTTTGGGGCTCAAGCCGGTGAAAAAGGACGACGCCGATCCGTTCGAAGAGCTTCTTTCGGCGAAGAAGAAAGAGGCACGGGCGGATAAGGACGTGGATCTCACCGTTGCCGATCTCAAGGATCTCATCGCGCGGTATCTCGCGATGATCAGGAGCAGGCTCGGCGTCGATTTTCCGCGCGACGCGGACGAGCAGCTCTGGAAGGCGACCGGCGCCGTGTTCAACTCATGGCATAACGAGCGCGCCGAGACCTACCGGAGGCTCAATAACATTCCCGCGACGTGGGGAACCGCGGTCAACGTTCAGGCGATGGTTTTCGGGAACCTCGGGAACGATTCGGGCACCGGCGTCGCGTTCACGAGAAATCCCGCTACGGGCGAGAACGTGTTCTATGGCGAATACCTCATGAAAGCGCAGGGGGAGGACGTCGTGGCCGGGATTCGCACGCCGCAGTCCATTAACCTGAGGAACAAGCTGGATCAGGGAACGCTCTCTCTCGAGGAGGAGATGCCGGCGCTGTACCTCGAGTTGGAAAAGGTGCGAACCGCACTCGAGCGGCATTATGCCGATATGCAGGATCTCGAATTCACGATCCAGAACGGGCGCCTGTGGATTCTTCAGACGCGCTCCGGCAAGCGAACGGGCTTCGCCGCCATAAAGATTGCGATCGACATGGTGCGGGAAGGGCTCATCGCGAAGGAAGATGCGATTCGCCGGATCGAGCCGGAGCAGCTCAACCAGTTCCTTCGCCCCGTGTTCAACCCCGCCGGCAAGGCCGCCGCGATTCGGGAGGGGAGGCTCGTGGCGAAGGGGATCAACGCGGGGCCCGGGGCCGCGACGGGGAAGGTCGTTTTCAACGCCGTGGACGCCGAAGAGTGGGTGGGGCGCGGCGACGAAGTCATTCTCGTGAGGGTCGAAACGAGCCCCGAGGACATCAGGGGAATGAGCGCCGCTCGGGGCATTCTCACCTCGGCGGGGGGCGCTACTTCTCATGCCGCGCTCGTCGCGCGGCAGATGGGGAAGGTATGCATCGTCGGGGCGAAGGATCTCGCCATCGACTACCGGAAACGGGTCATCGAGGCGGGAGGCCGGACGATACGCGAAGGCGAATTTCTCTCGATCGACGGAACGACGGGAGAGGTGATCGAGGGCACTATCGAGACCCGCCCGTCCGAGGTGCTTCAGGTGCTCATCGATAAAACTCTCGACGGCGCAGAGTCCGCTCTCTACCGGGATTTTCAGGAGCTTATGTCGTGGGCGAACGGCATCCGCACCCTGGGCGTCAGGGCCAACGCGGACCGTCCCGACCAGGCGGCCAAGGCGGTCGCCTTCGGCGCCGAAGGGATCGGCCTCTGCCGCACCGAGCACATGTTCTTCGAAGGCGATCGGATCGACGCCGTCCGCGAGATGATACTCGCCGCCGACGAGGAGGGGCGAAGAAAAGCCCTCGCGAAGCTTCTTCCCATGCAGCGGGACGATTTCCGGGGGATATTCGAGGAGATGGGGGAGCGCCCCGTGACGATCAGGACACTCGATCCTCCTCTCCATGAGTTTCTCCCGCACGAGGATCGGGATATCGCCGCTCTCGCGAAGAAGATGGGCGTGTCGAAGGAGCGGCTCGCCGAAAAGGTGCAATCGCTCCATGAGGCGAATCCGATGCTCGGGCACCGCGGGTGCAGGCTCGGGATCGTGTATCCCGAGATCACCGAGATGCAGGCGCGCGCAATATTCGAAGCGGCGTGCGCTCTCGTGAAGGAGGGCAAGAGGCCGCGGCCGGAGGTTATGATTCCGCTGGTGGGGGACGTGAAGGAGCTCGAGCTCCAGCGAGCGATCGTCGAGCGCGTCGCGACCGAGGTTCAGAAGGAGACGGGTGTGAACGTCGAGTATCTCGTCGGGACGATGATCGAAATCCCACGGGCGGCGCTCACCGCGGACCGGATCGCGGCCGTCGCGGATTTCTTCTCTTTCGGTACGAACGACCTTACGCAGATGACGCTCGGGATCAGCCGTGACGACGCGGGCAAGTTTCTCGGCGATTACCTGGCGAAGGGGATCTGGCCGAGCGATCCGTTCCAGAAACTCGACGTCGAAGGAGTCGGCGCCCTCGTCAGGATCGGCGTCGAGAAGGGAAGGAGCGTCAAGGCGGATCTCAAGGTGGGTATCTGTGGCGAGCATGGTGGGGAGCCTTCGTCGGTAGAGTTCTGTCACGCGGCGGGATTCAACTACGTGAGCTGTTCCCCGTTCCGCGTGCCGATCGCGATTCTCGCGGCGGCTCAGGCCGTTCTCAGGAACAGGCGTTGAGAGAAGTGGCGCCCGAACGCCCGAGCGGCGGATGCGGCGGCAAAGGAGGTTCGTGATGGATTTTGGGGGGGACATTTCGATACTCGAACCCTCGGTCGCATTTCAGATCATGAGTTTCTCGCTTCTCACGGGCGAGATCAAATTTGTGACGCATGACAACGTGGCGAGCTTCTATTTCAGGAAGGGGGAGCTCATCTATGCCACGATGGACACGCGAAAGAAGAAGCTGGGCAAGTTCCTCATCGAAAAGGGATGGCTGACGGAGGAGCAGCTCGGCAAGGTGCTCCACGATTACGTGTCGAAGGAAGGCCGCGGCCGGATCGGCAACGCGCTCATCGAACGCGGCTATCTCGACTACAATTCCCTCGCCGAAGCGATACAGGAGCAGATGAAAGAGGTCGTCTACGAGGTGTTGGCATGGCGAAAGGGTCAATTTATCTTCTTCCACGACGTTCTTCCCCAGGACGAGGATATTCTTCTCGAGGTCAAGCTTGATCATCTGATTCTCGAAGGTTTAAGAAGGCTCGACGAGGCCAAGGGTCCCCAGTGATGAAACGGCACCTCCTTGTGCTCCTTGCCTTGTGGCTATCCGGCGCGCGCGCCGAGGCCCATCTCAACGAATCTTCCGCCATAGCCCGATCGCAGGCGATGGGAGGCGCGCTCGTCTCTCTCGCCGACGGCCCCGCGGCGCTGTTCGTGAATCCGGCGGGGATCGTCGCGTCGGCGAATCCCGCGTTGTATCTTGACTACGCCGAGCCCGCGGGAATCAGTGGGGGGCGCGAATCGAGAGTCGCTTTCGCGACGGGAAAGGGGAACACGCGGGGAGCCATCGGCTGGTACCGTTTCGGCTCCGAAAGCGAATCGAACAACCTTTTCGCCATGAGCGCGGCGCACCGGCTCATCGAAGGGACTCAGGGATCGTTCCTCGCGCTCGGGGCGAGCGCGACGGTCGGGGGGCTCTCGTGGAAAGAGGCGGATCCCGGAGAAAAGGATTCGCGTTGGATGGCGAGCGGCGACGCCGGAATCATACTGAAACCCCTCCCCATCGTGGCGTTCGCGTATTCGGCCGGCAATATCAGGGACGCGCATTCCGATCAAACGCGCGGCGAGGAGGCATGGCGCCGCGTGCAACGGTGGGGCGCCTCGTACTTCTGGGAGGACAGGATCGTCCTCTCGTTCGCGACCATGCGCCGAGCGGGCCGGACGACGCTCCATTACGGGATGGCTGTGAAAACCGCCGTGCCGATCGAGCTCCTGGCGGGTTTCTCGGACGGCCGCGTGACGGGAGGAGCGCGCTGGACCGGCACGCGATTCGGAAGCTCGATTGCATTCGCGGCGAATGAGGATGAGGGAGTGACCTGGACGCTCGCTTGCGAGGCGTATCTTCCCGATAGACCGGACAGGGAGACGCCGTGAGAGCAGGGAATAAGGGCTGCAAACGGGGCTCGTGCGCGGCGCTCATTGCGGGCGCTCTGTTCGTATGCGCGATTCTGAGGCCGGCTCGTGCGGAGGAACGCCCCGATTCCTCGCTCGTTTTCAAATGGACGGCGCTTTACCGGAGCCGCATCGATGTCAACACCATGCCCCCCAATTTTCCGTGGAATGACAGAGATGCGTATTCACATTTCAACGACCGTCTCGCAGTTCTCGGAGAGATCACTCATTCTCGATGCATCGCCGTTTTTGCGAAAGGCGCGACCGGCTTCCGCTTCGGAGGTGAGTATCAGGAGCAGCAGTTTATTCTCGACCAGGGCCACATCGGCTTCGATTTTCTCGGAGGCGCGGTCTCGGGCAGATTCTTCTCCCGTGAACGGGTGTATCGCACCGATCAAAGGCTTCTCAAGCTGGTGTCCGACGAGTCGTGGGCCCTCGTCGATCGCGGCGAAGGGATCGCGCTCGATGTAAACGCGGGCGCCCATCTCTCCTTGAATTATATCGAATCGATTCTTCGTGACGATGTCGCGATTCATGGAGGACTGCCTTCGTTTCACGGAGGCGAGGATCGTCTTCGCGTGTTCAGGCTCGAGGGGTTTCAGAGAGCGCGCTGGCATGCCGGGTTCACGATCTCGGAAATGCGCGATCGATGGTACGGTGACCGGATCACCGTCGGGACGGACCTCGGATTCAGGGTGAGGGGGATCGATCTTTTGGCCGAGATCGCGCGGACGCAGAGCGGCGGGTGGAGAGAGTTGCGAAACAACGCCCTTTTCGATCTGAATTGGCGCGCGGCGCGACTCGACAAACTCGGAGCGCTGTTCTCGGATAGCGACGCCTTTGCGGCCGAGATAGAAGGTTTGCGGCTCGGTATGGGCGATCTCGGCACCGCCGGTCTCGTGCCGGGGTATCGTTATGCCGGGTATGCAGTTACGAACCTCGAAGGAGAGTTCGCGCGTGGACTGCGCGAAAGCTACCTACTGGCCTGGTGGAAACCGGCGAATTACGACGCGCTTCTTTCCGTCGACGCCGCGGACGGCGAATGGTGGGGGCAGGATTTCAGCCGGCTCGTCGGAAGCGCGCGGATGCGGTACCGGGGCGGCTTCGAGCTCAGGGAGAGCATCCTGTGCGCGGCGGGCGAGAGGAGCGCGGCGACGATTTCCATCATCGACGACAACTCATTCTCCCGAATCGCCGTTACGGCGCGCATCGACGATCTCGGCGACGGAAACCTTCTCTCATACCTGGCTCGGGGGACCCTCAATTTCGGCTCGCGTGTCGCGGCGAGGAGCGCGCTCTACCTCTACAGCTCGCGCCTGAGTCTCTACAACGTCGAAATCGAATTCAGGCCACGCGAGAGATTCCTTTTCCAGGCCTCGCTCGGGACGTTCGCGCCGCGGGATGAAAATATCCAGCTTGACCGTTCATTCAGCATGTATGCGTTTGATCCAAATCCTGTCTCGAAAGACCGGTTCATCATGCTCTTCACGCGGATATGGTTCGGAGGTGAAGGAACAAGATGAAACGGCACTGTGCGCTGTTTGTTTCCTGCATCCTCGCCATTTTCGTCGCGGCGCAGTGCCGTGCTTCGGTCGGCATCGAAGAGGAAGAGGTCGTCTTCAGGATCGGAGGGTTCACGGCCGGGAAGGTGTTCCTTGTCGGCGATTTCAACGGTTGGAATCCGACGATGGATCTCATGGTCGAGGCGGAAGGCGGTTTCGAGATACGGCTCTATCTCCTTCCGGGAACGTACCGGTATCGCTTCCTCGCGGACGGCGTCACGAAACCGGATACCGACAATCCCTGCCTCGACTCGAACGGCAACTCGTGTTTCATACTCATGGAACGGGACGGCGTCCTCGAGGTTGTCCTCGCGGAATCGGCGGGCAAGCGCGCCGGATCCGCGAAAACCAGTCTCTCACCCGTCGTTCGGATCGATGCGGTCCAAAGCGGCGGAGCGGGATCGCTCCGCTCCGAGTGGGGGATCAAGGGCGCGGTCGACGAGCGGATCGACGCCGATCTCGCGGTCGGTATGACCGAGGAGTTCCCGGAGGGGGAATCGGGCACGGGAAGAGCCTTTCTGCTGCGCGGCCTCGCTTCGTATCGTTTCGAACGGGGAATGCTCCGCGCCTTCAGCCGTCCGGCCGCGGCAATCGATCTCGGCGACCCGATCGGGCTCATTGGAACGGTCGGTCCCTACCGCTACCCGGCGAGCCTGTTCTGTCGAGGAGTGGAATTGGAGGGGATCTTGCCTCTCAACCTCGATGGTCGTTTCCTCTATGCGAGCCGCCTGCGCGGTTACCGCTCGGGGCTCGAGGGGACGGCCGATTCATCCGATCTTTTCTCCCGCCGCGATTTTGTGGATTCGGACTTTTACGGTCTGAGGCTCGGGGCGAAGATAAGAAACGCAACGGTTCGATACCTGTTCAGGGAGAACCGAAGACCGAAAGACGGATATTGGCGTTTTCCGTCGATGAGCGGCGATTTTTCCGTCGGGTACGAGCGGAACGTGTTTCAGGGCTTCTCCTTCTCGGTTCCCCCGAAGAGCGGCGTGGTTCTTGATGGCGAGCTTCTCTTCGGCAGGAGCTTCCTTTCGGCGACGGGACGGCTTTTCAAGAACGCCGAAGGCGCGAGCGCTATCCAGGATGTCTCGATCGAACGCGAATGGGAACACGGGCATCGGCTCTCCGTAGGGATTTCGCGCGCGGGCGAGAGATCGCGTGCCGAGCTGCTGTTCAACCGGACGACGCTCGAAGGGGAGCAGGCCGCAAGGGGCGGAAGACCGGATGGATCACGATCGGGCCTCGGCGGGAGCTTCGTTTTCGGGGATTCCGTGCTTTCGATCGGTCTCGCGGGGAAACTCGAGCAGTACTCCGCCATGAATACCGGCTCGATATTCTGGCTCGGCAGGACGAACTTCTGGCTCGATGGGGACGAGCTCACCTACGATCGTGTACCGTTCCTCTCCTCGAGGCAAGTCTGCGAGGCGAAGCTTTCCTGCGGCTGGAAACGCGAGCCTCCCGGGAATCTTCCCTGGGGAACCGGTCTCCTGTTCGAAATCACCCGGCGATGGGACGGCACGGGTGATGGGCCCCGTTTCGGGGAGATCCGTCTGGTGAATGGAATGGCGGTGCACCCGCGCGTGACGTTTCTCCTCGATATGCGCGGCGTTTCATACGAGTATGGAAGTGTAGGAAGGGACTTCGTCGACGCGTTTCTTTCCGTTCGCGGGAGCATCAGGAAAGGGCTCTGGTGCGCCGTCGGGACAGGGGTCAATCCATACGCCTTCGACCAATGGCTCTATGCTTTTTCCGATCATGGAAGGCAAGAGTATCTCATGGACCGCGGCGTTTTTCGCGCGCTCGCCGCGAGCGGCGAAGCGGTTTCGATGGAGGCCGTCCTCGATGCCGAGGAATCGCTCGCGGAGGATTGGGTCGTGACCTTCGAAGCGGGTTTTACTTTCTGATGCGATGGTATTATAATCGGGGCATGCGGCATTGCTTGAATGCGGTCACGCGGCTTTGCGCGGTAACGGCAGTCGTTCTGCTTTCGATCTCCTGCGGCCGGTATCTCGAGAGATCGCTCGGTTCGCCGAGCATCGATGGCGATACGGTCACGTTCCGGGTCAAGGTTCCCTCGGCGCGGACGGTGCAGCTCGCGGGAGATTGGCCTCGGAACAACTGGGCGCGGGGGGATGCCGAAGAAGGCGAGGTTCTCGTGGGCCTTATGGGGAAAACCGCCGATACGGGCGTGTGGGAGCTCGCGGTTCGCCTCGGGCCCGGCCGCTACCGCTATCGATTTCTCGTCAATGAGGCCGAGTGGCTTCTCGATCCGGAAAATCCGAGGGTCATCGACGATGGAAGAGGAGGGAAGGCGAATCTGCTGATCGTGCCGTGAATATGATGCGTCGTTTGATTCATTTCCGTTCCGTGTTCTGTATTGCGCTCGCCGTTCTCGTTGCGTCATGCGGGCCGAGGGTCCCGGAAATGGGAGCGAGGAATTACCCGTCGGCAGGACCCCGGGATGTGGATGGAGGAGTGCAATTCATCTGTTATGCGCCCAAGGCGCACAGGGTTGTGATCGTCGGCGATTTCAACAGCTGGTCGACTACCGCGGATCCGATGTATGATCGCGAGGAGAAGGGGGCATGGTCGATCACGCTCCCGCTGCAACCCGGACGCTATGAGTACAAGTTCCTCATCGACGGCGAAAAATGGATCCCCGATCCCGGGAATCCCAAAAAGGCCAAGGATGGTTTCGGCTCTCAAAATTCCGTCGTCGAAGTGAAGCGATAGGGCGGTCGACGGCGAACCGTTGCTTCGCATATGCCAGGTTTCCTGCCATGTCCCCGAGGATGATGCGGGAGCCTCCGGGGTGCCCCATTCGGAGAGCTCATTTAACAAACGTCATTTCATGGAGTTAAAGACTTTCTTGTTGTTGCAATTTGCTCCGGCGTGTGGTATTTATTGATTTCGATCAGGTGATGGTGAATCGCAAGCATCGGTTTACCGGATCGCCCTGGTCGGGAAAATGTGATCGATGGTGCCTGGCCGGCGCGGGGCCGAAAGCTGGGCGACATGTGTATTTAATTTAATACCAATATATTATGAAACCGGTTCAATTCCCTTCCGTAGTGACGGTTTTTGGATTGAGCATTCCGTTCCGGCGCGATAAGATTTTCAGCGGGGCTTATCGGCAGAAAGATGATATTGGCATATAGTTTGCGCGATGCTCTTCGATTGTCATTCTTCGATTATGCAGGATGAACAGGAATAAATCTATGAAGCGAGAGGTTCTGAACTCAATGCGACATGGTGCGCTCGCCGTGAGCCTCGGCGCGTTCATGCTGTTCGTTGCCGGTCCGGTGTTCGCTGCAGGAGGTTCGGGGACGGCGGCGATCAGCCCTTCGAGCGACGTCGCAGCCGGAGAGCTCGGCACGTGGACGATCCGCTACACCGCCGCCGAAGCATTTTCTTCGGGGACAATCGAGCTCGCCATTCCAGATGGTTGGTCCGCACCCCAGATTTCCGTCCCTTCTTCGGGAGGATACGTGACGGTTTCGAGCGAGGGGGTGCTCGGTGCGCCTGCTCTCACGCTAGCCGGGAGGACGATCACCGTTTCTGTCGATACGCTCGATGCCGGCCAGACGATCGATATCGTGTACGGCGACGGCACCGTTGACCTCGGCGGTCGGGCGACGGCCCAGACCGGTGCCCAGAGCGGCGTCGAATTTGTCGTGAGATCGGATCCGAACGGTTCCGGCGATTCTCCAATCGCGTCATCGCCGCTGCTCGACGTCGTCGCGGGATCCATTGCGAAGCTCTCGTTCATCACTTCGCCGCGGACGTTTTCCGCGGACGGAGAAAGCGCCGTGATCCGGGTGAGGACGGAGGATGAGTTCGGGAATCCCGCCGCGGTGAGCGGCGATCAGGACATTTCCTTGAGCTCGACCGCGCTCGGCGGGCGGTTTTCACATCTCGGAGGCTCGAATTTCGTCGAGACGAGCGTGGTCGTCCTTGCGTCGGGCCTCGATACGGTATCGCTGTACTATCGGGATACGGTCGCCGGCGGAAAAACGATCACCGCGTCCGCTTCCGGTCAATCGTGGACAAACGCTCAGCAGGCGATCACCGTCGATTCGGGGACTCCTTTCAAACTCGTGGTGTCTCCCGCCGACACAACGGCCATCGCGGGGGATTTTGTGAGGTACCGGCTCGGGGTCGAGGACGCAGAGGGGAATGCGAGTTCGCTCTCCAACGATCAGGAAATATCGCTCCTCGGGCAGCCGGGGGATTTCTATTCGACGGCTGACCAGACGACGCCGATCACGTCCATCGTTATCGCGAACGGCTCCGATCACGTATATCTTGATTACCGGAATACGGGCAAGGATATGACCATCCCCTTGGTCCTCGCGTTCCTCGACACGAACGGTGTTCCTCCCACTCTCGAGGCGGCATCGGCGCTGATCTACATCGATAACGCTCCATTAAGCACGGCCACATCCGAAATATCGGTCAACACGGCATCGGCGGTCGCAAATGGGATGGATTCGATCGAGATCACCGTCCGGGCTCGCGACGCATTTTACAATGGTGTCGATGGAGCGATCGTTCTGATCGCATCGACGGGCTCCGGCAATCTGCTCCGCCAGCCTTCGGGTGTGACGAGCGGAACAGGCTCCGCCATCGGGAGCATCGCCTCGACGAAGGCGGAAGGAAAAACACTCACGGCGAAGATTGATGGCATCGATATTACGGCTTCTGCCGGTGTGACCTTTACCCCCGGGCTTTTCGACCCCGCAGCATCCGATGTAAGCGTGGACAAGACGTCGGCGGTAGCGAACGGCGTGGACTCGGTCGCGGTGACGGCGTTCGTGACCGACGCGCAGGGGAACCCGATAAGCGGGAGCTCGGTGACGTTAGAGGTGACGGGCACGTTGAACACGATCACGCCCTCATCGGGAGTGACGGGGGCGGATGGGTGCCTCGTCGGGAAGCTGCGATCGACGAAGGCGGAGCTGAAGACAGTGAGCGCGAGGGTGAGCGGTGCGCTCATCACGAATACGAGGAATGTGACCTTCAATCCCGGTCCGTTCAGCGCCTCGGTCTCGAATGTGACGGTGGACAAGACGTCGGCGGTAGCGAACGGCGTGGACTCGATAGTGGTGACGGCGCTCGTGACCGACGCGCAGGGGAACCCGCTAGCGGGGAGCTCGGTGACGCTGGAGGCGACAGGGACGATGAACACGATCACGCCCTCGTCGGGAGTGACGGGGGCGGACGGGCGTCTCGTCGGGAAGCTGAGATCGACGAAGGCGGAGCTGAAGACGATGAGTGCGAGGGTGGGCGGGACGCTCATCACGAATACGAGGAATGTGACCTTCAACCCCGGTCCGTTCAGCGCCCCGGCTTCGAACGTGACGGTGGACAAGACGTCGGCGGTAGCGAACGGTGTGGACTCGGTCGCGGTGACGGCGCTCGTGACGGACGCGCAGGGGAACCCGATAGCGGGGAGTTTCGTGACGTTAGAAGCGACGGGGACGATGAACACGATCACGCCCTCATCGGGAGTGACGGGGGCGGATGGGTGCCTCGTCGGGAAGCTGAGATCGATGAAGGCGGAGCTGAAGACGGTGAGCGCGAGGGTGAGCGGAGTGCTCATCACGAATACGAGGAATGTGACCTTCGGCGCGGGTCCGTTCAGCGCTTCGGCCTCGAATGTGACGGTGGACAAGACGTCGGCCGTGGCGAACGGTGTGGACTCGATAGTGGTGGCGGCGCTTGTGACGGACGCGCAGGGGAACCCGATAGCGGGGAGCTCCGTGACGATAGAGGCGACGGGGACGATGAACACGATCACGCCCTCATCGGGAGTGACGGGGGCGGACGGGCGCCTCGTCGGCAAGCTACGATCGACGAAGGCGGAGCTGAAGACGGTGAGTGCGAGGGTGGGCGGTGCGCTCATCACGCAGACGAGGAACGTGACCTTCGGCGCGGGTCCGTTCAGCGCTTCGGCCTCGAATGTGACGGTGGACAAGACGTCGGCCGTGGCGAACGGTGTGGACTCGATAGTGGTGACGGCGCTGGTGACGGATGCGCAGGGGAACCCGATAGCGGGGAGCTCCGTGACGATAGAGGCGACGGGGACGATGAACACGATCACGCCCTCATCGGGAGTGACGGGGGCGGACGGGCGCCTCGTCGGCAAGCTA
>JBAZPL010000033.1:0-17905 GCA_041648155.1 Candidatus Krumholzibacteriia bacterium
CTCCCCGCGGCCGAGAGGCGCCCTCGCGCGCGTCCTCGCCGAAGCAGGCGTCGATCCGCACGGCATCGCGATCATCGAGCGGAAGACTGAAACGATCGTCATGCGCGTCGACCGGGTCGCGGCGCCCGTCGCGAACATCATCAAACAGCAGCTTCTTTCGATAGGCGGCGACGCCGCGGTTCACCGCGACGTAATCGCCGGCGGTCCGCCGCAATCGAGCGTCTATATCATCGCCGACCGCAACAGGCTCGCCCAGCTCCCCGCGAAGTTCGCGCGTCAGCCCTTCGGCCTCGCCGAGCTCGGCGCCGGCGTAGAGCGTCTGCTCGGCGCCATGGAACGGCCGCCCGCGAGGGTGAGCCTTCCCCGCGGTGAAATCGACCTCGCGGCGGGCCCGATCGTGATGGGCGTGCTCAACGTCACGCCGGACAGCTTCTCGGACGGAGGCGCCTTTCTCGATCCCGGCGCCGCGCACGAGCGGGCTCTCGCGATGATCGAGGAGGGCGCGCGCATCATCGACGTCGGCGCCGAATCGACCCGCCCCGGCGCGGCGGAAACGAGCGCCGAAACGGAGCTCGGACGCGTGATGCCCGTGCTGCGGAGGCTCGGCGGCGCGATCCCGGTTCCCCTTTCGATCGATACGCGTCGCGCGGCGGTCGCGCGGGCGGCGCTCGACGCGGGAGCGGCGATCGTCAACGACGTAAGCGGCCTCCGGCACGACCCGGCCATGATCGAGGCGGTGCGCGATTCCGGAGCCGCCGTCGTCGTCATGCACATGCAGGGAACGCCCGAAACGATGCAGGTGAATCCGAGCTACACGGACGTCACCGGGGAGATCATCGCCTGGCTCGAGGAACGCACGGCCGAGCTCGTTCGCGCCGGCATCGATCGCGAAAAGATTATCGTTGACCCGGGACTGGGTTTCGGAAAAGGATCGGAAAATAATCTGACGATTCTGAACGAGCTCGGAGATTTCGCCGGTCTCGGATTTCCCGTGATGGTCGGCTACTCGAGAAAATCGTTCATCGGAAGAATCACCGATCGCGAACCGGCCTTGCGGCTTCACGGCGGGCTCGCGGCGCTCGCGAAGTGTCTCGCGGGAGGCGCGGCGTTCGTACGCGTCCACGACGTCCGGGAAACGATCGATTTTTTGAAGGTCTGGAAAGCGATAGAAAACGCGGGGACGGACCGATGAGCACGTTTCATCTCAACTTGACGATCGACATCCTCGACATCATCATCGTTTCTTTTCTCTTCTATCGGGTCTTTCTCCTCATCAGGGGAACGAGAGCCGCGCAGATGTTTATCGGCCTCTTCCTCCTCATCGTCGTCTCCTTCGTCGCGCGCTGGCTCAACATGAACGCGCTGAACTGGATTCTCTCGAGCCTCAAGACGGTCTGGGTCGTCGCCTTCGTGATCCTCTTTCAGCCGGAGCTGCGGCGCGCACTCTCGCTCCTCGGCCAGAACCGCATCATCGGTTATTTCCTCAAGGTCGAAGAGTCGAGCACGGTAAGCGAGATCGTCAAGGCGTGCCATCAGCTCACGCAGAACGGCCTCGGCGCGATCATCGTGCTCGAGAAGGACATCGGCTTGCGGAATTACATCGAGACGGGAACGCCGGTCGACGCGCGCGTTTCGGCGGAGCTCCTCGTCACAATATTCACGGCGCCGAGTCCGCTCCATGACGGCGCGGTCATCATCGAGAAGAACCGCATCGTGGCGGCCGGCTGCATTCTTCCCCTCTCCCAGAATCCCCGCCTCACGAAATCGCTCGGCACGAGACATCGCGCGGGCCTGGGTCTGAGCGAGGAAACCGACGCCGTCGTCATCATCGCGAGCGAGGAAACGAAAACAATCTCGCTCGCCGTCGGGGGAAAGCTCAAACGCAAGCTCGACATAAACACGCTCCGCAACGATCTCGTCGGCATGATCGGCATCAAGGCGGAGGAAACGGTTCCCGTCTCATGACGGCCGATGCAAAAGGGGAGGAGTGAAGGCCTCGCACCAACCCCGCATCCGCCGCACCACCGGCCGACACTCCTCTTCCTGCCAGGCATGCACGCTTCACGGCATGGCAAAAGGGATGCCGGCCGGCACGCTCTCATGCGCGGATTTTCAGTTGATTGCGCGGAAACGCTTTACGCGGAGGCGCGCCGCGGACGGGCAAAACGAAGCGGTCGTCGTTGCGTGAACGTCGTTGCCGCTTCGCGAACGGAGTTACCGCCGTATCCTGCCGCGCAGGACGAGCTTTTCGATGTGCGCGACGACTTCCTGGTCGAATTTCTCGCTCTGGTTCTTGAGCTGATCGATGCTCTCTTCGAGGGAGTATGCTTGCCGGTAGGGACGGTCGCTCGTCATGGCGTCGAAGCTGTCGGCGACCGCAACGATGCGCGCTCCGACCGATATTTCGCTTCCCTTGAGATGATCCGGGTAGCCCTTTCCGTCGAGCCGCTCGTGGTGATGACGGACGAGATCGCAGGCCGATTCGAGAAATTTCATGTTCTTGATGATGTTGGCTCCCACCTCGGGGTGGCTCCGGACGATATCCCACTCCTGCTCGGTGAGCTCTCCCGGCTTGTTGAGAATATTCTCGTATACGCCGAGCTTTCCGATGTCGTGGAGGGCCGCGCCGAAGCACACAATCTCGATGTCGCGCTTCGAGAGCCGCATCTCCTCGGCGATCATGCGCGCGTACTCGGCGACGCGGTCCGTATGGCCGCGCGTGTACGAATCCTTCGCCTCGATCGTCGAGACGAGCACCTTGATCGTAGAAAGATAGGTCGCCTGCAGCTCCCCGTAGAGACGCGCGTTCTCGAGACCGGTCGCGGCGGACGTGCATATCGACTTGAAGAGCTCGAGCTCGTCGGGAATGTATTCCTGCCGATTCACCTTTCCGCCGATGAACACGATCCCGATGAGCCGCGATTTCACGATGAGCGGATACCCGTAATCGAATCCGAACCGCGTCAGGAAATTCGCCTCTCGTTTCGCATCCTCCGGGAAATCCTCTTCGGCGAGCTTGATGCATTCGTGCTTGCCGAGGAGATACTTCGAAAGGGCGATATCGCGCGAGAGTCTCACCGACTGGAGCACGCTGTTCGATACGCCGCTTCCGCCCGCGTAGGAAAGGTAGTCGTCCATCTCATCGAAGGCGTAGAAAAGCGCAACGGAGCTCACGCCGAGCTGTCCGATGACGGTGAGGCAGAAGACGCGGATGAGATCGTCGGGGTCGCGGAGCCTGTTGAGATCCTGGCTCAGGCCGGAAAGGGAACGCATATCGAGGACCTTTTTCTTGAGCTCGCGATTGATCCGGGTATAATCGGCGTGCCCCCGCTGCACCTCCCCCTCGAGCTGGAGATTCTGCTCGTGGAGGTTCTTCTTGCGACTCGCCTGCGTGAGGTAGTTTTCGATCTTGACGAGCATTTCCTTGAGGGAAAACGGCTTCTTGAGGTAATCCTGGGCGCCGACGCGAAGCCCCCTGACCATCGATTCCTGGATCGAGTTCGCCGAAATCATGATGACGGGCACGTCGCGGTTAACGTCCCTCGCGCGAATCGTATCGCAAACCTCGAACCCGTCTTTCTTCGGAAGCGCGACGTCGAGAACAACGAGGTCCGGCCGAAAGCGGTCGTACTTCGCGAGCGCCTCGTCGCCGTCCGAGGCCGACTCGGTTTCATACCCCTTGTTCCGGAGACATTCAGTGAGTATCTCTACGACGTTGGGGTCGTCATCGACGACCAATATGCTCCCGTTCCCGCTCACGTATCGCTTTCCTCCTACGGCGTCGCCACACTTTGACGAACCGATTGAGCTATTTCCTTCTCCATGATCCGCGCGAACTGCACGATAACCTCGCGGTCGTACCGCAATCCGTAATTCTCCTTGAGCGCGCCGAGAGCCTCGCGCGCCGAGAGCGCGGGCCGGGTCGGCCGCTCGTGAATCATCGCCGCGTAGCTTTCGACGACCGATATGATCCGCGAGCCGAGCGGGATTTCCTTGCCGCGAAGACTGTACGGATAACCCTCGCCGTTGAAACGCTCGTGATGCGTTCTCACGATGCTGACGACGTGGTCGCTGAACTTCATCCGGGAGAGCATTTCGGCGCCGTCTTCGGGATGCTGCTTGATGATCTCCCACTCGTCTTTCGTAAGGTCGCGCGGGCTGCGCAGGATGAGATCGCTCACCTTCACCATGCCCATGTCGCGGAGCACCGTGCCATAGATGAGGTCCTTGAAATGCTCCTCGGGATAATCCATGTTCTTCGCGACCATTCCGACGTACCGCGAAACGAATTCCGACGTGCCCTTGAGAAGCGTATTTTCCTCGATGATCGAAATGAGCGTCTTGACGATGCCGAGCGTGCGCTCGTGCTCCCGGTCGAACATGAGGGCGTTATCGTACGCTCCCTGGGCGATATTGACGAGAATGCGCAGAAACTCGAAATCCTCTTCCTTCATGTTTCTGCCGGATATGCGCTTGCCGAGCAGGACCATCCCCGAGATCCCGTCCTTCGTGCGGAACGGGCACACATATTCTATTCCTTCTCCCTTGATGACCGCCTTGGCGCGCTCCTCCATCGCGAAACCGTCCACCGGAATCACGTTGTTCTCCCCCGTCACCTTCGGAAAGGCATCCACGGGGATAACGAGCCGCAGGAGCGATTCGGGTTCGAATCCCTTGGACATGACCGGCTTGAACGATTTCCCCTGATTATCGAGAAACACGGCCGATTCGACGCCCCCCTGGGCGATCGAGGTGAGGAGAAATATATCGAGCAGCTTCCTGCGGTCCCGGATCGCGTTGAAATCGGCGCTGATCGAGAAGAGCGTCTTGAGCTCGAGAATGCGCCGCCGGAGCTGCCGGTTGAGATCGACGATCGCCGCGTCTTCCTTCTTTTGCGGCGCCGCCTCGCCGTGCTTCTCCGCGGGCCTGTTGTTCCAATCGGGCAGGCCCTCCGCGGCCGGGCCGTTGAAAATCTCATCTATGATCTCCTCGGCGGCGTCGTCGACGGATAAATCCTCGGGAGCTGCCTGACGCGGAGCCGGGGAATTCCCCCGCGACTCATCGGCGCTGTCGTACGACATGATGATCACGTTCGAATTGACGCCTGCAGAAGCGTTCGCGGACGGCGCGGCGGCCGCAGCGGACGCGGCGGGTGAGGTGAGCGCCTCCGCGGCGTTCGGAACCTCGACGTTCGCCGGCGCCGCGCTCGACGACAGAGCCTCGATGAGCGAGCGATGGATGAAAACGGAGCGTTCGCCGTCCTGAAGGAACTGCGTGATGATGTCGTTCGTGACGACGAAACGAACGCTTCCCCCCTTCGCGGCGATCGTGTCGACGAAATCGCGAAGAATCTTCGCGACTCCGCCGCCGAGCGACGCGAGCTCGGAGAAGTCGAATATGACGGTGCGCATGTCCCGCTTCAGGCATTCCTCGACGAGACGCTGGATCTTGGCGTTCTCGTGGAATCCGAGCTTCCCCTCGATCCGGAATGCGGCGACACCGGGACTGCCGGCTTCGATTCTCTCGAACTTCGTTTTCACCATCGGATCGCTCCCTGCTCCAGAGCGCTCAATCAAGAACCTTGACCACCTCTTCTTCCTGAGCAAGCCAGCGGTCGAGGACGCTTCTCAGGAAGCGCCATTCGCTTCCGACCTTCTTTGCCGGTATTTTCCGTTCCTTGGCCAGCCGACAAACGGTCTTCACATGCATCTTGAGGTATTCCGCCGCCTCGACCGACGTCATTACCTCGGTCGCGTCGTCATGGCCTCCGATGATGATACTGCCGTAATCGTGCTGATGCTGATTGGACATCTCCACCTCTCTCCGTTGGTGGTCCGACCTCGCCCCTGCCCGAGAGATCGGTCCGCTCACTGTGCTACACACGCGGGACCGTTACCTCCTGATCGTTCACCTGCCCACCATCCGCATACGTGCCGGCTTCCTCCGGTCCGCCTTCAATGCCCTGGAGGGAGCTCGTTATGCGTAGAACCAGATCCGCGTCGATGATCGGGAATTCCTCTTCCCCGAGATTCAGTATCGATTTCGCGAGCGAGGCCCACGAACCTTCCGTGACCTGCTCCGCGAGACAATCGATCGTGCGACTCGCCCCGTCGACGAGCAACCCGACCCTCTTTTCGGCGCGGCCGATGACGAGGACGCGATCGGCCCGCCCGGACGCTTCGAACTCGTCGACCACCGCAATCTCCTCCATCCCGTAGACGGGAACGCGAACCCCCGAAAGGGTCACGCATCTTTCCCCCGATTCGCGCTTCGGCTCGACCGCATCCATGCCGACCGTCGTATCGACCGCGTGGCACGGCACCGCGAGTCTCTTACCCGAGGCGCTGAAGATCTGGAAATCGGTCTTCCCTTTCGTCCGCGGGAGGGTAAACATGAACCGTCCGTCGGTTCCCCCGCCGGGCTCGATCCAGAGGAGCGAGTCGAACCCCTCGAGCCGGCCGCGCACTTCCTTGAAGCATTGATAGAATGCGCCCGCGTCGTCCCGGTCGATCTCCGAATCGCAGAGAAAATCGGGGCTGTTATCCTGTATCGTCACGATGAGGAACGAGCCTTCGCTCCGTATGTCGACTCCGATCGTGAGCGAAAGGTCGTCCCGCACCTCGTTCCGCCTGCTGATATCGAATATGCACCGTATAAGTATGACGGCGAGCGCGGAAGCGTTCTCCCGATCGAGCGTGCATTCGGCGCACCGCGTCGCGAGCCGCGCGTTCCAGCGCCGGAGCCGCACGTACGCCCCGAAAAAATCCTTCAGCCCGTCGAGCACCGCATCGCACGATATCTTGGCCGTGAAGGGTTTGTTGCCCCTGCCCAGCATCTGCATCGTCTCCGCCGCGAGCCCCATGTAGAATTCGCTCTCGCCGAACGCGACCTCGAGATCGCGCACCGACTTTTCCCCCCGGCTCGGCTTGTCGATGAATTCCTGGAACCTGTCCCTCACCGCGGCAAGCGAGTCGATCAGTCTCGTGAATGTCGGAACGTGCTCTGCGCCCGCGGAACGATCTTCCGCGGGACGCATCTCGGCGGCCGGAGCCGCGGAGATCGTGACCGTTTCCACGGCGGTTTCATGCGGCTCGCTCAAGAGGCACTCGATCTCCTTGAGAAGACCCTCGAACTGCTCGTGGCGGGCGAGTTCCTCGAGCTCTCCCGCGAGGATCTCCGCGACGATCTGTTCCTCGGTCTCGAGAATCTCGGATACAAGCGTGGAAAGCTGTTCGTCCCAGCACCGACCCGCGCACGCCGACTGCTCCAGAAGATCGCGGAACGCCTTCAGGGTTTTGCTCCAATCGCCGAGATCGAGCATGCGCGTACTCCCCTCGAGGAGACGCGTCGCGAGGCACGCCCTGCGGATCGCCTGTTCGCTGAAGCGGGCGCCCGATGAAAAGCCCATAAGGTCGTTGAGCTTCTCAATGTGGTCGTTGACCTGCTCGCCGAACAGACGTCTGTTATCCTCTTTGAGTATCACCAAGAGGCGTCACCTCATCTCCGAATCTGGCTCTCCTTGACATACTCGACCGCGCCGAGATCAAGGAGATCGTGAATTGTCTCGTCGTCGTCATTTTTCTCCGCGCCGAGGGGCGCCTCCTCGACCGATTCGAATACGGTCGTGGAATCTTCATGCGGCGCCTGGGGGGCAGTCGCCTTTACCGTGACGTCCACCTGCCCCGCCTCGTCCTCGATTTCCGTTTTCTCGACTTCCACCTTCCGCCAGGTGTGTCCGGGCTTTTTCATGAGGCCGCCGTCTTCCGGCGTCTGTTCCCGCACGCGCGCGGGCTCCGGAACCGTTTCGGTCTTGCCGTCGAGTTGTCTCAGAGAGGACATGTCCGAAAAATCGGACGCATATTTTTCACTCGCGCTTTCCGGCGTCGCCTGCGCGAAGGCCTCCTTCATCTCGTCCAGATTCTTGAACGAGAACCCCTCTTCCTCGCTCCCTTCGCTCTCCTCCGTTTCGCGGGCGTTTTCCCGCGGGCTTATTCCCTTCCACGAACTGCCGTGATCGATGAGCATATCGGGGGAACCCTTCGAGTCGCCCGCGGCGGCTCTCTCCTGCCCCGCCGGTCCGGCGTCGCGGTCGCGCGAGGCGCCGAGGTCGGCGGCGACCCCAAGCGGCGATCGGGAATCGGGAGCTGCCTCTTGCGATACCGCGCGCGCGATATCTTTCTGAAGAAGCTCATGTACTTCATGCAACTCGCTTCCGAGATTCATAATTTGCTTTTCGAGGACGGAGCTCCGCTCTTCGATCCGTCGCGCGATTTCGACTATCGCGCCGGAGACTTCCGCGTCGATCGCGGCCACGGGCATCTCGATCTCCATGCCGGCCTTTTCCTTGATCGTGTAGCAGCTTCCGAGCAGCCCCTGGGCGATGCTCGATACGCTATCGCTCAACTTGTGAAAGCGTTCGGCGGTGGAACGCACGCGCTCGGCGAATGTCGCCAGGGCGTGCTCATCCACGTTTCCACGCGCCGCCATGAGCGCGAGATGTATCGCGATGCCGTTATTCTCCTCCGAGAACTCGTGGAGCACGCGGCCGCCTTCTTCGAGCTTGCGCACGGAGCTTTCCATCTCGGACATAGTCATCTTGAGCGCCCTGCCTTGCGGGCCGGCGGCGCCGCGGCGCGCCGCGGCGGTGTTCTGAGCGGCGGCGTTCGCATTGATGCGCTCGGCGACGCTGGTGAGCTCGGCGACGGAATTCGTGATCGCGAGCAATTCCTCTCCCGCGCCGCTGATCGCTTCCATGGCCCTGCCGTAGGCGAGCGCCGCATGCCCATAGGCCCGTCGCTCCGCCTGGTTCCGTTTTTCGAGCTCCTCGATGCGTGCGCGATCCGCTTCGACGCGATCACGCAACTTTTCGTATATCGAGCCGCAATCCTTTTCCTCGGGGACGTCCTCTCCGGCGCTGTCCGGGCTGATGAGGCCCTCGATCTCCGATTTGAGCTCCGAATAGTTCGATGCGTTATCCTTCGTGCCGAGGTCCTGGGATATCTCGCGGATCTGATCGCCGTAGTTCCTGAGCACCGCCTGAAGCTGGGGATACTTTGAAAGGCGCGCGATCTGGGCCGGGTTCGTCAGGTCGTCGATGCTCTCGGCGAGCGATATCATCGTGCGGTAATCCTGTCCCGAGTCGAGGTAGAATTTATAGCGGTGCACCGCCGAGGCGATGAGAAAATAGGCGAACAGCGAAACGAAGATGACGGCCACCGCGAGCGGAAGCATATCCCTTATGAAGAGCGTCGAATCGATGCTCCAGCCACCGGCACCCGATTTGATCCACTTGAGATCGACGTTGTAGAAGCTCACCAGGTAGTACCCCACCCCGATGCTCATGAGAACGAGAAGGAGAGATACGAATATTCCGATTTTCCACGGAGATGTGAGAACCGGCTGATTGTTCCTGCTCTTTCTCTTTTTCACCTTTGTCTCCTTAGTCGTCATATGCAACTGCAACGTGAACGGCCCGGCGCACGATCAAGGTGTGCTGAAAGGGCGTAATTCTTGGTCGCAGCGGAAGTTCGCAAGTATTATGCCAGGGGTCGCCTGACGCAAAACCGCCGTTCCAATAAGACGTTATGAGGAATTTCGACGGAAAAGAAAGGACATGGCGCAGCAATGCGCGGCTGTTACTTTGCGTTTTGCATGGGAGTACGCAGCCTCGCGGGTGGCGCCGACGGATAGCACCCGGCTAGCGGGTGGCGCCCATGGGGCCCCCGCACGCAGCGCAGCGAGCTCTGCGAGCGAGCACGTGCGGGGTGCAATGGGCGACAGGACCCGCGTATCGAGCGAGCACGTGCGGGGTGATCGGCGACAGGCCCCGCGCGGGCGGGCGACAGGCCCCGCGCAACGCGCGCCGGCCGTCCGGGCCGCCTGCTCAGCTCCGTTTCCGGACGAGCGCCGTGTAGAGCGACGGAGCGCGGTCATTGAAAAGGTGATTGTTCGGCGTGAGGTTCTTGTTGTTCGCCTCCCCGATGTCGATCTCGATGACGCGGAGCGACTCGCTGCGGTCGCTCGCCGAGGCAAGCACCTCCCCCATCGGATTGACGATCTGGCTCTTCCCGGTGAAGGTGAGGGACGTGGCGCCCCGGTGCTCGCTCCCGATCCGGTTTGCCGTGATCGCAAAGACGCGGTTCTCGATGCAGCGCGTTTTCATCGCGTCCTGGGCGTACGGGAGGATGAGGTTCGACGGATGACAGAGGATATGCGCCCCGTCGAGGGCGAGCGCGCGCGAGACTTCGGGGAAAGCCCAATCGAAGCAAATGAGGAGCCCGAGCTTCGCGTCTCCGGCCGAAACAACCTTGAACGACGATCCCCTCGTGAAGAAAAGCTTCTCGCGGTCGAAGAGGTGCACCTTCTGATAGACCTCGACCTTTCCCATCGACGAGACATAGACCGCGGAATTGTAGAACTTTCCCCTGTGCTTCTGCGCCATCCCGAATACGAGGTTCAGGCGTCTCCGCTTCGCAAGCTTCTGCATCTCGGAGACGGTGAATCCTCCGGGAACCGTCTCGGCGAGGGACGAGAGCTCCTCCTCGTTCCGGAAGAGATAACCCGCGTTGAATAGCTCGGGGAGAACGATCGTCGCGTCGGAAATCCTGTCGAGCATCGCCGCCGCCTTGCGGACATTCTCTTTAACCGCGCCAAACCGTGGACGTAATTGGAGAAAACCGATTCGCATCCTCTTCCCCCTGCGTTTTCGTGACCGTTCCGGGTCGCGCGCCCGGCATAGGATTGTATTATATCAGATAACTCATCTTTATACAGCGTCTTATTGGAAACCGGAAAACGCCGTGAATTTCAGCATGGCATGGAGCTTGCACGATTCAACGAGGACAACGAGTTATGCATTCCGCGCTGCAACCGGAGAGAAGCACCATGACGGTTTCGACACGTTACACGCCCCTTCACATCTCGAGGAAACCCTTGCCCGAGGAGGCGTACTTCTTCATGATAAACAGTCTACTCCACAGCCGGATGGAGGCGGGCTTCCCCTCGAACGACATCTGCTTCGACGAAGACGTGAACGTCTATCTCGCGAGCCTGCTCACGTCCCTTATCTTCCCGCGAAGCGGCGATGACGGCGCGCGGGGGATCCTCCCCGGCGACGCGTCGCTCTTTGAAGCGGCGGAATCGGCGGCCGGGGCGAGAGAGAAGTATCAGATCTACCGGCGCTCCGCCGATTCGCTCCTCATCTCGCTCGGCATCTTCAAGAACGCGCGTCTGAAGCGCCCCGATTCGGTGCCGCACCTCGCGATGAGCGACGCGGCGCACATCGGCCGGGGAAAATCGTACTACGCGATCGCGCGGGCCTACGCAGCGCAAATCCATCGCAGGAATACCGCGGTCGGCGACGTTCTCGGAAAGCTCTCGGACAATTTCGAACGGTACCTCGGAGTTCTCTCCCTCATGGGCGGAGAGCATTTCAATATTTTCAAGCAGCTCTCGGACGGCGAGCTCTTCCATCTCGATAGCGCGCCGCGCCCGGCGGAGAAGAGCGCGGAGCTCACGATCCGGTACGACCGCTTCCTCGATCTGTATTCGAGTTACTTAGAAAACAAATCGACGCGGACAAAAGAGGCGCTCATCGAGGCCGTGCGGGAGATCCGGGCGATGGATCCCTCGTTCGAATTCGACATCGACGCACGGGAGCGCGTCAGCTCTGCCTGAGAAATTCCGCGCAAAGCTTGTAGACGAGCGCTGAGTCCTCCCCCTTCACCAGCACATGCCGGTCGCTCGGGAGAAGCTCGAATCGCGACTTCGGATTCGACGCGACACTCTTGAGAAAGTGCAGGCTCCTCGGAGAAACGATCCGCTCGCGCGCGGCGTGAATCACGAGGATCGGCTGCTGGATCTTCTTGAGACGCGAGCGCGTCTTTTCGAGAAATTGCATGAGGTTATACTCTTTCGGGACGATGCCTTTCGCGGCGAACGGAACGACGCTGCGAACGAGCTTGAACGCGAGGTAACGGCCGTCGGCCGCGGGAAAAAGCGCCGGAGCGATAAGCATGGCCCCCTTGACGGGAGCCTCCTGCATGAGATTCAGGGCTATGGTTCCGCCGAAACTGAATCCCACGAGATAGGTGTTCGGCGAAAAGGTGAGAAGCGCGCCGAGAACGACCTTCGAATCAAGAAGGCAGCGTTCCCAGTTGTAGCCGGTCCGCGCGGCGCTTCCCCGTTTCTTGTCGAGAAATCTCCGCCAGTGAAAACCGCCGCGGGCTGAGTCCCGCGACGACTGGCTGCCGTTCGTCCCGAGGGCGAGATTGACCCCGTAGACCGTGTATCCCGCCTGAAAGAGGTGCTCCGCGAGATCGCGCATCTCCGCGGGAGAGCCCCCCGCCCCGTGCAGGAGGAGGCAACAGAGCGCTTCGCGGTTCTGGAGATAGAGGAAGCTCCGATCGGTCTCCGATACGCCGACCTTCCTCTCGATGAAGATGCGGCTCTCATGGAAGAATTTGAGAAAATCCGCCCTGAGCGTGAAGCTCCCGGGATTCTTGGCGACGAGCCTCCCGAGCTCCCATACGGAATGATCGATTCGCGCGAGCGTGTCTTTCACGCGCACCCTCCCGCCTGCACCGTGCCGGCCCCCGCGGTCGCCGAGAAGGCGCCGCCGCATGCCTTGACGCAGATGCCGCATATCAGAGTATTGAGTTTTTCGCTCTTGGAGAAACGTCTCACCTGGGCCGCGCACCGGTCGAGGTCGAACGCGAACGGATCCATCTTGATCGCTCCCGCCGGGCAGACGCCGACGCACGCCAGGCAATCGCCGCACCCCGCCGCCGCGTCGAGCGCGAGCCCGCGATCGGGAAGCGGGGCGTCGGTGAGAACCGACGTGTAGCGGACCTGCGAGCCGAACTCCGGATGAACGAGAAGATTGTTCCTCCCGCGCCAGCCGATCCCGGCGAGCGCGCCGAGCTCCCGATGCGAGAGGTGTCCGAGAAGCCGGTCCCAATCCATCAGCTGGGAGGCGGGGACCGGAAAAGCGCGATACCCCATCCGCCGGCACTCCGTCGCGCAGAAAAGCGCGGCCTGGTCGAGGGCGAAGTTCACCGTGCGGTAATGGTGGTAGTAGGTCCAGTTCGGGGCGACTTCGATCGTCGCGAGCACGTCGCCGGAAAGACGGCAACCAAGGACGATCGCGCGGTCGAGGGACGCCGCGACCTTCCGTATCGACGCGTGAAACTGCTCCTTCTCCGCGGGGCCGATCCTCGCGGACGAAACGACGTCGACGCCGAAACGCGCGGCTTCAAGCCGAAGCTTCTCGAGGGTCTTGAGGGGTGTGTGCGATTCCGCCATCAGCTCGTCCGGTAATTCGGCGCTTCCTTCGTTATCATGATGTCGTGCGGGTGGCTCTCGCGCAGGCCCGCCGGGGTGATGCGCATGAAGCGGCCGCTTTTCTTGAGGTCCTCGATCGTCGCGACGCCGCAGTATCCCATTCCCGCGCGGAGGCCGCCGATGAGCTGGAACACGCTGCTCGAAAGGCCGCCCTTGTACGACACGCGCCCCTCGATACCCTCGGCGACGAGCTTGCTCTCATCCTCGATCCCTTCCTGGAAATACCTGTCGCTCGAGCCTTTCTTCATCGCCTCGATCGAACCCATGCCGCGATAGATCTTGTAATTCTTGCCTTCGAAATAAACGATTTCGCCGGGGCTCTCATCCGTTCCGGCGAAGAGGCTCCCGATCATGACGCTGTCCGCCCCCGCCGCCAGAGCCTTGACGATATCTCCGGAGTACTTT
Organism: Candidatus Krumholzibacteriia bacterium; assembly: GCA_041648155.1. GTDB lineage: Bacteria > Krumholzibacteriota > Krumholzibacteriia > Krumholzibacteriales > Krumholzibacteriaceae > SSS58A. Next base: position 13,747 of record JBAZPL010000033.1, read on the forward strand.
ATGCCGCCGTCCGCGATAATCGGGATGCCGGCTTTCGAAGCGACCTCCGCGCAGTCCATGATCGCCGTGAGCTGCGGCACGCCGATGCCGGCGATGACGCGGGTCGTGCAGATCGCGCTCGGACCCATCCCGACTTTGATCGCGTCCACGCCGAGCCGGATGAGGTCGCGCGCCGCTGCCGCCGTCGCGATATTTCCCGCGATGAGCGGGAGGCCGCGGTGACGCTTCTTGACCTTCGCGATCGCGTCGAGGGTGTTCGTCGAGTGCGCGTGCGCCGTATCGACGATGACGACGTCGACGCCCGCTTCGCGGAGCGCGTCGACGCGGCGCATGTTGTCCGCCCCGACGCCGACCGCGGCGCCTACGCGCAGGCGCCCGTTTGCGTCTTTGCATGAGAGCGGGAAATCGAGCTTCTTCTGGATGTCCTTGTAGGTGATGAGCCCTTTGAGGCGGCGCTTGCGATCGACGACGGGAAGCTTCTCGATGCGGTTCTCGTGCAGAATCTTCTTCGCCTTCTCGAGGGTGATGCCCTCCGAGGCGGTGATGAGATTCTCCGAGGTCATCACCTCGTGCACCTTCATGTCGTCGCGCTCGAGGAAGCGCAGGTCGCGGCTCGTGAGAATGCCGACGAGAATGCCGTCCTTCGTGACGGGAAGCCCCGAGATCCCGAATTTTTTCATCACCTTTCTCGCCTCGCGCACGAGCTGATCGGGCGACAGGGTGACGGGGTTCGTGATCATGCCGCTCTCGCTCCGCTTCACGCGGTCGACGTGTTCGGCCTGCTCCATGACGGAAAGATTCTTGTGGATGATGCCCATCCCGCCCTCGCGTGCCAAGGCGATCGCGAGACCCGCCTCGGTCACCGTGTCCATCGCCGCCGAGACGATCGGGATATTGAGGCGGATCGAGCGGGTCAGCCTCGTTCTCGTGTCCACTTTTCTCGGGAGAACGCGCGATTTACCGGGGATGAGGAGAACGTCGTCGAACGTGAGCCCTTCCTTGACAACCTTGGGTTTATTCACCGGCGGCGAAAGAGGCGTCGCCCCTTTCTTCCTCCTCTCGTCTCGAACGGTCCTCGGAGCGAAATTATATATAGTCTACACCATTATAATGAGTGAACATACCGCCTGCCGCCGAAACTGTCAAGCATTGTCGAGCCAGGCGCCGAGCGGCACGCCGGCGAGCCGCCGTTTGTCGTAGGTCGCGACCTCGCCGACTCCGAATTCGCCGAGAAGCCTGAACGCGGCCTTGAAGTCCTTTCCCACGTCCCCGGGCGAATGCGCGTCGGAACCGATAGTTACCGGGACTCCCTCGGCGACGCACGCTGCCAGGAAACTCCGCTCGGGGTACACCGAGCCCGCGCCCCTGCGAATGCCGGCGGTATTGATCTCGATCGCCATGCCCCCGCGGGCGAGGAGGCGCGCTACCTCGCGATGCTCCTTTTCCATCGAGCGCGCGGGCTGAAAACCGCCCCTGCGGAGCGCATCGGGGTGCGCTACGATATCGAAGAGCCCCGTCTCTATCATGCGTTTCAGATGCTCGAAGTATTTCGGGAACGCCTCGGCTGGGTCCTCGCTCGCGTAGCGTTCGATCCCCGCTTTGCTCGTGAAATGCCAGTCCCCGAGGAAATGGAGGGCGCCGAGAACATAGTCGAACGGCTGCGAGTCGATGAGGCGCTTCGTCTCGGCCTCATGCCTCTCGAAATAATCGGCTTCGATGCCGAGCTTGATTGCGATGCGGCCGCGGTTGGCCTCCCGAAGCGCGAGAACCCGCTCGACGTATCGGGGCAGATTCTCCTCGAGCATGGCGTGATACGGGTCGGGATCGACCACCTTGGGCAGGTGATCGCTGAATCCTATCTCCGTGAAGCCTTTGGCGACGGCCGCCTCGACGTATTCGGCGAGGTCCCCCGTCCCGTGCCCGCTGAAATTGCCGTGAAGGTGATAGTCGATCATCGTTGTTACAAAATAGCATATGGACCGCACACGGACAACACCGGAAGCCCGGGCGACCCTCCGGGAATTGGATTGAGCGACGAGTCGATTTCCCGTAGAATGCCCTCGGCTCATTTGAAAGGGTCGACATGACAACCATCAGAAAAGAACAACCCGGCGACGAGGAACAGATCCGGCTCGTCAATACGCGCGCATTCGGTCAGAGCGTCGAAGCCGGCATCGAGGAAATGCGCCGGGCCGCACAACCCTTTGTCATTGTGCTCGGGCATCCGACGTACTATCCTCGCTTCGGATTCGTCCCGGCCTCGCGTTACGAAATCACGAGCGAATATGAAGGCGTGCCGGATGAGGCATTCATAATCCTCGTACTCGACGAATCCGCGCTGGCCGGTGTTGCAGGAACGGCGAAATACCGGCCTGAATTCGCCGAAGCCGTATGAACGCGCCTCGCGAGACGGCGCGATCCCTTCGTTTCAAAAGGAGGCACCTATGAACGGACTTCAATTCGGCTGGATGTTCATCCTGGGCATCATCGTCGTGCTCGTTTTCCTCATGGGCGTCCGGATCGTTCGCCCGACGCACCGCGGGCTCGTCGAGAGGCTCGGGAAATACCACCGATTCGGGAATCCCGGTTTCCACTGGATCATCCCGATCATCGAGCGGATGTACCAGGTCAACGTCACCGAGCTCATGGTGGACGCCGACCCGCAGGAGATCATCACGAACGACAACCTGAACGCGATGGTCGACGCGCAGATCTACTACCGCGTCAAGTCCGACGAGGAAAGCGTCAAGAGCTCTCTGTACAACGTGAACAACGTCCATTGGCAGATCGTCAACCTCGCGCGCACCACGCTCAGAAACATCATCGGCACGCTGACCCTGAAATCGGCCAACAGCGAGCGGGGCAAGATCAACGACGAGCTCCACAAGGTGCTCATCCAGGAAACGCATTCGTGGGGCATCGACATCGTCCGCGCCGAGCTCAAGCAGATCGATCCGCCCAAGGACGTCCAGGACACGATGAACAAGATCGTCAAGGCTGAGAACGAGAAGATCGCGGCGGTCGATTTCGCGACCGCGGCCGAGACGACGGCCGACGGCATCAAGCGCGCGGAGATAAAGAAGGCGGAAGGCATCCGGCAGGCGAGGATTCTCGCGGCGCAAGGCGAAGCGGAGTCCATCCGCCTTGTGAACGACGCCGCGGACAAGCATTTCATCGGAAACGCCCAGCTGCTCAAGAAGCTCGAGATGGTCCAGGCGTCGCTCAAGGACAACGCGAAGATCGTCGTGCCGGCCAATACGGAGCTCATCAACGTCATCGGCGACCTGGCCGGCGTGCTGCCGCTGCGCAGGGGGCAACAGGAAAAGCCCTAGCAGATCCTCGGAAGCAGATCGCCATAGGGGATATCGACCACGCGCTCGCCGCCGAAGACGGTCTTGAGAATCACCATTCCCGGCGGGTTCGCGGCGATCTCCCCGATCCGCGCCGCGCCGAGGCCGAGCGGGTGCGCTCTCATGATCGCGAGCGCCTTTTCCGCGTCCTCGTTCGCCACAACGGCGACGAACTTCCCCTCGTTCGCAATGTGCAGAGGATCGTATCCCATCAGCTCGCAGCCGCGCTTCACCGCTTCCGAGACGGGTATCGCCTCCTCGAGGAGGCGTATGCACACCGCCGAATCGGCCGCTATCTCGTTGAGGACCGCGGCGAGCCCCCCGCGTGTCGCGTCCCGCATCGCGCGCACCGTCTTCACCTGGGCGAGCAGCGGAACGATGAGATTCGAGAGCGGCGCCGTATCGCTCGCAAGATTGCTTCCGAAATCGATCCCCTCCCGGCGGCTCATGATGGCGAGCCCGTGCTCGCCGATCGTCCCGTTGATGAGCACGGCGTCCCCCGGCCGCGCAGAGGACGAAGACACCTCGACGCCGTCCGGCACGACGCCGATGCCGGACGTAGTGATGAATATCCCGTCCGCCTTGCCGCGCTCGACGACCTTCGTATCCCCCGTGACCACGCTCACGCCCGCTTCCCGCGCGGCGAGCGCTACGGAATCAAGCACGCGATCGAACGTCTCGAACGGAAGGCCCTCCTCGATGATGAACGAGAGCGAGAGCCACAGCGGCCGCGCGCCCGAGACGGCGAGATCGTTCACCGTCCCGCACACGGCGAGGCGCCCGATGTCCCCCCCGGGAAAGAACAGGGG
>JBAZPL010000034.1:0-17900 GCA_041648155.1 Candidatus Krumholzibacteriia bacterium
GAGCGTGATGCCCGTGTAGATCGAAGCCTCGCGCGCCGCCACCGGCATATTGGACGTGTTGGCGATCATGATCGTGCGCTCCATGAGGGGCCGCTTCGATCGCGGATCGACGAGCTCGGGAAAGCTCATGAGCACGTCGGTCATCTCGTTCCCGCGCTCGCCGCAGCCGATGTAGACGATGATGTCGGCGTCGCACCATTTGGCCAGCGCGTGCTGGATCATCGTCTTGCCCGTGCCGAAGCCGCCCGGCACGACGACCGTCCCGCCTTTCGCCTGCGGGAAGAGGGTGTCGATGACGCGCTGCCCCGTGATGAGCGGGAGCCTGAGCGGAAGACGCCCCCTGGAAGGCCGCGACTTCCGCACCGGCCACCGCTGGAACAATTTCACTTCGGTCTCTTTTCCCGAAGCGTCGGAGACCCGGAGCACCGTCTCCTCGATCCGGTACGATCCTTCCTTCGCGACCCAGACGACCTTTCCCTTCACGCTGGGAGGCACGAGGACGCGGTGCTCGATGAGCACCGTCTCCTGGAGCTTCCCGATGATTTCTCCTCCCTCGACCTGGGCGCCCGCCGCGAGGACCGGCTTGAAATCCCATCTACTCTCGCGGGAAAGGGAGGTCACATGGATCCCCTTCTGGATATACACGCTGCCGGAGGTGTCGCGGATAACCTCGAGCGGGCGCTGGACGCCGTCGTAAATCGTGCCGAGGAGCCCCGGACCGAGCTCGGCCGAGAGGGGAAGCCCCGCGCTGTAGATGTTCGAACCCGGGGCGAGACCCGTCGTATCCTCGTACACCTGAATGGCGGCCCGATCGCCTTCGAGCTTCACGATCTCCCCGACGAGATGATCCTCGCCCACCTCGACGAGATCGAGCATCTTCGCGTTGGCGATTCCTTTCGCATGGACGACGGGGCCGACGATCTTGTGCACTTTTCCAATGATCTCAAGCACTGCGGGATTCCTCTTTCTTCATATGACGCCCCATGCGGTCGTCGCCGGCTGCCGGCTCCGCCCGCCTATTCTATCTTGTCCTCCGAGGAAAAAACTCCCTCAAATATAATCGCCCTGATTTCGTCCCGATAGCGGTACATCCTCGCTTCGATGGTGTTGTCGAAGATCACGTTTCCGCCGGGAACACCGACCTGCACGCCGCCCGCCGTCGAGCCCGGGAGCGCTCTCCCCTCGATGCGCTTCACGGCGCGCCCTTCCTTCTTCATCAGCTCCCGCACCAGGGGAAAGACGGCGGACTCAAGGAGCGAGAGATCGCGCCTATCCGCGTAAACGATATATTCATCCCCCTCGAGCACGCGTAGCGCCTCGGCGGCGAGAGCGGCGAGAACCCGCGGATAGTCATCCCGCTTTCTGCCTTTCTCGACGTCCGCGCGCGCGGCGTCCATGACCGCGTTCACGACCTCTTCGCGAGCCTTGAGCCTGATGCGGCGGACCTCGAGGTTCACGCTCGAGAGGACGCGTTTCTTCGCGACCGCGCCCTTCTCCGTCGCTTCCTTGAGGATCCGATCGCCCACCTGCTGCGCCTCGTTCTCGGCCTTCGCGATGATGGCGGCGGCGGTGCTCCTCGCCTTCTCGAGAATCGAGTCGACCTCTTTCGCTCCGTCTCCCCTGATCTGTTCGCAGATTTTATCGACGGATTCCATATCAGTCAACGTTTCCGCTCCCTTGCATGTTCACCCGCGTGTCATACGTTTATTCCGACCGCGGAGCGCACCATCTGGCGTATCGAGACTCTCCCCGGCATCGGACCGGTCCGGTCGGGAATCTCGATGATGAGAGGGAAGCTATGTCCGAAGACGTAATCCTCCATCTCCGCGCGCAGCCCGGCCGCGATCTTCTCGGTGATGATGACGATGCCGACGTCGGAGGACGCAAAGGCCTTCTTGAGCGCTTCGCGCGCCTCGTCCGCCGTTTCGACCGCCTCGCCGACGACCCCCGCGAGCCCGAAACCGGCCACCGTGCTCTCATCGCCGATCACGTAGAATTGCATGCGCGCTCCCTCAAATCCTCGTCAGAATCATGATAGAGATGATCAAGCCGTAAATCGCGATTCCTTCCGCGAGGCCGACGTAGATGAGGGCCCGCGCCGTGAGCTCCGGCTTCTCGCTGATCGCCCCGAGCGCCGCGGAACCGACGTACGCGACCGCTATGCCGGCGCCGAGACAGCCGATTCCCGTCGAGAACGCCGCCGCGGCGAATCCCCAACCGATCACGCGCGCCTGCTCGGCCGAAATGTTCTGGTTGGGCTGCGCGGCCACGATGGCCGTGTCGGACCGCTCACCCTGATGCTGCTGGCTGCGCGCGTCGGTCGCGGCACCCGCCAGGTTGATCAGCAGAATCAGGATCACGGTCGAAAAGACGGCGGCGGATGACAGGGTGATGAACCTCTTCATTCTGCTCCTGCGTGCCTCCTGCTCGGACATGCCTTCTCCTTTCACTCATCCCGGCCCGGCTGAACGCCCAGACCGATCGGTTTGTACGCGACACCACCACCGGAAAAGAATTTACCGAAAAACTCGTAATATTCCAGACGAATCGCCTGTATCGTGACGACGAGACCTTCGAGGGCGATGATTCCGATATTGCCGAGAACGAGGATCAGTATCGAATAGATCATCCCGCCGCTCTTGCCCTTCACCATATCGACGAGGCTGAACACCGCGATGAAGAGGCCCACGTGGGCAAGCGAGAAAGCCGCCACGCGGATGAATGACACGGTGTTGGCGAGGTACCCGATGAGTATCTCGACGACCTCGATGACCGATTCGAATATGTACGATCCGACGCCCGTCTCGAACACCATTTTCCGCCTGCTCGCAAGCGCGAGTATCGGCTCCCGGAAAAAGAGGAGCAGAATCGGGACGCCGATCGCGCCGACGAGGAGCTTCACGGGAATCGGCTCGTTCGAGAGAAAAATGGAAACGGCGACGATGCCGCCCCAGTACATGATCGCGACGATGAGCCCGGCGTGGTCGAAGACGGTCGCTTTGTAATGCCGCATTCGGATCGAGTTGATGACGTGGAATACTATCCCGAGCGAGATAATGCCGATCCCTAAGTAGATCGCAACCTTGAAGAAATAGATCACGTTGTTCATCGGTTTCATCCACACGTGGGGGATGAGCTCCTCGAGACCGAACACGCTGCCGAAAAGGAACCCGAATACGACGGACGAAACGCCGCAGTAGAAGGCGAGGCGGCCGACGAGGGCGACCGATTCGTTCTTCCGCTTCGAGCGGAAACCGAGCCACGCGCCGAGAAAGAGCAGCACGGCGCCGTGGCCCACGTCCCCGAACATCATCCCGAACATGACGAGATACGTGATCGCGAAGAAGAAAGTCGGATCGATGACCTTGTACTCGGGCAGGCCGTAGTTCGAAACGAGCATCTCGAACGGCTTGAAAAACGCGGGATGCTTGAGGAGAACGGGCACCTTCACGCGGCCGGCCTTGACTCCCGCCACATCCTCCGGCGCAACCACCTCGATGATGGCCCGCCCCTTCGCGGCCCGGAGAATCTCCCTTTCGACCTCCCGCTTCTTCCCGCTCGGAATCCAGCCCGAAAAGATGTACGTCTTGCGCGTCCGCTTCAGGTAATTCTTGACCCTGAGGAGAAGCGCCGCCACCCGGAGCGATCGGTTATATTCGGTGATCCGGCCGGCGTTTGAGTCGCGCGCTGCGGCGAGCTCCGCCTGAACCCCGGCGAGCTCGCTCTCGAGCGCCTCGATCTTCTTGCCGAGCTCCCCTTTGACCATCGCGGCTTCCCTCTTCGCATCCTCCCCGATCTCGACCTCGTCGAACGAGGCCTCGCGCAAGATGCGCTTGATCTTGAGACGATCGTTCTTGAGCCCGATGAGGAGTATGAGCTCGGTCTTGTCGCGCCTCGAGAGGGAGAGCAGGACGGCGGGGAGCACGGCTATCTTCTCGCGGATATATTCGACGTTCTCGAAACGCACCTCGCCGTAATGCCACTCGAGGAACGAGTACGGCGCTCTCTCGATCGGAAAGCCGAGGTCCATGAGGGGCGCAACCTCGCCCGCGATGGCTTCCATGCGTTCGAGCTTCTGCCTGATCTCGTTGCGCTCGGCGAGCACCCCCTCGATCGAGCGTTCGAGAGAGACGACGTACTTTTCCATCTCGGCGATATCGCCCATGGAAACCTCGGCGATCCCTCCTTCCGCGTCGAGGGAAAGCTCCTTGATGTCGAGATTCTTCATGAGGAGGGCGAGCCGCCCCCGCAGGTATTCGATCTTCGAGCGAACCGCGCCGGCCTCGAAGCTCTTCAGGTTCTCCGCCCAGGGCTCCTGGTCGTCGAGGCGCACGAGATGGAGAATCCCGAGGCGCACGATCTCCCTGGCGACATCGTCGAGCTCGCTCTCGAAGATGAGCACGTTGATCTGATGCATGCGCTCGGGCGTAAACATGCCGAGTCCTTCTAGAAAGCCGCCCGGAGGTGGCTCTCGATATCGGTCTTCTCCATGTTCAGGAGCTTGCCGTTCAGAATCGTGATGAGGTTCCTGATCTCAGTGCGTTTGAGGATCAGGTACGAGAGGACCGTCCCGATCGTGAACGGAAATCCCCCGAGCGTTTTCTTCGCCTCGGACACCAGGTAGCTCCAGAGAATGATCTCGAGGAGGTAGAGCTTGCTCAAATCCTCCTCCTTTTTCATGAGCTCTGCGATCGGCCTGAACGATTTCTCGAGAGCGACCGAAAGCACGTCCTTCACGGAATCGGCCGCGAAGGCCTGCCGGAGCTTGTCGCTCGTCATCCGATAGCCGCCGGGAATGTTGTAATCGACGAGATCGCCGGTCGGCACGCTGTAGTAGAACTTGAGCCGCACGAGCCAGCCGATGTTCTTGAGGTCTATCTCGAGGCCGATGAGGCGCTGCGCGATGCGGCGGTCGGTACGATCGAGCGCGTCCACCCTCGCCTTCAACCGCTTGTAGAAATCGATCTCGAGAGCGATCTCGATCGGAAAGAGCGTCCCCCGCTGCTTGTAGTCGTCGAGAACGCTCTTCACCGGACCGAGGTACGGCGTCTCGATAAGATACGCGAGCACGTCCTCGATCGTCTTCGCCTCGGCGATCGACTGGTAGGGAAGGCTGTGCGGGAGCTCCTTGCGGATGATATACTTGAGATCCTCGAGCCCACGGTTTCCCTCACGAATACGGAGAGCGACCTTGAGGTTCTCTATCTCGTATTTCTCGATGATCAGCTCGATGAGCTTCAGCGACGGTCCCCTGAGATCCTTGATGAGCTCCGTGTGCCACTGGACCTCCTGCTCGATGAGGAACTTTTCGGCGACGCGGGGATCGAGGGAAACTTCCGGCCTGGAGAGCGTCTTTTCGTAGATCGTGCCCCCCAGATAAGAATAGAATTCGGGGACGTCACGCGCTTCGGCGAGGCGCGCGATCGCCTCGGGAGGCAGAAGCGCGCTGAGGCGCGCCCTCACCTTGGCGTTCACGAGAGCATATTTTCCTACCGGCCCGAGAAGCATAACGATACCGGTTCACTTGACTGAAGTTCGCCTCGTAATCCGCTACGTGCCGAATAGATTGGACTGCTTTTCCTCGATCCCGAGAATCAGGTTCGTCACGCGGTCAGCCGCCGTCTTTATCTCCGCTCTTTTCTTCCTGATGATCTCGCCGCTTCCGACCTGGGCACGCTCCATCTGCTGCTTGCGTTCCCCCTCCGCATCTTCCTTCATCCGCTCCATGATCGAATGAGCCTTCTGCATGGCTTCCTTCCGCACACCCTCCTCCACCTGGCGGCTCTTGTCCTCGGCCTCCCGCACGATCTGCTGAGCCTCGGCGCGCGCGTTCTCGATGCCGTCGCGGGCTTCTTTCTCGGTCTCCAGGATCTTCTGGACTATCTCTTTCACAAAATCTCTCCTGCTGATAGAAACCGAAGCTTGAGGGATATCTGGATATATTCGTAAAGTATAAGAAAGCGGCGGAGCCGTGTCAACAAGCGAAACTGCCTACCCCGCCGCTACTTAACGATCACCGACGCCGAGGAATCGAACGGGTTCGTCCGCACGGCGAGTGAGAAGAGGTACGGATAGTTGCGTCTCAGGTGGTCCATGTACCAGAGCCATTCGACGGCGATCGTGGTGTACGCCCGCTTGATGTCGCCCTCGAGGTGTTTCAGATCCGACGCGGGGAGCTTCGAGAAATCCTCCCTCGCCTCGAGCTCCTCGGCGAGGTGAAACACCGCCCAGAGCATCTCGGTGAACGACTCGTGTTCGAGGAGGTTCGGGTTCTCGAGAAGGCCGAGGAGAAATACCCGCTTGGCGGCGAGAAGGGCTTTGAGCTCATCGAGATTCTTCGAGGACGGCCGGGGCATGCACTCGCAGGCCTTGAAGTACCGGACGAGGTCCTTGATGTTCCGCTCCGGCCAGCTGCCGGCCGCCGCGAGCCGGGTCCGCTTGTCCGCCGCGGCGGCGTCGACGACGACGAATCCCTTCAGGAGCCGTGTGCCGACCTCGCTGAAGAACGCTCCGATCACCATATTGAGCTTCTTGAGCATGACGCGCCTCTCGCGCTCGGTCAAGAGCTGGTGAACGACGATCGTGACGAGGAACACCTCGATCGGAAGGAACGCGACGTCCCCGAGAAGGTAGATGAAAATATGATGCGCGTCCCCGAAAACGAGATAATGGATCGAATAGAGTATCGCCGACATGACGATCAGAGACACGCCGAGCGCGACTTTCCAGCTTATTCGATTCAAGAAGCGCATCGATTATTCGTCGCCGACCTTCTCGATCTTGTCCTTCATTTTCTCCATCTGCTCCATCATGCCCTTCATGTCGGGGCCGGAGGAGGCCTTGATCTTGTCCGGATCGAAGAGATCGTCGGCGAGCCCCTTGTTGACCGCAATCGATTTGACGATCGTTGTCGAGATGAGATCCTTGCCCGAATACATCTCGGTTCTGAATGGCATCTCGAAATCTCCAGAGACCTTCCGGTAATCCGAGAAAACGATCACGCTCGCGACGCCCTCCTGCGGCTTGCCCTCCAATTTCATGAGAACGAAGCTCTTCTGATCGATCCAGAGCTTCGCAAAATCGGGAGAATCGTCGAGCACGGAGAGCACGTAGCAGTCGCGCCCGGCGATCTTCTCGCTCCCGACGATCTCGGCCGCGACCGGCAGGTAGTCGCTGCAGTCCCATTGACCCCGGTACTTCGCGCCTTCATCGGCGGGGATCTTCGATTTGCCCATCATGGGATTCACGATCCAGGCGTTCGTGTCGTCGCCGATGACGATCGTCTTCATGTCGGCCATCTCGGCGGGCATCCCGGCGTCCTCCATTCCCTCCATGGAGACCTCGACCCGGAACTGCTTGCCCCTGCTGTACAGGGTCGACGTCGTCTTGAACGCACCCTCGGACGAGGGTACTTCCATCTCCATCGTCCAGGTTATATCCTTGAGACCCTGCTTGTATTTCGTGCAGCTCTCGATCATCCGCTTCGACAAACTTTCCCACGTCTCGGTGAAGCCGTTCGCGGGAAGGATCGCGAGGCAGGCGAGAAGGGCGAGAACCATTGCCGTATTGAACACGAGCGACTTCTTCATCGGATACCTCCTATCTGAACATCTCACGCATCGGATCCCACGCGGGGAGCATCTCGGGCTTCGTCGCAAGAAGCGAGAGTACGTCCCCGGGGAGAAAGCTCTTGTTGACGATCACGCCGTAGACGTACTGGTCGAACCAGCCGTCGTACATCGTCCAGTAACCCTTGTCGCCGACATCGGTCCCCCACGAGTTCTCGACGCGCCATTTCGTCGCCTTGCCCCCGAGCGTGTCCGCGCCGACGAAGACCATCGCGTGGTTCGGCGAGCTGTCGAAATAGAGTATCCGCTCCGCCTTCGTGAGATCCATGTTCACGCCGAGGAGCGAGCGGTAATCGTACATACCGAGCGCGAAGATGCCGTCCTTCTTGTCGTTCTCGGCGCCCGAGTCGGCGGCGAACCATACCGGCTCGCCCGAGAAAAGCGCCTTGAGGACGAAGCCCTTGACGTCCTGGATCCTCATGTTGATGAAATCCATGTCGGGGGCGTCCGCCAGGTTCCGGTCATATTTGAGCCGGTAGTATTTGTTGTATGGCTTCGCGGGGTGATCGTAGATCGCGACGTAATCGGCGAGGTTCACGCCGGCGACCTCCTTGTAGAACGCGAGCGGCGTGTATTTCGCCTCGTGGACCTTGTCGTCCTTGTCCTCGTAGCGCCAGACGAACTCCTGCGGCGGGAGCCCGAGGTGCAGGACGAGAAGCCGGTAGACGTCCTTGAGCATCTCGACCTTGCGCGCCTCGAGCGCGGGGCCTTTCGCGCCTTTCGCGGCCATCGCGCGGAGCTCGACCGCGTCTCGCCGCATGAGCCGCGAGAGGAGCGCGTTCATCATGCCCGTGTTCTTCGTGTTGTTCGTCTCGGGCATGATCGCCTTCGGCACGGCGCCGTACTTGTCGATGAGCACGACGACGAACGACCACCAGCCGCCGTCGGGAATCGGGTCCTTCGTGAGCACCTGGAGCTCGCGGTCGTCGAGATCGCGGTCGCGCGTCTCGATCACGGCCTCGAGGAATAGATTCGCCTTTTCGAGCTTGTCCCAGAAGAAGAGATAGTTCTGCGAGAACTCGAATTCCGAGAGGTTGTATTTCTTCATGACGGCGGGCCGCATGATATTGAGCCCGGCAAAGAGCCAGCAGCGGCCGCTGGAGGCCTGGTCGGTGATCCCCTTCGCGTCGACCTTGAAGTTGAATATATCGTCGTGCCGGTTGTAGAGCTCGCGGTTCAGCGCAAGGCTCTTGAGATCGTTATTGGTGATGGCGTTCATGAGGGCGCGCGTCTGCGCGTCGAGTTTGAACGACGCCTGAAGATCCTTCAGCACCTCGGGAGTGAGCGCCGGCCCCTTCTGGGCGAACGCAATCTGCGAGGCGAGCAGTAGGGCGATAAAGAGAATTGCCGGGATGAATGTCGCGCGATGAGCCTTCATGGAGCGGACTCCTTTCTCGTGTTGTCGATACCGGACATCAGGGAGTATGAGAATAACGCATTGCGGGGCGCGATTCAATCAAAAGACGAGCTCCGCCGCGCCGTCGGGGATCCAGGTACGATCGCCGTTCTCGAGCTCGATTCTCCACCATCCGGGGCGCTTTTCGAGGAGCCTGAACTCGCTTCCCGCATGGAGCGGCTCCTTGAAGCTCGGCTGGTACGTGTCGGCGTCCCCCATTCGCCCGATCGTCTCCTCGGCCGTGATGACCCCCTCGGGCGTCCGGGCGAGGCTCGCCGTGTCGACGACGAGAGAGGCGAGGAACATGGCGCTCACGACGGCCGAGACGGCGATCGCGATCTTGAGCCGGCCGGCTTTCAGCAGGAGCCGCGCCGCAGCCGAGACCCAGAGCACGCCGAACGATATCGCAAAAACGACGAGCTTCATGCGGGACGGAATGTCGTAGTGGATGAAGAAGAGCGTCTTGAGCACCTTCTCCTTCTGCCGGAGCTCGATCCGGTCCGCGCGGCGGTTGCGGGCGTAGTCGAGGTTTTGCCGGAGATTCCCGTCGTTCCGCATGAAAAGCTCCGCGCGCTTGTAGTTGAGAATGGCGCGACCCGCGTCGCCGAGGCGGAAATAGGCGTTCCCGACGTTGTAGTAGAGCTTGCCGTTCCGGACGCCCCCGTTCTTCACGATCGCCTCGTAATGGAGAATCGCCTCCTGGTAATACGCCTTCGCGGCGTCGGGGTCGGTGCGGTCGAGCTCCATCGCCCGGCGGAAGAGCTGCTCGGCCTGGGTGAGATGGGTCGAGACCTCTTCATCGCTCAACCGCGCAAACGCCGGGAAAGACACCGCAACAGTTGCCGCCAGAATCAACAACGATATGATGATCCGTCGGCACACTCGCACGTTCATATTGAATGCTATTTCCGCGTATATCAATTTACTCCTCGATCCCTATCTCTTTTTCTCCCGGGCTACACTCGCGCCGAAGCTCTTTCCCAATCGAGCTCCCGGGCTCTTCGCGCCATCATGTTCGTAGCCAATAGCATATAGATCAAGCACTCGCCTGATCATCTTCTGATATTGCGTTTTGTTTCTTTTAGCCATTCGCTTAAAGAACTCAATGCTCGTCTTGCTCAAGGAAATGGTCACTTTGACGTTATCGTCCTTGAGAATGAGCCGTTCCGGGGGGGGCAGGAAGTTCTTCACAATCCTGAACTCTCCCATCGGCTCATCGGTGTATTTTATTCGCTTCTTCATATATTCTCTTTCCTTTCCTCCAAAAACCGGCGCCGAATATTCGAATTGCATTCCCGCGGTGAGTGAATCTCACCGTTAATATGCCTTCGTCCACACGTCCCATACAGTGGAATCGGTCCTCCGGAATTCCATGCCTGACATCCTGTATGATGACGGCCCGAGGGTCAAAGAACGCCTGTTGCGCAGATTCGAACGAGACGCCGTGCTTGAACTGATTCGCGATATTCTTCTTCTTGTCCCATTCAAAGCGGGCATACGTCATATCCTCATTATACTCATGTATTGCTATTATGCAATACTAAAATATGGCAATATTTAAATATGCTTCACATTCTCGAGAGTTCGCGCCGCCTCCAGCGCGCGTTTGATAAACGCCTCCCGATCCGCCGCCGGCGAATGATCCCCCGCGTAGGCGCCCGCCTCGCAGGAGATCATGATCTCGCGCATCGCGCCGATCGCTTCGGCGCTTGCGCCCCTCTCCTCGAGAATCTTCACGACGTCCCCGGTCGTGAGGGTCGAGCCGGCGGTCGAGAACTTGTCTCCGAGATAGTCGCGCATCGCGCCGAGCACCTGCTCGCAGAGCGGGGCGCCCGCGACGCCCTGTTTTCTGATGGCATCGAGGCGCTGTCTCAGGCGCCTGAACGCGCTCCGCGCCGCGCGTCCCTCGGTGTCCGCCTCGCGACGCCGCCTCGCGACCGTCGTCGAAAGGAGCGCGACGTAGGCGGCAAGCGGCAGGAAAAGCGCCGCAAGCCACGGGGGGCTTGCAAACGCGGAGACGAGCCCGGACTGCTGCGACGCGAGCACCTCCGGGCCCTCGTAGTTGTACGCGATCCCTTCCTTCCACCCCTCGAGCGGACTTCCCATCGGGCCCGACGAGACTCCCTCCGCGTCGACCGCGGTCACGACCTTCGTCGAATGGACGACGATCGGAATGGCGCCGGTCGAGACGGTCTCGTAGCGCCCCTTCTTCGTGTCGAAATACGAAAGCGTGATCGGAGAAATTTCCTTCACACTTTCGTTTTTCGCGCGGATCGTCTGCGTGAAGACCTTCGATTTCCCCGCGACCTTGCCGTCGGCGCGCTCGTCGGGGATCTTGAAGTAGGTCGCAAGCTCCGTCTGAGCGGTGAGCGGCGGGAGATCGACGTTTCCGAGATAATCGGGCCCCGAGAGCGTGACCTTGAGCGTGATCGGGTCCCCGACGCTCACGTCGAGCGGCGAGGCGCTCGCGGATATATTGTATTCGCCGACGAGCCCAGCGAAGGTCGCCGGTTTCCCCTCCTGGGGAAGCTCCTTCACGGCGAGGCTGAGAGTATTCGACGGCACGACGTACTTCTTCATCGCCCCGCGCCGCGCGCCGAAGAAATTGTCGTTGAAGAAATCGTTCATGAAATCACGGCCGCGCAGGTTCCCGCTCACCGCCGCGCACTGGACGCTCATCTCGGGGATGCGAAACGTTCCCGCGCGTTTCGAGAAGAGCACCTTCTTGAAGCTGATCGTCGCGTAGTTCCGCCCGTCGATCGTCCCCGTGCCCTTTTCCGCGATGACCTCCTGCCCGCCGACGGGGATGCGGTAGTAGCGTTTCGCTTGGTCGATCTTGACTTCGGGAGTCTCGATCGCGAAATCGGCGCTCCCCAGCACCGGCATAGAGAAGGCGAACTCCTCGACGTCGCGGCCGATGTACCACGTCACGGTGAGGATCACGGGCTCGCCGACGTAGCAGCTCGAGCGCGAGAGGCTCATGCGCAGCTTGAAATCCTGCGTCTCGACCGGCGTGTCGACGCCGACCACGACCGCGTTCGCATTGAAGGTCTGCCCCTTCACCTTGACGGGAACGACGGGAATCGTGAGCCGCCCCCTGCGCTTCGGCGTGAGGTTGAACTGCATCACGTAGCGCCTCTGGATCTGGCGGTCCATCTTACCGTTCACAAAACTTATCGACTGGCTGCTGCTGTTCTGCCCGCCGAGGAACTGCGCGGAAAAATCGGGCCCGAAGGCCGCGGCGTCGGGCGGGGTCGCGTTGTCCGCCCCGTCGACGACAATCTGGTAGACGAAGGTCTCCCCCATGTAGACCGTCTCGGACTCGACGTAGGCCTGGACCGTGATCTCCTGCGCCGCGGCCGCCGTCGCGCCGATCAGCATGAGAATTATGAGAATGCCGAGCGCCCTCGCGATGTGCAGTCCCTCGCGCACCGGAGCCCTCCATCTATCCTCGTTCGCCCGCACCGCTCACCAATCCTTCTCGACCGGCCGATAGCCGCCGGCGTTCTGGACCTGCTGCTCCTTGCGATCCTCTTTCTCCTGATCGAGAATCTCCCGCGCCGTGGCGTCGCGGGCAAGCTGTTTCTTCTGCTGATTCTTCGGGGCGCCCTGCTTGTTCTTATCGTCCTGCTTCTTCTGGTCCTTGTTTTCCTCGGCGCCCTGCTGCTGCTGATCCTGGTTTTGCTGCTGCTCTTGCCCTTGCTGTTGCTCCTGGTCCTTCTGGCCCTGCTGCTGCTGATCCTTCTGGCCTTGCTGGTTCTGTTGATTCTGCTGGTTCTGCTGCCCACCTTGTTGCTGCTGCTTCTGCTGCTTGTCGAGGAGATCCTTGATCTTGAGGCGCGCAATCTCTAGATTCTCGGCGGCCAATTTGTTCCCGGGGTCTTTCACGAGCGACGTGCCGTAATGCTTCACGCTCTGCTGCAAGCTCTCGAGCGCCTTCTGGAGGTCGCTGTCCTCCTGACGCTTGCCCTCTTCGAACGCGCAGTTCCCGAGGTTGTACCAGGCCTTCGACTCGAAGGGAAGGCTCTTCGTCTTCGATGCGGCCTGCTGGAACTGCTCGCGCGCCTTCTCGAGGTCCCCCTTCTTGAAGAACGCATCCCCTCTGTTGAAGGCGACGATCGCCGACTCGGGCGCCTTCACCGACGCGCGATCGTAGAGCTCGAGCGCCTTCGCGAAATCCTTCTTGTCGTACTGCTTGTTGCCTTTCGAGACGAGGCGGCCCGGGGACTGCGCGAATGCGGCGCCCGCCGTCACGGCCGCGCATACACAGAGCGCCATACCCGCGCACGCGCACAGCGCAATTATCGAGAGAACTTTTTTCACCTAGCGCTTCGCCTCCTCTCGCCCACGATCATCTCGGCCGCGAGCAGCGCAAGCGCCACGCCGAGGAATATCTGAAATTTCTCCTCGTAGAGCGTCATCGTCTTGGCCTCGAGCTCGCGCTTTTCCTCGCTCGCGACGAGCTTGAGATAGACGTCGCCGAGATCGATCGCGCCCGTTGCAACGTTGAGATACTTCCCGCCCGGGGTCGCATTCGCCATCTTGCGAAGAGTGTTCGCGTCGAGGCGGCTCCAGACCTCCTGCCTGTTGTACGTCATGAACACGCGGTTTCCCTGCCCATCGGTGATCGGGATGCGCCGTCCCTGCCCTTCGTCCCCGATCCCGATCGCGATGATGCGAATGCCACTTTCCCCCGCCTCCTGCGCAGCCTCGACGGGGAACGAGTCGTGGTCCTCGCCGTCCGTGATGAGAATGATGTCTTTGTACTTCTTCTCCTGCGTGTCGAAGCCCTCGTCCATCGCCTTGCGCAGCGCGTCACCGATCTTCGTGCCGCCGCGCGAGACGGCATTCACGTCGATGTCGTCGAGAACGAGGTTGAAGAATCCGTAATCGAGCGTGAGCGGCACTTTCAACGCCGCGTTCCCCGCGAAGACGATGAGCCCGACGCGGTCTCCCTGGAGTCGGTCGACCATATCCTTGATCGCGAGCTTCGAGCGCTCGAGACGGCTCGGCACGAGATCCTCGGCGAGCATGCTCTTCGAGACGTCGAGGATGACCATAATGTCGCGGCCGCGGCGCTCGATCGTCTGCGGCTTCGGATTCCACGCCGGACGCGTCGCTGCGAAGGCGATGAAAGCGACGGCGAGCGTCACGAGCACGGCCTTCGACGTGCGCCCCGTGCCGCTCGAGCTGAGCCCGATGCGTTCGAGGAGGTCTTCCTCGACGAATGCGCGGAGCGCCTGCTTCCTCCGGTACGACGCCCACATGTAGAGAAACACGACGACCGGCACGAGCCAGAGGAGATAGAGCATCTTTATGTTGCCGATATGCATGGCGCCACAGCCTGTTTCGAACCCGGGCCTATTCCCTTCGCGGCCCCTCGCGGGGCCGCGGCCCCGCGGGGCCCCTTACGGAATCTTTCGAAAAATCGTATTCGCCAGCGCGACCTCGATCATCATCACAAAGAGCGCCGCGAGCGCGAAGCTCGCGAAGAGCTCCTTGTAATCGACGAATCGCACCGACTCGATCTCGCTCGTTTCCATTTTATCTATCTCTTCGTAGATCTGGCGCAGCGACTTCTCGTCCTCCGCCATGAAGAACCTGCCATTCGTGATGTCGGCGACCTGGTGGAGCGTTTCCTGATCAACCCCCTCGGCCACGGGCACCTTGAAATCGCCGAAGAGCGTGCGCACCGTGCGCACCGCCTCGCTGCCGCCCACGCCGATTGCGTAGATCTTGATGCCCCAGTCCTTCGCGAGCTGCGCCGCTTCGGCGGGCGCGCGGCGGCCGTAGTTGTTCTGCCCGTCGGTGAGGAGAATCATTATCTTGCTCTTGATCTCGTACTCCTTGCCCCCCGACTCCTGCACGTGGCGCGAGAGATCCTCCTCGGCGGTCCTGAGCCGCGCCGCGGCGAGCGCGATCGCATCCCCGATCGACGTCCCGTCTTCGTTTTGCCGCGTGACGACCTTGACGCTTTCGAGAAAGCGCATGAGCGCCCCATGTTCGAGCGTGAGAGGCGCCATCGTGTCGGCGTAGCGGGCGAATGCGACCATCCCGACGAGGTCGTTCGGACGCCCCTTGAGCGACTTGCCGTTCCCCATGATGAATTCGGAGAACACCTTTTTCACCACAGCCAGGCGGTCCGAGCGCTGCCCGAAGAAATCCATCTCTGTGCCCATGCTCCCCGAGCGATCGAGGACCATCTCTACCGCGATGCCCTTCGTCACGTCCTTGACCTTCTCGTGCCCCTGCTGCGGCCGCGCGAGCGCCACGACGATGAGAATGAAAGCAAGAATGCGAAGTGCCAAAGGCAGCATGGCGAATGTCGTGCGGAACGACGCGCCGGCGCGCTTGACGTTTCCGATCGTGGAGAAGCGCACGGTGCCCGGTTTCCCGAACCGCCACAGGTAGAGAATGACGGCCGGGATGGCGAGGAGGGCCATGAAGGCCCACGGGGTCGCGAATCTGATGCCATGGAACATATCGCTCAGCCTTTCGGGCGCATCGAGCCGCCCGGGCCCGTCAAGCGGCGCTATCCGCAGGCGCCGCTTCTCCGGCCTCGGCCTTCACCTCCTCCCGCGCTTTCGTCGCTTCGATGAAATCCTTGCACGTCGCGAACGTTCGCTCCACGTCCTCGACCGACGGCTCCAGCGCCGCGAATTTCACGAGATCGCAGTGGACGAGGAATTGTCTGAGAATGTCCTTCTTCTGCGCGTCCACCGGAAGCGCCGGGCTCACCTCGACGAGGAACTCCTCGGTCGTGCGCTCGGGCGCCTTGAGGGCGAAGCGATCCTCGATGTATTCGCGGAGAATGTCCGCGACCTCCGCGGTGAACTCGCGGTAGAGCTTCTGCTCGACGAGCTCGCGCGCGAGGAGCGCCTCGAGCTTGCGGTAAGCGATCTCGTGGGCGGAAAGAGGCACCACAATCTTTTCCTTTATGCGGCGCCTCTTCCAGAGAATGAGGAACGCCGCCGCCGCGGCCGCGACGCACCCCGCGACAATGAGGATATTCTTCCACCCGAACGGGAACTTCGCCGGCGGCGCGATGTCGTTAATATCGAGGGAGGCCTTGTCCTTCGGGAGCAGCGACGCCACCTTCACGAGAATCGTATCGGACTCGAGCACGTGGCGCGTGCTGTCCCCCTCCTGATAGAAGGCGACCTCCATCGGTGGGATCTTGTACTCCCCCGAGAGGAACGGCTCGAGCTCGTAGAGACGCTTCGTGACGACGGCGCCGTCCTTCGAGAGCTCCGGCTGGAAGTTCCGATAATCGACGATGCCGAACTCGCTCAGCTTGTCGCCGAACTTTGGGAGCTCGGCGCGCCAGCCCTTCTGCGCATGCGTCTCGACGAGCATCTTCACGCGCTGGGCGATTGTTACCGCGCTGTCGCTCAGCGAGACTTTGAAGCTCACCGGCCCGCTCTCGAACGAGCGCGCGACCTTGAACTCCTTCTCCTTGCCGGCCTTCCCTTTGTTGCACGAAGGGCAAAGGACAATGAGGACGGAGATCATCGCTAGCGCCGCGATCGCGTGCACGCGGCCCGGCAGAAAGGAGTGTCGATGCATGATGGCAGCACGATTGTATATCATTGGCTTATGATGCATACGGCTGCAGCCGAGCAATTTCGTCCGCGTCCTTGCTCCTCATGGCATGCCACAGATCCCAGTCGAGCTGAAGACCCAGCCAGAAGTCAGCCGACATTCCCAGGACCCTCTCCAGCCGAAGAGCGGTGTCAGGAGTCACACCGCGCTTTCCGCGAACGATCTCATTGAGACGCGGAAACGAGACTCCCAGGCGAATGGCAAACTCGGACTGGCTGATCTTCCTCGGTCTCAGGAATTCCTCGAGCAGCATCTCGCCCGGATGGGTTGGAGGCCGATGCTTCGGCAGCCGCCGTCCGCCGACTCCCTGAGAAGAGCCGGCTCCCGCAGCCCTGCGAGACCTAGTGGTAATCCGCAATTTCGACTTCATAGGCATTTCCATTCTCCCAGCGAAAACAAACCCGATATTGATCGTTTATGCGAATGCTGTGCCGCCCGGATCGATCCCCTTTGAGACCCTCCAACCGATTCCCCGGAGGAACGGCCAACTCCCGCAACTCGCGCACGCGGTTAATCTGATCGAGTTTCCGCCGGGCAATGGCCCACAGTGCCTGTGGACACGACCGGCGGGCTGCGGAAGTATCGGAACCATCAAAAACGTCCTCCGCTCCCCGGTTTCCAAATGATATTATCACTTATTATATTATATCGAATACCATTATATTTGTCAACCCTCGGACGGCCGGCATGGCCAGAATTTATTTACCGCCCAGTTTGGACGTATGGAGCACGACGTTGTAGCGATCCTTGAGCTCGCCGAGGAGCTTCTGCTGAATCTCCATCTCCTTCTGCATCCGCACGGCGCCGTAGACCTCGTTCTTGACCTGCTCGAACGCCTGCTCCTTCCCGTCCTTCTTGAACTCGTCCTTGTGGGCGTCGTAGTAGGCCTTGACGTCTTCGGACTCGATAGCGATCTGCTTCCCGAACTCGCGGTCGAGGAGCTTCTGAGCGAGGATCTTGCGCTCGAGGTTGCGGGTGAGCGCCTGGAAGCCCGGATCATCCTGGAGCTTCTCCTCGCGGGCGCGGCGATAGAGCATCTCCTCGGCGATGAAGCGCTGGAGCCACTTGTCGCGCTCCCCCTGCTTGAGCACCTCGTCGAGAAGCTTCTGCTTCTGCGCGCGCTTCTCCTCCGGCGTGAGACCTCCCGCGAGCTGCGAAAGCTGCATGTCGATTTCCGCTTCGATCATCATATCAAGATCGGCGCGGGTGATCTTCCATGTGCCAACCTCGGCAAGGACGTCCTTCCCGCCGATCGAATCGCTCTTCGCGACGGC
>JBAZPL010000035.1:0-17857 GCA_041648155.1 Candidatus Krumholzibacteriia bacterium
GAGGTCGAGCGCGTGCTCGTCTATGATCGGGAATCGGCGCGCGCCGAGGTCGTGGCGCGGGAGCACGGCGCGGGACGCTGCGCTTCGATCGAAGCGCTGCTCGCCGAATGCGACGCGGTGAGCGTCTGCACTCCCGCGACGCACCATCACGCGGCGGCCGCGGCGGCGTTCGAGAGGGGGGTTCACGTTCTCGTCGAAAAGCCGATCGCGTCGAACACCGCCTCCGCGCGCGAGATGATCGCGCTCGCGTCATCGCGCGGCTGTGTGTTTCAGGTCGGACATATCGAGCGGTTCAACGGGGCCTTTGAAGCGGCTCGATCTCTTATCAAGCGGCCCCGTTTCATCGAAGCTCATCGCCTCGGCGTTTTCAGCCCGCGGGGCATCGACGTATCGGTCGTGCAGGATCTCATGATCCACGATATCGATCTTATCCTGGCGGTGCTCGACGGGGATCCGATCGCCGAGATACGGGTGTCGGGCGCCAGCGTTTTGACGGACGCGCCGGACATCGTGAACGCGCGGATCGAGTTCGCCGGAGGATGCGTGGCGAATATCACGGCCAGCCGTATTTCGCGGGAGCCGCTCCGGAAGATACGTTTCTTCGAGGACAACCTCTACGTATCTGCCGATTTGAGGGAGAAGAGCGTCGAGGCCTTCGAGAAGCGCGGCGACGCGGATCCCTCCGCGAGCGGGTTCGATCTGGCGCGGATCATCCGCGGCATTCCGGTTGAAGTGGATGGGTCCGAGCCGCTCCGCAAGGAGATTGTCTCGTTCCTCGCGGCGGTTCGAGGGGAGGGAAAGCCTGCCGTAACGGGGGAGGAAGGGCTCGCGGCGCTCGACGTCGCGGAGCGCATGCTCGAGAGTATCGCGAAAACCTGGAGAGCGCGTTGATGCGCACCATCCTGCTCACCTGCGGGGAAACGAGCGGCGAGCAGCATGCCGCGCGCCTTGTCAGAGCGATCAAGGCGATCGATCCCTCGTGCCGCGTGCTGGCGCTCGGCGGCGACGCGCTCGCCGAGGCGGGAGCGGAGATCATCTATCCGCTCGAGCGTTTCGCCGTCATGGGCTTCGCGGAGGTTCTCGCGAAGCTCCCGCGCATCGTCGCGCTCGAGAGGTCGCTCGTCCGGCTTCTCGCACGAGGCGGCATCGATCTTTTTATCCCCGTCGATTATCCCGGACTCAACCTGCGTCTTTCGAGGCGTGCGAAGGCCGCGGGAGTGCCCGTGTTCTATTTCATCAGTCCCCAGGTTTGGGCGTGGGGCGCCTGGCGCTTACCGCGGATGAAGCGTTCGATCGACCTCATGGCGGTCATCCTGCCGTTCGAGATCGACATCTATCGCAGGGCAGGGATCCCGGTCGTTTTCGCCGGGCACCCCTTGCTCGACGAGATCGAGGCTCCCGGTCGTCCCAAGGAGGCGCCCGCGCCGGGCGCGCCGTTCACCGTGATTCTCTTTCCCGGAAGCAGGCGCCAGGTGTTCGAGCGGATGTTTCCCGTGTTTCGCGATGCCGCGCGCCGGATCAAGGAGCGGTTCGGGAGCGCCGAGTTCGTCGTCGGTCTCGCCCCCCTGATAGGGGATCAGGCGGCGCCTGTTCCGCCCGATATGCGCGTGTACTTTCGGACGACGAGGGGAGGGATCGGGGAGCTCGAAAAAGCCGCGCTCGCGCTCGCGGCGTCGGGAACCGTAACGCTTCAGTGCGCCCTGTCGGGAACGCCGACAGTCGTATCGTACCGGACCTCGCCTGTTTCGTACGCGATAGGCAAGTCTCTCGTGAAGATACCCTGGATCGCCATGCCCAACGTGCTCGCCGGGCGTGGGGTGCTTCCGGAGTTCATCCAAGGCGAGGGAACGCCGGAGCGCATCGCGGAAGAAGCGGAATCTATACTCGGCGATGCCGGAAGGTACCGGGCGATGTCCGCGGATCTCATATCCCTCAGACGCACGCTCGCGGGGCAGGGGGGAATCGAACGGATCGCGGAGATGGCTTTGAGAATGGCGGAGGGGGAAAGTGCGACGTCGATCGCCGGTCCATCCGGCGGATGATCGCAAGGCCCATAGTGTTTATCGTGGCGGGGAACGTATGAAAATCCGCGTGCATCCGGCAGTCGCGAGCTTCTTCGGCTCGCTCGTAATCCGCCTCCTCGGGCTGACCTGGCGGATCGAATGGCGGAACAACGAGAATCTCGAAAAGGCGCGAGCGCTCTCGAAGCAGGGGATTGTCTCATTCTTTCACGGGCGCCTCATCGTCAACGCCTACGCGCTCCGGAAGTGGGGGATTTCAGGTCTCGCCTCCGAGCATCCCGACGGCGACATCATGGGAAGGGCGGTCGCTTGGCTCGGATGGGAGCATATCAAGGGTTCGTCTTCCCGGCGTGGAGCGGAGGGGTTCAGGGAGCTCGCAGCCGTTTTGCGGAGCGGCCGCGATGCCGGGCTCACGATCGACGGTCCGCGGGGACCGCGCGGGTGCGTGCAGCAGGGAGCGACGGAGCTCAGCAGGATGACGGGTGCGGTGATCATACCCGTTTCGAATTCGGCTCGGCCGCGCCGGCTCCTTTCCACGTGGGACCGCTTCCAGATTCCCGGCCCGTTTGCGAGGATCGTCCTCGCGTACGGAGAGCCCTTCGTCGTGCCTTCCGACTCGGATCGCGAGATGCGCGAAGAATCCCGGCTTCGTCTCGAGCGGACTCTCAGCGAGCTCACGACGGAGCTCGACAGGAGCCTCGGGTACGAAGGAACGGATGTGTGGCCCCATGAAGATCATTGAGCGATACGGAGCAGGATACCGGATGCTCACCGGCCGGGGGATCTGGGCCGCGCTGTACCCGGCGAGGCTTCTTCTCGCGGGCATCTACGGACTCTGTGTCGCGGCGCGTACACGGCGTAGATCCGCGCGGGAACGAGGATCGATTCGCGACGCCGACCGGATGCGCCCGGCGATCATATCCATTGGAAATATCGAGGCCGGCGGGGGGGGGAAGACGCCGTGCGCGATCGCCGTTGCGCGGGGAATCGCGGAAAGGGGCGGGCTTCCCGTCGTGATCACGCGAGGCTACCGTGGACTGGCGCGGCGGCGGGCGCCGTGCGTCGTATCCGCGAGTCGCGCGAAAATCCCCGCTCGCGGCGCCGGATTCGTGACCGGAGAGGATCTGATGGGCCCGTCCGGAGCGGGGCGAGGGACGCTCGCGCGCGAGGCGGAAGTGTTCGGCGACGAGATTCTCATCTACCGGGACCGAGGGATTTCCGTAATCATCGATCCTCGGCGGGGAAGGGGAGCCGAGCTCGCGCGGCGCCTTTTTTCGCCCAGCCACATTCTCCTCGACGATGCGTTCCAGAACTTCTCGGTGGCGAAGGACGTCGATATCCTCCTCCTCGACGCCGAGAAGCCCTTCGGCAACGGAAAGCTGCTGCCCCTCGGAACGCTGCGTGAGTATCCCCGGGGGGCGCGGCGCGCCGACGTCGTCATCTTCACCCGGGCCCGCGAGAAACGGATTCCGGAGACGGCGCGGCGGTACGTCGAAGGGAAGCGTGTATACTTCGCGGATCACGAGCCGTCCGGACTTATCGACCGGAGCGGAGAATCGATTCCGCTCGAGTTCCTCGCCGGCAGAGAATGCGTGCTCTTCTCCGGCATCGCCCGCCCCGGGTCATTCGAGCGGGCGATTTTTGCGCTCGGCGCGAAGCCGCGGGCCGCCTTCCGGTTCGTCGATCATCACCGATACGTTCGTGAAGACGTTCGGCGGATGTTGAAGGAGGGAAGCTCCGATACGCTTTTCGTCACGACGGAAAAGGACCGGGCGAAGGCGATCGATCTTTTCCCGGCCGGGACCGCCGTCCTCGCGCTGCGCGTCGAGATGAGGATCGACCGGTTGAACGATCTGCTTGATCTTTTCTCTACCTCATTTTCCTGATGCGGACCTCGATGGCAGGAACTCCCTTGAGGAGCTCCATGAGCCGCGAGGTGTCGGTTTCCCCGAAATGATACGGGTAGAGGATCCTCGGCCTGAAGGCCAGAGCCGCGTCCGCGACCATCTCGGGGGTCATCGTATAGGGGAGGTTCATGGGCAGGAACGCGATGTCGATCCGGCGCAGCAGCTTCATCTCGGGCGTATTTTCGGTGTCCCCCGCCACGTAGACGCGCGTACCGCCGAACGTTATGATGTAGCCGTTTCCCGATCCCCTGGGATGAAACGGCCGGCCGTCGGGACGTTTGCCGGCGATAGTATAGGCGGGTACGGCTTCGATTCCGATTCCCGAAACCGCCGTCGTATCGTCGCTCATCATAACGGTTCCCTCGAGTCCCTGGCTGCGGCATTCCTGCGTGAGGATGAGTACGGTCTTTTCGTCGGAAACGAGCTTGAGGGCCGCCGGATCGAGGTGATCGGGGTGATGGTGCGTGAGAAGAACGATATCGGCCTTCGGGAGCTTCGAATAATCGGCGAGCCGGCTCCAGGGATCGACAAGGATCGTATTTCCGCGGAACAAGAACATGAGCGTTCCGTGGCCGATGAAGGTGATCGTGAGATCCCCGCCGGGCGTTTTCACGACGTCCGTCTCGAACGTCCCCGGGGCGCTCGAAGAATTCACCAGACAGATCAGGATCGCGCACGCGCAGAGCGCTTTTCCGAGCATGACCCATCCCCCTTGCAGGCTGCGTGAATCGATTTGAAGACGCGATGATAGCTGATACGGGGGGATCATGTCAATCAGGCGCGGGGCAGGAAATCGAAAAGGGGAACCTCGTCGATGGAGGCTCCCCTTTTTCTATGCTGATATCGGCCGGTTACCCCTACGGATTCAGCTGGTTCTGGTCATTTGTCGTCAGGAGCGGGTCGGCGAAGTTCACCGAGAGATCCGCGACGAACTCGACATTCGTGCTCGTCTGCAAATAGTGTCCGCGGAAGGTGATGTGCGCGCGCGTCATGATCTCGAGGGGCGTATATTTCATCGAATCCAACGGGTCGATGTTCTTCGCCGAGAACGGGACGAGGAGAATGTTGCCCGTGACCGATCCGCTCGCGGGAACGAGGATGCTCGTGCTTCCGCTGAACGACGGCACGGGGATCGCGGCTGCGCCGAACGGAATGAACTCGACGTCGTATCCCGTCACGAGAAAGTCCCCGAGCGATCCCGCGCCGGGTTCGACAACCGTGCTGTAGGGTTTGTTGTAGAATACGACCGCGACATAGTCTTCGGTGATGTTGTCATCGACCGTCTTGTATGTGATCATGTCCTCTTTGAACAGCGAATCGCCCTGGTTGAGGACGTCGCACAGGAATGGTTTATCCCCGTTGATACCGCCGACGTAGACGACGGTTCGCTGGTCGTAGTTGCTGTCCTCGGAGCAGCTCAGGATGACGGCGACGAGCAGAAGCGCGGAAGCGAGCACGACGACCTTACTCTTGCCAAACATCGGGTAACCTCCTACAGAATGACCGGCGTAATGGATAGTCAAAGGGATCTCTTCGCAATGATTGTGCCAAGCCAGGCGAGAGGGTAATTGGCATAACGTATTATTATATAACCCGTTAACAAAGCTGGATTCTCTGCGGAGTACCGTGTTTCCTCTCTTCCTCGCATAATGCACTTCTTTCTATTGCGACGGAATCTTCCGCTGCCTATGATTAACCGTCCGCAGGGAGGTTCTCTTGGAGATTCTGAAAACCGATATTCTCGTGTTGGGAAGCGGGGCGGCCGGACTCTTCTTTGCCCTCAAGGCGTCGCGTTTCGCCGACGTGCTCATCGTGACGAAGAAAAAGATCGCCGAGAGCAACACCTACTACGCACAGGGCGGGATCGCGTCCGTGACGCTCAAGGAGGACTCGTTCGAACGGCACGTGGCCGATACGCTCGAAGCGGGGCAGGGGCTCTGCAAGCGCGAAGCGGTCGAGATCATGGTCAGAGAGGGGCCGGACCGGATCGGAGACCTGGTGAATCTCGGCGTGCGCTTCAGCAAGACCGAGAGCGGCGATTCGCTCGCGCTCACCCGCGAAGGGGGGCATTCGGCGCCGCGGATCGTGCATTGCCGCGACGTTATCGGGCGCGAGCTCGAAACGACGCTGCTGGATGCGGTTCGCGCGAACGGACGCATCGCGACCAGGGAGGACTGTCTCGCGATCGATCTCGTCGTCGACGCCGAGCGGCGGGTTCTCGGCTGCTATGCGCTCGACCGGCTCTCGAATTGCGTCGTCGCGATTCGCGCGCGCCATACCGTGCTTGCGACGGGAGGCGCGGGGAAGATCTACCTCTATACGTCGAATCCCGATGTGGCGACGGGGGACGGAATCGCGATGGCGTACCGCGCGGGAGCAGGAATCGCGAATCTCGAGTTCGTGCAGTTTCACCCCACGTGCCTCTATCATCCCGAGGCGAAGTCGTTTCTCGTCTCCGAGGCGTTGCGTGGGGAGGGGGCGATTCTCCGGAATCTGGACGGTGAAACGTTCATGAAACGCTACGATCCGCGGGGCGAGCTCGCGCCTCGAGACATCGTCGCCCGGGCGATCGACCGGGAGATGAAGAAGAGCGGCGACAAGTACGTGCTCCTCGATATCACGCATAGGAGCGGCGAGTGGCTCAAGAAGCGTTTTCCGCACGTCTACGAGAATTGCCTCGCGTTCGGGATCGACATATCGCGTCAACCGATCCCCGTCGTGCCCGCCGCGCACTATATGTGCGGCGGGGTCAGGGTCGATATGGACGGCAGGACCGATCTTGCGGGGCTCATGGCGATCGGAGAGGTCGCGTGCACGGGCGTGCATGGCGCGAACCGCCTCGCGAGCAATTCGCTCCTCGAGACGCTCGTGCTCGGGGAGCGTTGCGCGGCGCGGCTCGAAACGGAGCCGCGGGGCGCCGGCATCCCCGCCGGCGTCGATCTCGTTTTTCCCGAGGTAAGGGATCCGCGGGTGCTCGAGACGGTTATTCTCGATCACGATTGGGATCTCGCGCGAAGGGTCATGTGGGATTACGTCGGGATTGTCCGCTCCGTCGAGCGTCTCGCTCTCGCCCGTGGACGCATCAGGCAGATCCTCGATACCGCGGAGCGTCTTTACGCGGAATATGGCGTTTCGGGGGACATGGCGGAGCTTCGGAATATCGCCCTGGTCTCGAGCCTCGTTGTCGAATCTGCCATTATTCGCAAAGAATCGCGCGGCCTCCATTACGTCATCGATTATCCCGAGAGCGATCCCGCCTGGCAAAAGGACACCTTCATCAAGAAAGAGATGGAATCGCGGTCAGAAATGTCATAGCATCCGGCGAGGATGCCGATCCGGAGACGCGTATGGAAAACCATCTGGAGCTGCACAAAGAGGTCAGGGAGAGGGTCGAGACGATCCGGTCGCGCGACCGGCGCTATCACGCCGACGCATACCTCTTCGTCATCGATGTCGTCGAGGCGGTTCTGCTCGAAATCGTCCGGATGCGCCATATCTCCGGCTCGGAGCTCTGTCGCGGCCTGCGCACGCTGGCAACCGCGCGATTCGGTCCGATGGCGAAAGAGGTTCTCAACTTCTGGGGCGTTCGCTCGACCGAGGATTTCGGAAATATCGTTTTCAATCTCGTCGACGCGGGGCTGCTGCTCAAGACGGAGCACGACCGCATCGAGGATTTTATCGACGTGTACGATTTCGGCGAAGTCTTCGAGCGGAATTATTTCGAGGCGTAGCATCTGCGATCACATGCCGTGCAGGCTCAATCCCTCAAAGCGATCCACGTTTTCTCTCTCGGTTGCTGCGCGATCATCGCTCAGTCGATCTTCATCCGGGAGCTGATGCCGCTCTTCACCGGGACCGAGTTCGTCGTCGGCGCGCTCCTCGCCTTCTGGCTTTTCTGGGTAGGCGCCGGCGCCCTGCTCGGGGGACGCGCCGGGGAGGCGAAACGGATCCCGACCTTTCGGCTGTTCGTGGGGCTTGCCGTTCTTTGCGCGGTTATTCTGCCGGGCACGGTCGTCGCGATCCGGCTCGGCAGGGGGATGCTCGCGCAGCCGCCCGGCGCGTTGCCGTCCCCGGGGAGCGCGCTCGTCTTTTCCTTTCTCGTCACCGCTCCGTTCGGATACGCCTATGGCGTGATGTACAACGTCGCGTGCGTCCTCTGGAAGGAGCGGGTGGGGGGCATGCGCGGCGGAATAGCACGGGTGTATGTTTGGGAAGCGGCCGGATCCGTGTTCGGCGCGGTCATCTTTTCATTCGCCCTCGTGGAGATAGTCTCGCAGTTCCAGGCGGCTCTGGTCGCCGCCGGCCTCCTCGTCATGATGACGATGCTTTCTCTCGCGAAGAGCTCTCCGAGCCGCGTGAGGACGGCGGCGGTGCTCGCATGCGTATTCCTGATTGCGGCCGTTTCGCCGTCGATCGATCGGAGAAGCGTCCAAGCGATGTATCCCGGCTACCGGGTCGAGGAATATTTTTCGTCCCGATACGGCGAAATCACGGTGACGGAGCGGGAGGGTCTGAGATCCGTTTTCTCGGGAGGCGGAAGGATCTTCTCGTATCCGGAGCCCGAGAGATGCGAGGAGATGATCCATATTCCGCTTCTCCTGTGCGCGGAGCCTCGATCCATTCTCCTCATCGGAAGCTCTCTCGGGGGGGGATTGGCCGAGGCGCTCAAGCATCCATCCGTGGAGGGAATCGATTGCGTCGAGCTCGACGGAAGTCTTTTCAGGACCGGCGAAGGGGTCGGCGGCCGGGGATACGCGGAGCCGCCGGAATCTCGTGCGAAGGGTGGAAAGGGGGAAGCCGGTGAACGGCGCGTGCGGTTGATCGTCGCGGACGGGAGGTTTCTCGTTGCGCGCGCGGGCGAGCGCTACGATTGCGTCATCCTGAACTCTCCCCCTCCCGTGAATCTGCAATGGAACAGATTCTACACGCGGGAGTTCTTCGAAGCCGTTCGGAAAACGCTTCGTCCGGGCGGCGTGTTCGCCTTTACGCATCCCTCCTCGGAGAATATGCTCACCGGCGAGCAGGCGACGGTTCTGAGGATTCTCGAGCGTACGCTCGAGAGTGTCTTCAGCCATGTCCGCGTCCTGCCGGGCTCGACCGCGCACTTCATCGCCAGTGAATCGGAGATCGATCCGGCGGCGATACTGCCTCGTTTCCGCACCCGGGGCATCGAAGCCCCCTTCGTGAGCGAGGACTATCTTCCGTTCAGATTGACGGAGGAGCGTCTGGCCGGATTGCGGTCGGGCCTCGATCGTGCGGGGAATCCGCCCGTCAACACCGATGCGAAGCCGGCGCTTCCGCTCCACGAGCTGCTTCTCGAGGGGAGCAGAACGGGATCGCGATTCATGTCCGTATTCAGGGCGATATTCCGTATTCCGCCGTTCATGATCGGGGCGGCGTTCATGTTTCTGCTCCTTGCGCTTTTCAGCCTCGCGCGGTTCGGTCCGTGCGCGCGGAAGGGAGTACGCGCGGCGCTCGCCGTATGGAGCGTCGGGCTCGGGAGCTTTCTGCTCCAGGTTCTCGTTCTCCTCTCGTACCAATCGTTCTCGGGGATGCTCTATGAAGGCATCGTGCTTCTCACGGCGCTGTTTATGGCGGGCGCGGCCGGCGGCGCGTTCGCGACGGTGAAGCACGAGCTATGGGGAAAGGGCGCGCTCAAAACGATACATCTCGGATTCATCCTCCTCGCGGCGGCTCCGGTGCTCTGGGCGGCGCTGCTCAGAAGCTTCAGCATCTCATCCGCCTCCGGCTCGCTGCCCTTTTTTGCGATTGCGGGATGCGCGGGGTTGTTGACGGGATCGTACTACGGAATCGTCGTCCGGACTGCGTTTTCCGACGGGGGAGGGTATGCCCCGGCGGCCTTCTACGCGTGGGATGTGTTCGGAGCATGCGTCGGAGGATTGCTCGGGGGGATGCTCCTGTTCCCGGCGATCGGAATTGCGGGCACGGCGCTCTGCATCGCGCTCATGCATGTCTTTGCGCTCGCGCTGATCGCGGGGCGATGGTGAGACCGGCTCCCTATTTGCGCAGGCCGAGCTCTCTCTCCGAAAAAACGTCCGCCGTGAACGACTCTATCTTCGTTCCCTTTTCCCTCCACGCGCCTTCGGGAAGACCCGCCTTGGCGCACGTTTGGGCGAGAAACGTCTCGCGGTCCCATCCCCATTCGGTCGGTACCTGGGGCAGGAGAACGCCCCGGTTCGAGCCGCGCGACACGATGAGCCCATGCGTGCCGACGACGACCGTGGAGGGGTCGCGGACCTCGGACAGAGGGCTCAAGACGGAGATCTCGATCTCGATGTCCGAAATCTCCTCCGTCCGCACCGGACTGAACCGATAATCGCCGAACGCGGCGGTTTTCGCCATCTCCTCGATCGTCGCGGCAAGAGGTTTTATCGCCTCGATATATCCGATACAGCCGCGAAGCCGGCCGGCCTTTTTGAGGGTCACGAAGGCTCCCCGCGGCTCCCGCATGATGGGCGAGGGGGAAGGCGCGATCGTGAGCTTTTTGCCCCGGCATTCGGCCTCGATCACGCTTCGCGCGAGCTTGAGGAGGAATACCTTGTCGTCCCTCGTGAGCTTGGAAGCGGCCATGGGCTTGGATGCTTTCGATCCTTTCGATTCGTGCGATCCCTGCTTCTCCTTCACCATGGCCGCGGAGAGGTAACCGACCACGCTGCTCCGGTCCCCCGTCACATCACCTGAGTTCGCGTACTTGAGAACCACGCACTTCGTCGCGCCGAGCGACCGGGCGGCTATCATCGCCGAAACGACCGGACCGCCGCCGCATGCCTCGACGGACTTCGATGCAAGGGCTCTGAGGAGCCCCGCGGGATCGAAAAGCGTAAGCCGTTTCTGGAAATCCCCGTCGAGCTCTCTCGCCTTTTCAGCGTCGTGGAAGTGCGAGAGGTCGGTGCTCGCGACGATGAGAACGTTTGTGCCCCGGAGCGCCTCGCCGAGGGCCTTGCCCAGAGCCTCAGCGACCGGAGCGCTCTGGTCTCCCATGACGATCGGTACGAGCTTGAAATCGCCCAGGGCGACCTGAAGGAACGGAAGCTGAACCTCGAGTGAGTGCTCGCCGCGCTGAAACGCCCCGGTTTCATGCCCCTTCGCGTCGAATCGGACGAGATCGCTTTTGGAAACGATGAGCTTCGCGAGCTCGACGTCGACCGGGATATCGCCGAGCGGCGTCCGGTAGGCCGTTCCCGAAAAGACCGACGCATGGGAGAAATACTCCGTATGGCTCGGGCTGATGACGACGACCGCGTCGTATGCGCGACCCGCCACGAGCTTGTAGCCGTACGCCGCGACCTGTCCCGAATACGGGTAGCCCGCGTGCGGGGAAACGATCGCGATCGTTTCGTCGCCGGGCGCGGGCGGCCGCGCCGCGTCCAGGTAGCCGAGGATCTCTTTCTTCAGCGCCGCGGGATCCGCCGTGTAAAACTGTCCGGCCACCGCCGGTTTACGCACCGTATGGTCCATGTCACTCACGTCCTTCTGCGCGGCCGCCGCGGATCCGAGGACCGCGGCGCCGAGCGCGATGAAGCAGAACGCACGGCAGAATATCATGTTCACGCCTCCTGCCATATTCCGGGGATCGGATGGGCGCAGAAACGGCACGCGCCGTTGCGTATATCGAGACTTTCGATCCGGTATCCGCTCCGCGCGACGATCTTCCGGGAGCAGTTGGGACAATACGTGCTTTCCGCCCGGTGGCCCGGAACGTTTCCGACGTACACGTACCGGAGCCCTTCCTCACGGCAGGTTTCGTAAGCGGCATCGAGCGTCGACACGGGCGTCGGAGGGAGGTTTTCCAGGCGATACTGGGGGTAGAATCTCGAAAAGTGGATCGGAACGTCGGGTCCGAGATTTGCGGCGATCCAGCGCGCCATGTTCCTGATGCCGGCCGCTCCGTCGTTCAAGGTCGGCACGACGAGATACACGAGCTCGAGCCAGATCCTCCGCTCGCGGATCGCGAGAATCGTATCGAGCACGGGCCGGAGGGACGCGTTGCAGATATCGCGGTAGTATGATTCATCGAAGGCCTTGAGATCTATCTTGATCGCGTCGACGAGTCCGCAGAGATCGAGGAGAGGCTCCTTGCGTATGTAGCCGTTCGATACGACGACGCTCTTGATATTCCGCTCTCGCGCGAGCTTCGCGATGTCCTGCATGTATTCGATGAAAATGACGGGTTCGGCGTAGGTGAAGGCGACGGACGGCGCTCGAAGCGAGACCGCCTGATCGACGATACGCGCCGGCGGCGTGCGCCGTGTTTCGATATCTTCGGGCCGCGATTGGGAAATCTGCCAGTTCTGGCAGAATTTGCAGTTGAGGTTGCAGCCGACCGTGGAAAGCGATACGGCCTGCGTCCCGGGAAGGAAGTGGAAGAACGGTTTCTTCTCGATCGGGTCGAGGTGAAGGGCGCATGGGTGCGCGTAGACGAGGCTGAAGAGCACGCCGGCGCGGTTCTCGCGAACCTTGCAATGGCCGCGCTCGCCATTTCCGATGATGCATTCTCGGGGACACAGCAAGCATCGGACCCGATTCCCGCCGGTCTTTTCGTAGTATCTCGCCTCGACGGGATTCGACGGCGATTCGCGATCGAAGGGAGGATTGACGGCCGCGGCGGCGATTATGGCCGCCGAGCCTTTCATGAACGCACGCCGCGTGATCATCTATTTCGCTCCGATCCGTTTGAAGATCGCATCGATCCCGGCGGCGGTGCCTCGCGGGAGAGAGCCGAGGGCGTTCGCCGAGGTCGAGGATCCGATCTCGGAACCGTCCCCCTGCGCGGCTATCGCAATCCGATCGATCACGTTTCCTCGCGCGTCAGCGAGGATCATGCGGAGCGCGAATCTCTCGAGCCGTGCGTCGACGGGGAGCGGCTCTTTGAGGATCCGCTCGAAGGACACCGAGTTGAGCTTCCGGATCAGCGCGTTCACCTCGGGCGGCCGTATGGACAACTGCTCCCGTTCCGGCGCGCGCCATGAGGTTCCCGCTCTCTCGATCACGATCGACGTATCGGGCGTTTCGTACTTGAGCGATTGCACCGAATCCTTGTCGATAAATGCGAAATCCATCGCGCGCAGATTGCCGGTGCTCCAATCGAAGGGTGCAAGAAACGCCGCCTCGATCGCGACGACCTTATCGAGTCCGGTCCGGACGACATTGACGAGATAATCCTTTTTGTTTCCGAAAGCGATGGTCACGGTTCCCTTGCCCTTGGCCAGGACGAGCTCCCCTGCCGGGGATTCGAGGCCGTACGGGGCGAGCTCTTTCGTATCCTCCCGGACGAATTCGTGGATGACGGCGTCGGTGAGCCGGGAGAGATATGACTCAATTGTAAGCCGGTTCGCCCGAACGTGCGGGGCGGTGAACCACCAGTATCCCTTTTCCTTCACGAGCAGGGTTCGCTTCGATCCCGCGCGGATCTCCAGCGCGTCGATGGATTGATGGCCTTCCGGGAGAAAATTCTTGTCGCGGAGGTGGAAGAGACCCTTGTTCATCACGTTGCGCGTGACCTCGCTCGAAAGGAGCACGCTTCGGGAGCTCCCCAGCCGAAGGTAGCAGTTCGAGCCGGCCGGCGTTTTGTCGCCGACGAGAAGAGTGTCCGGCGCGGCGCCTCCCGCGCGGCAAATGATCAAGGTCGCGAAGGGTTGTGCGAGTCCGTAGTCCGCGAAATTGCGCACGTTCTCGAGCTCGGAGCTCCTGCGGCCGGGAACGATCTGGGCTATGAAAGATGAAATTTCGAGCCCCGACCCGGGCGCCTCGACCGGAGATACGACCTTCCAGCCGCCCCCTGACCGCGCGACTTCGATTCGCTCCCCCTTCGGATTGATGAGGATGAATCGCTCGACGTCCTCGGGCCGGTAGCGAAAAAGCTTCGCGCTCAGTTTGCGTTCCGCCACGCTCCGGACGCGATTCTTCTCGTCGATGAGGAAGAAGTAGCCGACGATCGCAACGAGCGCCGCGAGCAGAATCCATGTCATCGCCTTGAAACTCATTCGAATCCTCCGTCAGGCGGACCGCCGCCGGTAGACGAGCACGAGCACGCCGATGCAGCCGACGATCGCGGGCAGACCGACGACCGGAAGCCAGAAAACAGTTCGCCCCTGGCGCATGTTCAGGACGACGGGCTGGTTCACCGGATCCTTCGCCCGCACCGCGATGAGATCCTCCTCCTCCGCGAGCCATCCAATCGCGTTCAGGATGAGATCCTTGTTGCCCGAGAGACCGAGATACGCGTTGCTCGCGAAATCGCTGTCGCCGAAGACGACGATCCGACCGTAGCGCGTCCCGCCGCCTGCCTCGTCGTTTCGGGCCTGCGAGGGAGCGATTTCTTTTTTCGCGACGACGGCGACGCCGAGCGGTCCGGCCAGATCACGGTCGGGTTCATACTGGGTTTTTCCCTTGAGAACTTCGGTGAGATTCGTTTCCCCGAACGCGGAGACGCCCGTCGAGGCGAGCACCTCGATCTCGACGAGCGGCGGTTTGTCTTTCGCCACGACGATTGCGCGGACCTGGGGGAAAAAGGACGCGACTTTGAACCCCTCGGTGATCGGGTGATTCCCGTACTGATTGACGACGGGGGTGAGGTAGTTGCCGGAGATCAGTCTCGCGAAACGGTCCACGACGATGCTTCTGGTGACCTCGATCCCGTAGCCTGCGGCAATGCCCTCGAGCTGCGGGACATCGACGAGCGGATCGATGAGAACGAGGACGCTGCCGCCTTCGGACATGAAGCGCTCGATCATTCCCCGTTCGGACGCGTAGAGGTCCTTTTCGGGGCCCGGAATCAGGAGGATCGTGCAATCGGGAGGGATCGAGTCCCGGAGCGTGATGAGGTTTTTGATCGCGTAGCCTTCGGCTTCGACGGAGCTTTTCAGCCCGCTCAGACAGGCCGGCTGCGCGTCGTCGATCGATTTTTCACCGTGGCCGGTGAGACAGTAGATGACCTTCTTCGTATCGCGCGTCACCTTGAGAATCGCGTTCGTGAGCTTTTCCTCGGTGATCTGGGTAAACTGTTCCTCGTTTCCGCCGCTCTCGGCGACGATCGTTCCATAGCTCCTGATCTTGTAGCGCCTCGCCGTAACCGGGTCCTTGTCCGGATCGGTGAATGAATACTTCACGCGCGGATTCTCTCCGGCGTACTCACCGAGAAGGTCGGAGAGCACGGTCCTGTCCGGCGCGTCGGCCTTGAAGAAGCAGGTGAAAACGACATCCTTCGCGAGCCGGTCGAGAATCTTCACCGTTTGGGGCGACAGGGAGAATCGCTTGTTCGCCGTCGAATCGAACGACACGCCGTGTCTTGAGGCGAGCGTCTGCAGAAAGATGAGTATCGCGGCGAAGGCGATGATCGAGACGGCGGCGTTGATCCCGAAGCGCGTGTTCCGTCTCGAGCCCTCGCTTCGCGCGCCGCGGAGGTTGAGCACCGCCGACGCGGCGACGAACATGATCCCGACGACGAGCGGGACGACGGCGAGCCATCTGCTCGAATACAGGATTCCGTAAGTAATTCCTCCGGCGAGGATGAGCACGAGGCCGAGAGGCCCCAGGATTCTCCTGAGCCGTTCCATCGTCAGCTCCTCCAGTGAGATGATTCGAGAGATCGCAGCGTCATAAAGAGAAAGAACGCCGTGAGAAAGACGTAGTACGTGACGTCCGGCAGGCTAATAATCCCTTTCGAGAACGAATCGTAGTGATCAAGGAGGGAGAATTGCGCGATGACCTTCGCGAGCGTAGGTCCCGCGAAAGGGGACGCCCATCCGATAACGAGAAAGAACAGAGACACGCCGAAGGTCGCGGCGCCCGCGACGATCTGGCTGGTCGTGATCGAAGAGAAAAAGATGCCGATCGCGATAAAGCTCGTACCCATGAGAAAGAGCCCGAAGTAGCTCGTGATGATCGGCCCCGGCTCGGGATTCGAAAAAATCGCGAGCATCGCCGGGTAGAGGAGCGTGCCGGCGATCATGGCGGCGCACACGGTCAGCGCGGCGAGGTACTTGCCCATGACGGCCGCGAGATCGCTCAGGGGGTAGGTGAGGAGGAGCTCAAAGGTTCCCTGTTTCCTTTCCTCGGCAAGGAGCCGCATCGTCAGAAGCGGGAGAACGAAGAGAAGCACGACGCTCATGTTGCCCATGAGCGGCCGCATGACTCCTTCGATCAGGTTGAGAGTATCGCCGGGATACGACCCGCTCCCCGGGGCCTGGTTTGAGAGATAGTTGTTGTACTGGTACGAGAGATAATTGTAGTACCGGAAAATACTGAAGAAGAAGTACCCCGAGAGCGCGAGAAAGCTTCCTATCATGACATACGCGATTGTGGACTGAAAATAATGCTGCAATTCCTTCCGGTAGATCGCGGCAAGCTTCCCCATCTAGCTCACCTCCTCGGTGACGAGCTGCAGAAATATCTCTTCGAGCGAGAGCTCCTCGCGGTAGAGCTCGAGAAGCGGGAGCCCTCCCGCGACGAGCGCGCGCGCGATTTCCTCGCGGAGATCGCGCTCGGGCGCGCATTCGACCCTGAAGGCGCCGATGCCGTGCGCGGGCGGTATCTCCCTGGCCGCGATAACGCCGTCGATCTCCGCGATGGCCCTTTTCGCGCGCGCCAATGCGTCTCCTGCATCCCTCAACGCGACGCGCACGACCGACGACGTCGTGAGGCGGGAGCGGAGGTTTTCGGGCGTATCGGCCGCGACCAGTTCTCCGTGGTTGATGATTATGACGCGGTTGCAGACCTGGCTCACCTCGGGGAGGATATGACTCGAGAGGATCACGGTCTTTTCCCCGCCGAGATCCCTGATGAGCTGCCTGATCTCGATGATCTGCTTCGGGTCGAGGCCGAGGGTCGGTTCGTCGAGGATGAGGATCTCGGGATCGTTCAGGGTCGCCTGGGCGATGCCCACGCGCTGTTGATACCCTTTTGAGAGCTTCCCGATCGTCCGGCGGGGGACCTGCTCAAGCCCGCATCGCTCGATCGCCCGGTCGACCGCGCCGCGCCGCGCCGAGGGCCTCACGCCTTTGACGTGCGCGACGAAATCGAGGTATCCGTGCACGGTCATATCCTCGTACAGGGGATTGCGCTCGGGGAGATATCCGATGCGTTTGCGAACCTCCATCGACTGATCGAGAATGTCGAATCCGCAGACCTTCGCAGTGCCCGCGGTCGGCGGGAGATAGCAGGTGAGCATTTTCATCGTGGTCGTTTTGCCGGCCCCGTTCGGCCCGAGAAAGCCGAGGACCTCCCCCTTCTCGACTCTGAAATCGAGATTGGTGACGGCGATAGTGGCGCCGTATCGTTTCGTCAGGTTCTCTACCTGGATCATCCGTTATTCCTCCAGGATGCGTTTTCCATAGATTGCGGCGCCCACTAGAATTCCGTAACTTGTGGTAAATAAATCTATAAATTATTACACGGCATGTCAAGGGAAGCGGAGAATTCTCTTTACCTCGGCGGCGCCTCTTTTCTATTATTCGAGGAAACGGGAGATAGGGGATCGGATGAGCTATCAGATTTCGAAGAAACGGATACGTCGGGGGCTGCAGATTTTCACGCTCGTGAGCCTCGGAAGCGTCGTCGTGATATTCCTGCTCACCCATTCGCACATGACGACCGAGGCCCTCGAGAGCATCGAGCCCCTTTGGCTTCTCTGCGCCATTCCGTTCATCCTTCTCGACTGGCTCGGCGGGGGATATCGTCTCTATCTCTTCAGTCGCGTGTTTCATCCCCACATCCGCTTCAAGACGTGCGTGAAGGCGAATCTCGCGAACTACTTTCTCGGATCGATCACCCCCGCGCAGACGGGCGGAGGGCCCGCGATGATTTACATGCTCTACGTCGGCGGGATGCCGGCAGTGGAGGCGACCTCGGCGAGCCTCATGACCTTTTTCAGCACCACGTTCTTTCTCATCGTGGCGGGGGCCGGCATAT
>JBAZPL010000036.1:0-17501 GCA_041648155.1 Candidatus Krumholzibacteriia bacterium
ATTTCTTGACGGTTATGGCGCAGCCGAGCGAGCAGTACGCGCAGTGCGACGGCTCGTCGTCGGTGTCGACGCACGCCCGGCCGGGGAACGGGTATTTCACCGTGAGCGCGCCCGTCGGACAGGAGTCGACGCAGTTCCCGCAGCTCACGCAGCTCGTCTCGACGAGCGGGTCGTTCAGCGCGGGGCGCATCTCCGTGCGGAATCCGCGGCCGACGAGACCGAGCGCCGATATCGGCAGCACGCGCGTGCACGTCCTGATGCAGCGCGAGCAGAGGATGCACTTGTTGGGATCGTAGACGATGTACGGATGCCGCTCGTCGACCTTGTGCTTGCGGGCGTGCCCTTTATAGCGGTTCATGTCGATGCCGTATTCCTCGGCGTAGATGCGGAGGAAGCAGGTGTCGAATCTGAGACAGCCGCACGAGAGGCAGCGGTCGCACTCGTGGGCGTTGTCCTCGAACTCGAAGCCGGTTGCGACCTCGGCGAAGGAGCCGCGGCGTTTCTCGACATCGATCTGGTGCACCTCGTGGCGCGGGCTTTCCTTGACCTCGCCGAGCTCCGCTTTGCCGGGCTTCGCCCAGAATTCCTTCTTCACGACGAAGGGGCGCGGCGGCGCGTTCTCGCTCTTCAGGTACGAATCGATCGCCCGCGCGGCGCGCTGCCCGTCGGCGATGGCGTCGATGACGACCGTCGGGCCGTCGTCAGCGGCGTCGCCGCCCGAGAAAACGCCCTTCACGTTCGTCGCGAGCGTCTCGGGATCGATGACGAAGGTGTTCCATTTCGTGAGACCGATCTTGGTTCCGCCGAGCTCCGTGAGCCCCTCGAGAGCGGTCGCCTGCCCGATCGCGGAAACGGCCATGTGGCAGGGGAGCTCGAACTCGGAGCCCTCGAGCGGAATCGGCCTGCGGCGCCCCGATTTGTCCGGCTCGCCGAGCTTCATCCTGATGCAGCGGAGCGCCTTGAGCTTGCCGTTTTCCTTGACGATGCCGATGGGGGCCGCGAGCTCCATGATCTCGATCCCCTCGGCGATGCAGTCCTCGATCTCCATCCTGTCGGCGGGCATCTCGTCCTTCGTGCGGCGGTAGAGAATGATCACCTTGTCCGCGCCGAGCCGCCACGAGGTCCGCGCGACGTCCATCGCCGTGTTGCCGCCGCCCACGACGACTACTGTGCCCGCAAGCGGCGTCGGTCTCGCGGCCTGCTCGGGGAGAAAGTCGGCGCCCTGGACGACGCCCTGGGTGTCGAATTCCCCTTCGACCTTCATCGGATTGCCCGCCCAGGCTCCGGGGCCGAGAAACACGGCGTCGTATTTTCTCATGAGATCGTCGAGCGCGACGTCTTTGCCGACCCGCGCGTTGTATTTGATCTCTCCACCCGCGCGGCAGATGAACTCGACCTCGCGGTCGATCACGTCGTCGGGAAGGCGGTAGACGGGAATACCGTAGCGGAGCATCCCGCCGGAGCGGGGCATCGCCTCGTACATGACCGGTTTGTGCCCCTTGCGCCCGAGGAACCAGGCGGCCGTGAGGCCCACCGGGCCCGCGCCGACGATAGCGATCGACTTCCCGGTCGGCGCCTCGCACGCGGGAGCGCCGTCATAGACGCCCGGCTGGTCGGTGACGAAGCGCTTGATCGCGTTGATTCCGACCGCCTTGTCGATGTCCACGCGGCGGCAGACGACCTCGCATTTGCGGACGCAGACGCGGCCGCAGATTGCGGGGAGCGGGTTCGTTTCTCTAATAAGGTCGACGGCCTGCCGGTAGAGCCCCATCGCCGAGAGCGCGATGTAGCCCTGGGCGTCGACGTGCGCGGGGCAGCCTTCCACGCACGGGGACACGCAGTCGGCGTAATGATTCGATACGAGGAGCTCGAGCGCGGTTTTCCGCGATTCGACGATGCGGTCGTTCCTCGTCGTCACTTCCATCCCCGGGGCAACGCGCGTCGCGCAGGCGGGGACGAGGTTCGGCCTGCCCTTGATCTCGACGACGCAGAGGAAGCACGAGGCGTACGGTTCGAGCTCCGGCGAATGGCACAGGGTTGGGATCGCGTCGAGCTCGTGTTCGCGCACCACGTCGAGGATTGTCTTATCGGGCGCCGCTTCGATCTCCGTGCCGTTGATCTTTATTTTTACGTTTTCCATCTAGCCCTTCCCTCACTTCTTATATACAGCGCTGAACGTGCAGACCGTGACGCACTTGCCGCACTTCGCGCAGATAGACGTATCGATCGTGTGCGCCGACTTCCGCTCGCCCTTGATCGCGTCGACCGGGCAGCTTTTTGTGCACACGGTGCAGCCGGTGCATTTTTCCGGGTCGATGCAGAAATCGACGAGCGCGGTGCAGCTCGCCGCGGGGCAGCGCTTGTCCCTGATATGGGCCTCGTACTCGTCGCCGAAGTACTTTATCGTCGTGAGCACGGGGTTCGGCGCCGTCTGGCCCAGACCGCAGAGGCTCGCGTCCTTGATCTGCGCCCCGAGAGTCTTCAGCTTGTCGATATCCTCGGGTCGTCCCTCTCCCTGCGTGATCCGCGTGAGAATCTCGAGCATCCGGAGCGTTCCGACGCGGCAGAAGGTGCATTTTCCGCACGATTCGTCCTGGGTGAAATTGAGGAAGAAGCGCGCCATCTCGACCATGCACGTCTGATCGTCCATGACGACCATGCCGCCCGATCCCATGATGGCGCCCGTCGCGGGGATCGATTCGAAATCGACCGGCGTGTGTCCGAGAGAGGCCGGTATGCATCCGCCGGACGGCCCGCCCATCTGCACCGCCTTGAACGCGCGGTTCTCCTTGATGCCCCCGCCGATCTTGAAGACGAGGTCGTTGATCGGGATGCCCATCGGAACCTCGGCGAGGCCGCCGTTCTTTACCTTGCCCGCGAGAGCGAAGACCTTCGTGCCGCGGCTCTTCTCGGTGCCGTAGGCTGCGTACGCCGCGGCCCCGTTCGTGAGTATCCACGGGACGTTCGCGTACGTCTCGACGTTGTTGTTGTTCGTCGGCTTCTGCCAGAGCCCCTTTTCGGCGGGGAAGGGAGGTCTGATGCGGGGCATGCCGCGTTTTCCCTCGATCGAC
The DNA here is from genome assembly GCA_041648155.1 of Candidatus Krumholzibacteriia bacterium. Lineage (GTDB taxonomy): Bacteria > Krumholzibacteriota > Krumholzibacteriia > Krumholzibacteriales > Krumholzibacteriaceae > SSS58A. The sequence goes on from JBAZPL010000036.1 coordinate 3,072, forward strand.
TGGAAGAGCGCCGTTTCCTCGCCGCAGACGAAGGCGCCGGCGCCCTGCTTGATCTTAATGTCGAAATCGAATCCCGAGCCGAGGATGTTCGTCCCGAGGTAGCCCTTTTCCCGCGCGGCGTCGAGAGCGATCGTGAGGCGCCTGATCGCCATCGGATATTCGGCGCGGCAGTAGATGTAACCCATGTGCGCGCCGATCGCCTTGCCGCAGACGATCATACCCTCGATGACCGAGTGCGGATCCCCTTCGAGCACCGAGCGGTCCATGAAGGCGCCGGGATCTCCCTCGTCGGCGTTGCAGACGACGTACTTGACGTCGCTCTTCTGCGAAGCGGCGAACGACCATTTGAGCCCCGTCGGGAAGCCCGCGCCGCCGCGGCCCCGGAGCCCGGAGTCCTTCATGACCTTGATAATCTCGTCCGGTTTCATCTCGAGGAGCGCCGTGCGGAGCGCCCGGTATCCGCCCGTGCCCTCGTATTCGGCGAGCGATTCGGGATCGATGAGGCCGCAGTTGCGGAGCACGATGCGCACCTGATTTTTCTGGTGCGGCGCCTCGGCGCCTCCGAGCTCGCGCCCGGGCTCGATGCGCAGCGCCACGTGCTCGTCGAGAACGCGGCCTTCTTTGATATGTTCGTTGATAATCTTTTCCGCGATTTCCGGCGTTACGCCGCCGTAGACGATGCGGCTGTCGCCGTCCCTGACCTCGACGAGCGGTTCGCGGTAGCACATGCCGATGCATCCCGCGCTCTTGAGCTCGAAGGAGCCGGGATGCGCGGCCAGCAGCTCGTTGAGCCTGTCATAGGTCTTCTGCGATCCGGCCGACAGACCGCAGGTGCTCATTCCGACAATCACTTTTTTCATCGATTATCTCCGAGTGTGTGGTGCGACGGCGTTCTTCACCTGTTTCCCCTCAGGCCCTGTCGCCGCACGATGCGGCGCTCTGCGCGCGGGCAGCCGCTTCGCGCCGCCGGTACTCGCGCAGGAGCTTGCGCACGGACTGCGGCGTGAGCCGGCCGTGCGTGTCGTCGTTGATCATGAGCACGGGCGCGAGCGAGCAGCAGCCGATGCAGGCGACCGTGCTCAGCGTGAACAGGCCGTCTTCGGTGGTGCCGTTGACCTCGATGCCGAGCTCGTCCTCGAGCGTGTCGATGATCATCCGCGAGTTCTGCACGTGGCAGGCGGTGCCGTCGCACGCCTTGATCACGTACTTGCCCATCGGCTGGAGCCTGAACTGGCTGTAGAACGTGATGACCCCGTACACCTCGGACTCCGGTATCCCGGTCACTCCCGAGATGTAGCCGATCGCCCTGCGCGGGATGTAGCCGAAGTGATCCTGCGCCGATTGCAGCAGCGGGATCAGCTCGCCGGGAGCGCCGTCGTAGCGCCACAGCCGGTAATTGAAAGTGTCGTCCCTGGCAGCCGTAGTAACCACCCCCCGGTTTATTCCACCAAGCTAGCATGAAACGTGCGGCAGGCAGGCTAAAGAATCAATCCTCGACCAGCTTGATCACGGTCGCTTCGCGGACGCGCAAGACGCCGTCGATCTGGCTCAGCTTCTCGATGATGCGCGGCATCGTGCCGACGGCGCCCTGGCCCGTGACCATTCCCACGAGCTTCGTGCCGTTCTCGATGACGTCGCAGAAGACGACCTCGTCGATGAAGAAGACGGTCGTGAAGATCTGTTGTATCGCGTTCTTGTCGATGTCGACGATGATATAGCTCGTCGTGCCCGGCTGCTTGCTCGAGCTTGCGAGGCCGTGCGCCTTGACCGCTTGCGAATAGATGCTGATGAACTCGGTCACCTCGCGGTCGAGCTTCGGCCGTTCCACGTCGGAGACGGAGGCGAGCTGGACGCCGTCCATCGCGGCGATTCTTTCCTTGAGCTTCTTGATCTCGTCCTGCGAGCCCGCCTGGGCGACGACGATGATGTCGAAATCCCCGCGCACCGCCTCGCAGCGCTGAACCCCTTCCATCTGGTAGAGCATCTTGTAGATATCCATGCTCCGCATGGGATCGGTGATCCTGATCGTGAAGTACGTCGTCACCGACTCGCGCATCTCGGGCGTCGCCGTGGCCTTCTCCGCCCCCTTCTTCGACGTCGAACCCGGGGCGAGCTCCTCGAGCGCCTTGACGAGATCCGCGATCTCGAACGGCTTGTCGAGGTATCCGGTGTTGAGCTCTGAGAGGGCGGTGAGCTTCAAGGCCTCGTCGCCGAATCCCGTGATCACGAGCACCGGGAGGTCGGGGTGCTGGATCTTGATGACCTTGAGAATCTTGAGCCCGTCGATATCGGGCATGAAGATATCGGTCACGAGGTAATCGTACGCGATGCCTTTCTCGCGAGACGTGTTGAGCTCGTGTATCGCGGAAATGCCGTCCGGGCAGGCCACCGCGCTGTAGCCTTCCTGAGTGAGGCCGACGGTGAGATTTCGCCGGATTTCGGCTTCGTCGTCGATTATGAGTACGCGCCCTTTCAACGGTTCCCTCCTGTTTGATTTAGTAAGATGAATTGACGGAAAACGCCCCTCACAAGGACCATATTAGCCAGCTATGATACTCCCTTGGAGAATAGACAGTAAATCGCATTTTGTCAAATATTTTCGCTATATCTGACGCCTTCTGATCCCGACAGTCATGAGTCGGTTATATTAGGTTAGATCGGGAAAATAACCGGCCAAACCGATTGACAATGGATCTATAGTTGATACAGTGTAAGCCACCTGCGAGGCAAACTATCAAGTCAAACGTGAGTGGAGTCGAATGATGGAAGATCGATGGCTCTCCGTAGATGAGATCGCGGCCTATCTCGGCATCAAGCGGGATACGGTCTATAGGTGGATTTCTGAAAAGCAAATGCCGGCGCACCGAATGGGCCGCCTGTGGAAATTTCGCAGTGAAGAAGTGGATGAATGGGTGAAATCGGGCGGAGCCGGCGATAGTGAGAAACGGAAGGAGGGGCATCCGTGAAACGCAAGACCGTCATTGCGCGCCCGCCATCATCCATGTATGAGCGCATACGGAAGATCTTGGATTCGGCCAGGAGCAATGTTGCCCGTTCCGTGAATACGACCCAGGTCATCGCGAATTGGCTGATTGGGCGGGAGATCATTGAGGAAGAGCAGAAGGGAAAGCGCCGCGCGGAATACGGCGAAGGATTGATCCGCGACCTCGTAATCCGGCTCCAGGCGGATTATGGCGTCGGTTACAGCCTTGCAAATGTGAAATTTTTCCGCAAGTTCTATCTCGAATATCCCCGCTTGTGCAGTGAAGCAAAAGGATACGCGGCGCGTAGCCTTTCGTCCGACCCCGCGCCGACGGAATCTGCGGGGAAAGGCTACGCACTGCGTAGCCTTTCCTGGCAGCCCGGACTATTGCACCCCACGCTATCGTGGATGCACTATAGGACTCTGCTACGGGTGGGAAACAACGATGCGCGGTCGTTCTATGAAATTGAAGCCATCAAAAACAACTGGTCTGCCCGGGAACTCGAACGGCAGATCAACAGCCTGTTGTACGAAAGGCTCGCTCTCAGCAAAGACAAGAAGGGACTGATGCGTCTCGCGACAAAAGGCCAGGTAGTCCAGAAGCCGGTCAATGTTTTCAAGGATCCAATGGTCATGGAGTTTCTCGGTCTGCCGGAATCGCCCAGACTGGTGGAGAGCGATCTGGAACAAGCCTTGATCGACAATCTGCAATCCTTCCTGTTGGAGCTGGGAAAGGGTTTCGCATTCGTGGCCCGGCAGGAGCGGTTGACCCTCGATGGCGATCATTTCTATATTGACCTCCGTGAATGGCGGACCGAAGGCGATGGCCCGACGCTCGGGTTGATCCTGTGCACGGACAAGAACGACGCCGTGGTACGGTACACGTTGGGCGCGAATCAAAGAAAGACTATCTTCGCCGGCCGCTACAAGCTTCATCTGCCCAGCGAGGCTGAGCTCCGGGCCGAACTGCGGCGCGAGGTCAGAATGCTGTCCGCTCCGACGAAGACGGGAAAAGTAAAATGAATCCGTGTGGAGCCGCAGGAGATCATCAAAACTGGCACATCCATTGCGATACCCTGTTGTTTTCGAAGGAATAATCAGTTATGGACGCCTTTGGAAATAGGAGCCTTACATGAGCAGCACAAAAATAGCGATCATCGGCCTCGGATACGTCGGCCTTCCGCTCGCGGTGGAGTTCGGCAAGAAATACGACACGGTGGGGTTCGACATCAGCTGCAAGCGAATCGACGAGCTCAAGAAAGGGATCGATCTCACGCTGGAGACGAGCGCCGAGGATCTCAAGGCCGCGAAGCGGCTCATGTACACGACGAATCCCGAGGACATGTGCCCCTGCAACGTTTTTATCGTCACCGTGCCGACGCCGATAGACGAGTTCAAGCGCCCCGACCTCTCGCTCGTCCAAAAGGCGACGGAGACGGTGGGGAAGGTGCTCAAGAAGGGCGACATCGTTGTCTACGAATCGACGGTTTATCCAGGGTGCACCGAGGAGTTCTGCGTGCCTATCCTCGAGCGGATCTCGGGGCTGAAGTTCAACGAGGATTTCTTCTGCGGATATTCGCCCGAACGCATCAACCCCGGCGACAAGCAGCACACGGTGACGAAGATCAAGAAGGTCACGAGCGGCTCGACGCGCGAGACGACGCTCAAGGTCGACGAGCTCTACCGGTCCATCATCACGGCGGGAACGCATCCCGTCTCGTCGATCAAGGTCGCCGAGGCGGCGAAGGTCATCGAGAACTCGCAGCGCGATATCAACATCGCCTTCATCAACGAGCTCGCGCTCATCTTCGAGCGGATGGGGATCGACACGATCGAGGTGCTCGAAGCGGCCGGCTCCAAATGGAACTTTCTCCCGTTCAGGCCCGGCCTCGTCGGCGGGCACTGCATCGGGGTCGACCCGTACTATCTCACGCACAAGGCGCAGGAGATCGGCTATCACCCCGAAGTGATCCTCGCGGGGCGCCGCATCAACGACAACATGGGGATCTTCATCGCGAACAAGGTCGTCAAGCTCATGATCAGCAAGGGACAGAAGGTGCAGGGGAGGCGGGTCCTCGTCCTCGGGATCACCTTCAAGGAGAACTGCACCGATATCCGCAACTCGCGCGTCGTCGATATTGTGAAGGAGCTCACCGATTTCGGCTGCAGGGTCGACGTGTACGATCCCTGGGCGGCGAGCGACGACGTGAAACACGAATACGGCTTCCCGCTCATCGGTGCGGAGGAGCTTAAAGCGGGCGGCTACGACGCGGTCGTCCTCGCCGTCGCGCACGAGAAGTTCAAAGCGCTCGACGTCGCCGGGTTCAAGAACGAGAATGGTGTCATCTACGACGTGAAATCCTTCCTCGATCCGGGCGTAGTCGACGGCAGGCTCTAGCTCGGGAATTGCGGCAAGCTAATCGGAAATCACGCAGCAAATGTCAGCGAGCTTTTCTCGGTTGACAAATGTACCATATATTGGTACACTATGGATATGAAGATTTCCATGGATAAGGTCGAATACGAATGCCGTCGGAGGGACCTGAACATCGGAGAGATGCTGCGTGAAGCCGGGGTCAGTCGAAATGCGTTCTATTCGCTGGCCCGCAAGGATTACGTCGTCCCGTCATCCCTGATCCTTATTGCGGAGCGCCTGCATATTTCCGTATCGGCCCTGCTCGAAGAGACGGATACGCCGACCGAACGGATGAAATCCCTGGCCACCGAATCGGAGCGCATCTCGAAGCGGAATCCGGGGGTCGATCGAGATAATATCAGGCATACACTGCTTCTCTTGAATGAGAAGCCTGTCGAGCGGTTGAGGAGGGCGTTGCGTCGTGGCCGATTCATTGATATTCGGTGATCGGGAAATGGAGTTCCTGAAGGAGCTCGTCCGACAGAAAGTCGAGTTCATGATCGTAGGGCTTTCCGCCGCCGCCCTCCAGGGAGCGCCCGTTGTGACTCAAGATATCGACCTGTGGTTTCGCACGCTGCCTGATCCCGGCCTCGAAAAAGCCCTGAAGAAGATGCGCGGCGCTTACGTTCCTCCGACGGCGAGGAATGCGCCGATGTTCGCCGGCAAAGGCATCGAGCTCTTCGATATCGTTCTCGCCATGGATGGGCTCGGCGAATTCGACGAGGAGAAGAAACATACGATCAGGGTGCCTTTCGGCCGGACAAAAGTGCCTGTCCTGAATCTGGAGAGGATCATTGCCAGCAAGAAGGCGGCGGGAAGGGAGAAAGACAGGCTCGTCCTGAGGGTCTTGTCCGATGCGCTGAAAGCCATTCAGGAACGCGAACGTTCGAAGCCGGGATGCGAAGAGTGATCCGACACGAGGGAAGCGCCAAGCGGCCGGAAGGGGAACTCTACGAGCCGGAGCGGCCGCGCCGGCTCGTAGAGTGAGCCCGCAAACGAGCTCTCGGTTCGTGGCGTTCGCGACTGACAACCGCGTTTACAATCCCGGCACCCTTTAGCCATATCCCCGATACGCGTCTCTGTGCCGTAAGCGGCACGGCGAAACCCGCTTATCAATTGCAATCTCCCCTTGCCCATACCCCGGCACCGGTCTTGCCCTGCTGCTGCCTGAAAGGCCTGTTTCACATCAGCAGGATACACACCGTGGCTTACCGTGCCCGCATCTTTGGAGATAATCCTCTCTACAAGATCCTCAGCGACCACTGGCAGAACTTTGTCGGCGCCTATGAGGAGCGCTTTCAGCACGCCTGCGGTGCGTTGCGCGGCACAACGAAGCGTGTAGTGAACCGGTTCCTCGATTGCGGGAACCCTACGAACGGCTTCGCCCGCATCAAGTGTTCGAGCTGTGGCGCGGAGAGACTGCTTCATTTCAGCTGCAAGACACGCGGATTCTGTCCGAGCTGCCAGGCGCGCATGGCGGAAGAAGATTCTTCGACCCTATTTCCTTTACGATCGAAAGCTCTTGACCGAGCTCTCGAGGGCCGCCCACAGGGCGGTCTCACGATTCCTCGAGATGACCGCCGGAGCGGGTGTACGACCGGCGATGGCGGTTGTCAAGCACACGTTCGGCGAGGGAGTTCGGTTTCACCCGCACCTGCACGCGCTTGTGACATCGGGGGGATGGGATCCAAGCCGTGTCCGGCACCCACTGCCTGCGTGGGATCAAGGCGTGCTCCGCGAGCTCTTCGAGATCGAGGTCTTTCGCTTCCTGCGCAAGAGAGAGCTTTTGAGCCGGGGGAACGCATGGAGCTCATCCTCTCCCGGCCCCATTCCGGTTTCAATGTCCACGTCGGGGAAGCCGTCGCACCGGACGACAAGATATCTCTCACCCGAGTTGCCAGATACATGCTCAGAGCTTCCGTCGTGATGTCGCGTATCTCCTATGACGGCGACCACGCCACGGTGCGCATCGATCCCCACGACCCCCACAGTGAGGGCCCCATCGACTTGGACGTCCTTGACTTCATCGCCCGTCTCACGATACACATCCCTGAGTCGCATGAGCGACTCGTACACTACTACGGCCTCTACTCAAACGCCTCCAATCAGCGCAGGGTGTCGGGCGGCAGAGACAAGACATCTGCATCCCCGGCTGATCACTTCGACGGCGATGAAAGCGAATGGCTCAAAATGAGGCGCACGCGATGGGCTCAGCTCATCCGGAAGGTCCGGCAGGAAGATCCGCTCCTTTGTCCCCGCTGCGGCGGGACCGCTGCGGCGGGACAATGCGCATCATCTCTTTTATCACCGATCAGACGGTTATCGACAAGATACTTCGGCACATCGCTTTCATGCACGCCGACACGCCGCCTCCGCGCTATCATCCTCCGCCCCGGCTCTGCCGGTCACCTCTCGGGTGAGCCGGGAACTCCGCGCAAATGACCTTATTTTCCCGCCCGCGCCGGGCGAAGCTTGGTCGGCCGAGTCCATCCGTCTCGCATCCCGCGTCTGTATCGAATGCCCATTTTAGGCTGTTGATGAGAATTTTCGTGTGGAGCTTCGTTTTAAGGCACGGTCTGAAAATGTTCATCCGCGCCCCCGTTCGAAACGCTCTTGGGGAAATGCTTGAAATCACCCCAGTGTAAGCCTAGAATCGGGATCGTTCAAACATCTTTTCGCGCTCGCGGGTCGCGAATTGTTCCGCGCTCGCGCCGCGGGGAATGGAAGGTGGATATGGGGAAGCGACGAACTCTCCTCGGTCTCGCGCTCGGAACGATCGTGCTGTCTCTCGGCGCGAGCACGGGCTGCTCGGCCGGCGAGAAGGATTACGCGCGGCGCAGGGAGTCCATGGTCGTCGCTCAGATCATGGCGCGCGGCGTGCGTGACGGGCGCGTCATCGCCGCGATGAGGAAAGTGCCGCGGCACCGTTTCGTGCCTCCGGAGCTTCGGGAGGCGGCCTATTACGACGGTCCGCTGCCCATTGGAAGCGAACAAACGATCTCGCAGCCGTACATCGTCGCCCTCATGACCGAAGCGCTCGGGCTCGAGGGGGGCGGCAAGGTGCTCGAGATCGGGACCGGTTCGGGCTACCAGGCGGCGATTCTCGCCGAGATCGTCGACACCGTCTATACGATCGAGATTCTCCCCGAGCTCGCCGGGAGGGCGCGGGCGATTCTCGATACACTCGGTTACCGGAACGTGCACGTTCGCGTCGGGGACGGATTCTTCGGCTGGCCGGCCCACGCGCCCTTCGACGGCATAATCGTCACGGCCGCCGCTCCGCGCGTTCCGGAACCGCTCATCGAGCAGCTCGCAATCGGCGGGCGGGTCGTCATACCGGTAGGCGAGCAATACCAGGATCTCGAGATATACAAAAAGACCGGCGCGGGCCTCGTGCTTCTCTCGACCGTTCCGGTCCGTTTCGTTCCCATGACGGGAAAGGTCAGGGATGCGAAATAGGATGAGATGGAAGGTCCCGCTCGGATTTCTTCGCGTCGCCGCGATCGCGGCGTTTCTCGTCTTTCCCTGCCGCGCGTCGGAGCCGCCCTTTCGGTCTCCGTACCCCGCTGAGCCCGAGCGCTACGACAGCGAATACTATCTCGATATCCTCACGATGCGCTTCGATCGTGAGTGGCGCGATTTCTGGTACACACGGGACAACGCGTTCGCGATGCGTTTCGGGAGCCTCAACGTCGAGCAGTGGAATCTCGAGGAATCGCTCAAGTTCTCGACTTCGCTCGGCGCGCGATGGCGTTTGCGCTACTGGATGGAGATGCGCCATTCGCTCGACGAGCGCGCGGCGGAGCGGAACGAGCTCGAGCTCGAATACCGCCTCGGAGGCGCACTGTATCTCTCGCTCCTCATCGAGCCGGCATTCTGGAAGCGGGAGAATGACGCGGGTATCTGCATCCAGCGCCGGCGCTCGATCGACCGCTATGCGCGATTCATATTCCGCGTGCGCGATTTCGCGAACAATTTCGCCTACGAGCACGGTGAGAATATCGAGGATGAAATGAATCTCTACGGAGCGCAGCCCGTCGAGTTCGTTCTCGAGGGGAGGGAAGCGATCGGGGAGGCCTTTCATTTCGGGTTCTGCGCCTCCGTCACGAATACATGGAGCAAGGATTACCGGTTTCTCACCGGTTCGGAGCCGGATTATCGCGAATCGGCGTACGCTCGGGACGGCTCCATCTGGTTCGAGTACGAGGCGCTTCCGTCGCTCCGCGTGAACCTCGACGCGAGGGCGACCGAATACTACGATGAAACATCGGGGAGATATGAACGGGTCACGAAGCATAGAGTTCGGGAGTTCATTCCGCATGTCTGGTGGTATATGAAAGCCGGGGGCGATCATTCGGCGAATAATACCGCCTCGGACGCCCTCGATCGCCGCGCCGGCGTCGGCGTTTGCGCGGGCGTCGAGATTCGCCGCGAACGCGCGGCGTATCGTACGTCCGGCTTCGAAACCGTCGGCGAGAGCGATGCCGTGAGAAAAGACGAGCTTCTTCCTTTCCTTCTTTTTCAAAGGGTCTTCAAAACGATGCACATGGTAGAATTGGGATACCTCGGCGACCGGTATGATTTCGACGCAATCGGGCCGGGAGCGAGGTCGTCGGAGCGGTGGGAGAACAGGGTCAAGCTCTCCTATGAGATGAGATTCAAGGAGCGGGGCCGCTTCCGGGTCACCGAAACGATCGATCTCGACCGGGAGGACTGGGGTCAGTTCTCGATTCACGATCACTTTTTTCTCATGCTGATGCTCGGGTTTTAACCGGGAGGTCCGGAGCGGGTGTACGACCGGCGATGATCGATCCCCACGGCCCCCACAGCGAGGGATCCCTCGACTTGGACGTCCTCGACTTCATCGCCCGGCTGTCCGTGCACATTCCCGAGCCGCTCCTTTGTCCCCGTTGCGGCGCGACCATGCGGGCATCTCTTTTATCACCGATCTGCCGGTCGCCTCTCGGGTCGGCCGAGAACTGGAGGATGAGGCAGAACAGGAAGCGGTTGTCATGGAGATTGTAAAAGGAGGACAGAGCGAGGTGGTTGTGATCTCATTGGGTGCAGCGGGAGTGATGGTTGTCATGGGCGATGGATTCAAACGGTTTCGAGCCCTTGTGGTGCCTATCAGGAGCAAGGTAGGCGCAGGGGACAGCATGGTTGCCGGCATAACACTTCGCCTGGCCCTTGAAAACTCAATACAATCTCCGTGAGTTTGTCGGCCCCTTCGGCAAGAAGCCGCTCCCGCTGTCTATCCCTTGTTGAGTGTGTCTTCGATGTTCCGCAGTTGCCGCAGGATCTCGTCAAACGACGGCGGTGGTTCGGTGAACATTTCCTGCATCTGCTGGTAGTCGGCCTTCAGGTCTGCAAGACGGGAATTGGGCGGCACGAGCCGCAAGGAGCCGGGCTTGGCGGCGTCGTAGTTTGCCCAAGCGGATTGGAAGTACGCGCGCTTGTGGCGCACGACGCGCGCGAGCAGGTCGAGGTCTTCCATGGCCCGCCGGCCGGCGGGGTCCGCGGCCATCCGGCACACATCGTAGCAGTCGCGAGAGAGCCGGCTGCGCATGGGTTTGTCTGCCGGCCGGTGGTGCTCGGTGTGTAGGATGGTGGCTTTCTCCCAGAAGGTGCGCTCGATTTCGAGGGCGACCACATGGCAGGCCGGAGCGGCGAACAGGGACGGAAACTCCTCAGCGACCCACGGCGTGACGGTGTGATCGCCGATGGGCCGTTGGTCCGTGAGGGAGCCGAGTTCGAGTTTGACCTGGGGATGCAGGTACCCGGGCCGGTCCGGTTCGGTTGTAGGGTACCGGAACGTCAGAACGGGCGAGTGCGTCTGCTCGTCGAGTCTGAAGGCGAGATAAGAGGCGCCGTCCTGCGTCGGGCCGAGGGCATCCTGAATCGCCTGTTCAAGCACCGGTCGGACCGTTTGGTCGACCGTGGCGGCGCATGCGTCGTTGAGTTTCTTCCAACGCTTTTCGAACTGTGAACGGGACTTGGCGGTGTCCGGCCGGTTCTCTCCGCCAAAGCCCAGCCAGTCGGGATCGACGGACAGGTCGATGTCCTCGGAGAACCGTTTGATGATACCGAAAACCTTGGACAGGGATGTGCCGCCCTTGAAGACGAACTTGTCCGCGAGTGCGGGGGTCGAAAAAAGAAGGCGAAGCGAGAAACAGACCCAGAAGTCCTTCTCCACAATGAGGCGTGTCAGGCCGCGCCGGTTGGCGACTTCCTGAAAGTACGGAACGCGCTGATCGAGCGGAAGTCCGGCGAACTCAAGCATGAGAATCCTCCGCGATGGCGTCGATGATCCGGTGCATCCAGCCGGGGGCGTAGATGCGATCCCGCTTCAACTGGGCCTTGTCGCTCATGGGCATGGTCTGCCGCAGGTGCGCGATATGTTGTTTGCCGATCTGCCTGGCGCCGATATGCCGGAGGGCCTGGATGACCGTGCCGCTGATTCGGCCGGCCGTCGCCATGTTGCGGGTGGTCGTGTTCTTCAGGATAATCTCCTGGCGACCGATTCTGACATGTCGAGCCGGGCCGTCTGTGAGAAAGACGATTCGGGCCGGAACTTGTTCGGACAACCCCAGCAGGTTCGCGGCGTAGGCGCCGGAAGGCTGGAGGCGCGAGGCGTCACGTTCGGACAGGGCCTTGGCGATCTCGTCGGGGCTTGGGGAAAGGAAGCCGATGGTCGGATGTTGCTTGGGGAAATCGTAGAGTCCACGAGCCAGCCGGCGGATCGTACCGCGCTTCACCAGGCGGTGCAGTGCGATACGTACGGCCTCTGGACTGCCAAGGTCGAGAAAAGCCTTGGGCGTGAAACACGCGCCTCTTGCTTTGCCCTGTATCCGAGTGACTATCCTGTTTTCGATCGATTGCATGCCGTTCCGCCTTGATATGTAACGAAAAGTAGCCGCTTTTCGTTACAGGATCAAGCATTCTTTCCGCGTTGCGTCTCATTCTGCCGGAACACGACGACCGCTCCCGCCGGAAGATTACGTAGGGTCGCAGAAATGCGCATCTATTTCGGTAGTACAGTCGCGCTATGGCGATTCTGTTTCTAATAACAAGAGCCTTCCTCAATCCGGCGATCGTCGACGGCAGACTGTAAGCCGGCCTACGCCGTCGCGCCGGCCATTCCGAAGATTCTCGCGAATTTCCCCGATACATCTCTTGACATGAGTGTATATACCAGATATTCTCGGTATGCTGTGTATATTCTATAGATACTGTATGCGGGGGAAAGCGTTGCATATCGCGATTTCGAAGGAGAATCCGGACCCGATGCACAAGCAGATCACGGACCAGATGCGGGACGCGATCGCGAAGGGCGCGCTCTCGCCCGGCGCGAGACTACCCTCCATCAGGGAGATGGCGCGGGAGCTCGCGGTGAGCCCGATCACGATCAAGCGCGCCTACGGCGATCTCGAGAGGGAGGGCTACCTCATCACGCGCGCCGGTCTCGGTTCGTTCGTCGCCGGGATCGATCGGGAAAGGATTCGCGCGAAAAAGGTCGGGGAGATCCGCGAGGAGATCGCGCGGATCGCGAAAAGCGCCGGCGCTTTCGGCATCCCGATCGCCGAGATTAGGCGGATTGTCGATGAATTAAGGATTAAACGGAGATAGAAAGAGCTCTTACGGAACGGTTTGTGCGGCGTATAAAGGAGGCTTCGCATGATAGCGTTCGATGACACGCGAGAGATGCGGCGCAGGGCTTCGATGTATTACGGCGACGGGCTTCTCGACATCGGAATCGGGATCGGTCTCCTCTTTATCGGATTCGCCATGATCTTCGGGTTCGGAGCGCTCGCCGGGATCTACCCCGCCCTTATCTTCCCGGTCGCGAAATCGGCGAAGCGGATTATCACCGCCCCGCGGATGCATCACCTCGATTTCATGCCGGAACCGGATGCGGAATCGAGAATGCGCCGCAGCCGGGTGGTGGTCGCGGCGACGCTGGCGGTTCTTCTCGCAATCGGCGTGCTCGCGCTCCTCATGTCGCGGATGATCCCGGCGCGGATAGCCGGGGGGCTATGCGCCAACGCGCTCGTCATCGTCGGTCTGCTGCTCGCGGCGCTCTTCATCGCCATTGCCTGGGGATCGTCGACGAGGCGCTTGCGCGGTTACGCCGGGATCGCGACGCTCGTTCTCGTCTGCGGATACTGGTTCGGTCTGAGCGTGGCCTGGTATCTGATGATTATCGGCACCGTCGTCGGGACGCACGGCGCGGTCGTTCTCTCGCGGTTCATCCGCGACTATCCGAGGTTCTACGGCAGGAACGGAAAGGTGTATCAGCGCAGCTTCTGATCCCGGCGAGGACCGGGCGCATCGCCGCGCAGGATGTTTTCGAGGGCCCGTTTGGCGGCCTCGTTTCCCCCGTTGAGCTCCAGCGCCTTGCGGTACTCTTCTCCCGCGCGCGTCGTATCACCCCGCGCGACGTAGGCGTTTCCCGCCCGCACATGGTAGTTCGAGACGCCCCCGGGGGTGTCCCTCGCCACCGTCATGTTCGAGAAAAAGACGAGAGCTCCGAGCGCGGCGAGAGAGAGCGCGAGCTCCGCGACACGGCGGCCGCGGGCGAGGGCGAAAAGCTCCACGCAGGCCGCGCCGGCGAAGGGAATGAGAAATACGACGACACTCAGCCGGTACCGCGCGAGCACGTAGAAGGCGAGGGCGGTACTCAGGTACGCGAGGATTCCGCCGTAGAGAAGCCAGAGCTTTTTCCGCCGGCGGCCCGTGAGGAAGACGCCGAGGAGCCCGAGCGGGGCGACGACGCCGAAGGTGAGAAGCGGGAGCAAGAGGATTCCCCTGAAACGCCGGTGGAAGTTGAAATTCTCGACGTTCGCGCGCTCGTAGGCATTCCAGAAGAATTGAAATTTGCGCCAGACGAGAGCGGCGCACGCGCCGGGATTCCAGCGGATGTACTTGAGCCCGGCACGGAGCCAGAAATTCGAGACCTGCGTTTGAGAAAGAGTCCGGCCTGATTCCTTCGACGCGACCGCCTCCATGTTGATCGATTGCTCCTCGGGAGTCC
>JBAZPL010000037.1:0-17094 GCA_041648155.1 Candidatus Krumholzibacteriia bacterium
AAATACCCGGCGGGAACCTACAATATAACGTACTCGATGATCGACCGCAGCACGGCCGGGCTCGCGGCGGTCGAGAGCTTTTCCATCGTGGTCAAACCCGTCGTCAAGCTCGACGCCGTCATCGAGGACAAGCCCGAACTCGTCCTCGCCGGCGAGGCGTACGACGTGCGCATGCGGCTGATCAATAACGGCAACAGCGCCGTATCGATGAAGATGATCGCACGAAGCTCTCCCGAATTCCCCGTCGTTATGGATCCGGTGTCGGTCATCCTCGCCGCGGGAAGCTCTCTTCCCCTGAACCTCTCCGTCAAGACCGATCCGGCGATCAATACCAAAACCAACCATGTGCTGGAGATCGAAGTCCTCGCCGAGGCGCCGGATGGCGGTTCCACGTCGCTCGCGCGCACCGTGTTCGTCGAGATCCTCCCTCAACTTTTCGCCTCGGTGGATCCGCGCAATCGCGTTCCGAGCCAAGCGCGCTTCATCGCCGTCGGACAGAACGACGAGACCGGCGCTCAGATGGAATACTCCGGTTTCGGGAACCTCGACGAAAAGGGAACGAGAAAGATCGACTTTCTGTTCAGGGGCCCGGACCGCCTCGATCGAAGCACCTACGGATTGAGGGACGTTCTGCGCGCTTCCTACGGGGACGAAAACCTCAGCCTTACGGTCGGCGACAAACTCTATGCGCTGTCTCCCCTCTCCGAGCTCCTGACGTATTCGCGGGGAGTTGAAGCGATTCTTCATCCGGGAGCGGCCGAGATCGGATCATACTACACGGAAACCCGTTGGGGCGCCCCCCAGGAGCGGGAAATCGCGGCGTTCGCGGGCTTCCGGTTCGGTACGGGGTTCAAGCTGCGAACCAATTTCCTCAACAAGCGCCGGGACGACAGCCCCTCGCGCGCCGGCTCCGGCGACGATATATACACGATCCAAGCGCGGATCAATCCCGGCTCCCTCCTCAACCTCGGTCTCGAGTACGCCCACAGCAGCTCCGTAATCGGTGATGAATCGTCCTCGTTCGCGCACCGGATCACGCTCGACGGGCGCGCTGTGAATCGCGTCTGGTACACGTTCGAGAATACATACGCGGCGCCGGATTTCCCGGGCTACTACCGGAACGTTCTTTACAGCAACGGCACGATCTCCGCCGAATTGCACCGCAACCTCAGAGGCAACGCGTCATACCGGCTTTCCGAGAACAGCCTCGACCTCGGGCGCGACCTGAGCGGCGCTTCGCGCGAGGTCTCGTACATCGGCGGGCTCTCCTATACGTTTCCCACCGGCACATCCGCCTCGGCCGAGTACGAAACGCTGAACCGGCGGGACAAGCTCGTGCCCGCGCAGTACGATTTCACCCAGAACACCCTGCGATTGGGGCTCGGCCATACCTACCGGATCCTCGGAGTTCAGAGCTACGCCGAACGAGCGGCGGTGGAAAGCAGGCTCCCCGGCGGACAGGACAGGGCGTTCGGCAACTACAGCGTCTACACCTATATCAGACCCTCGCCGACGCAAAGCTATACGCTCTTCACAAGATTCGGCCATAACAGCTACACCGGCAGCCCCGAAAAGACGGTGAACGTCGGAGCGTCCGTGTGGCTCAAGCTGAGACAACGCCTCACCCTGAATCTCAGCTACCAAAAGAACAACATCGACAGCGAACGGCTGCCGTTGCAGGACTACGCCTTCTCGGACATCGAATACGTCCTGCCGAACGCGCACTCGATTTCCTTCAAGATGCGATGGTTCAAGTTCGAAAACATCGCTGAGGAGGATTACGCGTTCTTCGCCGCGTACACGGTCCCCTTCAATATACCGGCGATGAAGAAGCGCAGCTTCGGTCTCTTCAAGGGAACGGTCATCGACAGGGATCAGCCGAACCCCGTTCCGATGCAGAACGTGGTCCTCTCGATCGGAAACGTGGCCACGATGACGAACAAACGCGGCGAATTCATGTTCCCCGCCCTCGCTCCGGGTCTTCACCAGCTCACGATCGATCAGCGATCGATGGGGATGAACAGGATCCCGACCGACGGTCAGCCGATTCCCGTCGAGATCACGGGGGGCCTAACGACGTCCCGCGAGATCGGCGTCTCGACCGCCGGAGAGATTTCGGGCACGGTCGCGCTGCTCGCGCTCGATCCCGCGAAGATATCGACCGATCCCCGGAAGGGGGCTCAGCAAGGGCTCTCCGTTATGGGATCCCGCGTGGTCCAGCAGGGACCGATCACGAGAGACGATCTCATCGACGCGGGCGGCCTCGAAGAGATCATCGTCGAGCTTTCGAACGGAGACGAACGCTTCTACCAGAAAACGGACGGGAGAGGAAAGTTCTCCTTCAAGGGATTGAGGCCCGGCACGTGGCAGATCAGAATCGACGCTCAGAATCTTCCCCCGCAGCACGCCCTGGAGACCGATGAGTTCAGCGTCACACTCGCGCACGGCGAGAAAAAAGAGATCGCAGCCTCCGTTTGGCCGAAGCCGAGGTCGATCCAGCTCCTCCCCGGAGGCACCATCACCGGGGAAAACAAAGGAGAGATGCGGCGATGACCAACGAAATGATGGCCGTGAGCAAGAAGATATTCTCGCTCGAGTTCGCCGACCATCTTGAAAACGTCGACGCGGTCTGCAAACTCATGCACAGCTTCATGACGGCCGTTCTCCAGTCGCAAAACTTGCCGGCGCATAAAAAGAACACCGCCGACCACGGCGAGGACGAGCCCGGCTCGTTCCGCATCCACATCAGCATCTATGAAAGGAGCTGAACATGCCGGCGATCGACCCTAAATCAAGAATCGAATCGATCGTGGCAAACAACTTGATTACGCCCGCCGACAGGGACATCCTCTATCGCCACACATGGCGCAACTGGTTTCTCCTCGCGGGCGTACTTGTGTTGACATCGATCGGTCTCGCCTCGGCAATTCCTCCCCTTCTCAGCGAACGGCACTTCAATCCATGGCCTTGGATGAAGACGGATCTGGTCCTGCTCGTCGGTCTCTCGCTGACGGTGCTGCTCTTCGTCGCCTACATGACGCAGCAGCAGCGAGTCGCCATGCGCATGCACAAGCGGTTCCTGACACTCAAGGAGGGATATGAACGGCGATTGATCCGGCACACGGAGCGCATGTACGCCCTCGCGAGCGTGAGCCGCATCATGAGCGCCGAAAACGACGTGCGGAGCATCCTTCAGAGCATAACAAACATATGCGCGGAGACTTTCAACTGCCATCGAAGCTCCCTCATGCTTCTCGACGCGCAGAAGAACGAGCTCGTCGTGCGCTCGGTGTCCGGCCATAGCGATTTGAACATGATCGACATGCGGCAGAAGGTCGGGGAGGGGATCGCCGGGTGGGCGGCGGCTCACCGTGAACCGATCCTCCTTCGGGACGCCGGCGATTGCGCGCGATATCCCGACCTGAAGTTCAACTGTCCATCCCTGACGTCGACGATGGTGGTTCCCATCCTGCTGCGCGACGAGATCGTCGGCGTCATCAACGCCACGAGTAATTCGCCCGACATCACGTATGACGACGACGATCTTCGGGCGTTTCAGGTGTTCGCCGAGAACGCGGGCGCGTGCATCCGGCACGCGGAGCACGTCAACTGGCTCAAGCAAATGATCCCGCATTTGAAAAAGCCAATGCAGACAACGAGGCGAAGTCGCTTCGCCGATCAGAAATAGCATGGAGTCAATATGACGACCAAACAGATTACGCCACCGGAAACAACGAATGAACAAACGAAGGACTCGATCCTTCCCCAGCTGGAACACCTCCTGCGGGAGCTCGCCCGCGAACACGAACCGCAGCTCGGCGAAGAGATCGAGAGGTCGATCATCGCGCGCATCGATGCATACCAGAGGGCGGTCATCAAATCGGTCGAAGCCCTCTGCGCGAACGCGCTCGTCAACTCGCGCGACATCGAGAGACTGAACTGCATCGTCGCGAGCCTGCCCGAGACGAAAACGGAAAATGCCGATTTCCGCCGCATTCTCGCGAGCATCGAGAACCACGGCGGCGACACCGCGCTCTCGAAACGGGAGAAGGGCGTGCTCACGCAGCTCGTCTGGGGAAAGAGCAACAGGGAAATATCGGAGACACTCGGCATAAGCGATAAGACCGTCAAGAATCACCTCTGGAAAATCTATCGCAAGCTCGGCGTCGGGAACCGGTCCCAGCTGTTCCACAAGCTCATCGCCTGACCGCGCGTGGCGCATCATCCTTGCACCATGCAAAATGCATCGAACGGCGCTTGTGATCGAGGCTGAAAAGCGCCTCGCCCATCCATTGCGCGAATAGGACCATCGAACGGGCACAGGTATCGGAAGGCCCCCCGCGTCGATGCATCTCAATCTCTTCGCTGGAAACGGGTTCCGCTTCCCGGCGGACGCCGCTCCCGCGGGCCGGCACTAAGCCCTGCGGCGTATTCGCCTCCACCCCGGGTCCTTAATGTGCAAGACCAAAGTCCCCGGGCCGATATGGGCTCTTTTCCCGCGGCACGCCGATTGCGGACTCCGCCGGATTGTATGGACTTGAAATTGACTGATGCGATCATACTGCCGCGGCTCGAGATGCAAGGATCGACCGAGGACGCCCCCCCGTGCGGGAACGGTCCCTGGGCGTTTGCCGATGCCGTCCACTCCGCGCGAGTCGGCGAAACTCAGCAACAGGGAGCGGACAGCCTGCGCGAACGCATCAAGGGACTGAACTGCCTCATCAAACTCTCCAAGCTCGCCGACAGCCATGACAGCTCCCAGGACAACATGCTCCAGGCCGCCGCAGAGATCATTCCCTCGGGCTGGCAGTATTCGGAAATCGCCTGCGCCCGCATCGTGCTCGAGCATGAGGAGTTCAAAACACGCAACTTCAACGAGACACTCTGGAAGCAATCGAGTGGAATCTTCGTGCACGGCTCGCTTATCGGCGGGCTCGAAGTCTGTTACCTGGAAGAGAGACCGGCCGCGGACGAGGGCCCGTTCCTGAAGGATGA
Source organism: Candidatus Krumholzibacteriia bacterium (assembly GCA_041648155.1). GTDB lineage: Bacteria > Krumholzibacteriota > Krumholzibacteriia > Krumholzibacteriales > Krumholzibacteriaceae > SSS58A. The sequence continues at coordinate 4,996 of JBAZPL010000037.1, forward strand.
GAGGAATCTCATCAACGCCGTCGCCACGGACCTCGGGAAGCTCATCGAGCTCAAGCGCGCCTACGACGAGCTGCGGCGGGGCGAGGAGAAATATCGAGGCCTGTTCGAAGCCAACAACGACGCGATTTTCATCGTCGAATCGGATACGCTGCGCATCATCGACTGCAACAGGCAGGCGGAGCGCCTGACCGGCTGTTCGCGAGACGAGCTCCTGTCGATGAATACGGGGCGGATTCTGTCCGGACGACCCGAGTCCCTCGCATCGCAAGATTTCGCCCGGCGCGTCCTCGAGAGCGCGCATGCGACCGAATGTGAAATAGTCGCCAGGGACGGCGCCGCGATACCGGTGAGCACCTTCGCGGCATCCTTCGAGTTCGGCGGCAGAGTGTGCCACCAGCTCATTCTGAGGGATATATCCGCACACAAGAAAACGGAACGCGTTCTGCGAGAAGCGAAAGAGGCAGCGGAGCTTGCCGCACGGATGAAAAGCGAGTTCGTCGCCAACGTGAGTCATGAGTTCAGAACGCCCATGAACGCGATCATCGGATTCGCCGACATGCTGTTCGACACGAACCTGTCAAAGGAGCAGCGTGAATTCGCGGAAATCATCAAAACGAGCGGAGAAACCCTCATCACTCTCATCGACGAAATACTCGATTTCTCGAAGATCGAGGCGAGCCGGATGGAGATCGAGAACGTCCCGTTCAATCCGGCCCTCGTCATCCATGAAATCTGCGAGCTCGTCCGCCCCGAAATCACATCGAAGCATATCAAGCTTCTGTGCGACATCGGCGACGAAGTCCCTCGCATCGTGCAGGGCGACCCCGCGCGATTCCAGCAGGTTCTCTACAACCTGCTCGGGAACGCGTCCAAGTTCACCGAATCGGGGAAGATCGAGGTCGCGGCCGGCGCCGAGGATGGCCCCGGCGAGGACATCACGCTACGCGTTTCAGTGCGCGACACCGGGATCGGAATCCCGCAAGACAAACTACCGATCATCTTCGCGCCCTTCCGGCAGGTCGACGGTTCGAATACGAGAAAGCACGGCGGCGCGGGGCTCGGGCTCACGATCTGCAGGCAGATCGCGACCCTCCTCGGCGGCGAGATCCGGGTGGAAAGCGAGCCGGGAAAGGGCAGCACGTTCTATTTCACGTCGCGCGTCCGGAGGGTCGCGCAATCGGAGGGAACATGAACATTACCCAATTGGCCGGCGATCTCGAGCTCGACGATGAGGAGTACCGCTCGATTCTCGAGCTGTTCGTCGAAACGTCCCGGTCGGATCTCGCCGCGATCAAGACGGCGGTCGCTCACGGAGACGCGACGGCCGCCTGCCGGGCGGCCCACTCGCTCAAGGGGGCGGCGGCGAACCTCGGGTTATCGGATATGAGCAGCACGGCGCATGAGATCGAGGAAAAGAGCCGCGCAAGCAGGCTGCATGAGACTCACGAGACGGTGCTTTCGCTCGAAGAGCATCTTGCCGCGGTCGAGCGGCTTCTCGACGGGAAACAGGCGACGGATGGGGCGAAGGTCCCGAAAGAGATAATGAAGAAATGAACAGCGGCTACCCCGTGCTCATCGTGGAAGATCATCCCGCGCTGCGGCGCCAGCTCGAGCTCACGCTCGAAAAGGGCGGCTTCTCGGTCACCGCGGCCGAGAACGGCCGCGCGGCACTCGAGCTGTTCAAGGAGCGTTTCTTTCCCATCGTCCTGACCGACTGGATGATGCCGGAAATGGACGGCATCCAGCTCTGCTCGGCGATTCGGGCTCTTCCCGCCGCCGGATATGTCTACGTCGTGCTCCTGACCGCGAAGAGCGCCAAGGACGATATCGTCGCCGGCCTTCGCGCCGGCGCGGACGACTTTCTCAGCAAGCCGTTCCACCCCGCGGAGCTGATCGCCCGGTTGAACACGGCGAAACGAATCCTCGAGCTCGAGCATTCCCTGAAACGCGCCAACGAAGAGATCCTGGCCCTGTCGATCCTGGACCCGCTTACGGGCACCTACAACCGCAACTATCTGAACGATCATCTCCCGAAGGAGATCAAGAGGGCCCAGAAGTACCTGCGATCGCTATCGATCGTGCTCTGCGACATCGATCGCTTCAAGAGCATCAACGACACGTACGGCCACCTCGCGGGAGACCGGGCGCTCACGACGCTCGTCGAGTGCATCTCTTCATCCATCCGGTTGGACGTGGACTGGATCGCCCGATTCGGAGGGGACGAATTCATCATCGTTCTCCCGGAAACGACCGTCGAGGGGGGCGGCGCGGCGGCGGAGCGGTTCGCGCGCATCATTCGACAGAGATTCGTCGAAATCGAGGGCGAGAAGATCCACCTGTCCGCCACGTTCGGCGTCACCGGCTTCGACCGGGCCTCGATCGACGAATCGATCGACATCAACGCCCTCATCGGGATCGCCGACAGATGTCTCTACGGGGCCAAGAACCGCGAAAAAGGCACGGTTCAGGTTGAGCCGTGGCGCCGCGGAGCACCCGTACACTGCGCATAACGATCCATATCGTTGGCTAATATGCATGCATGTCGACGGAGTTGATGATACGCACCACCGCCTCCCGCATAATAATGAGTAGGACCACTCATTATTCTTTCATGGAAACGGCGGCAGGCTCAGGCGCTCACCATCCGTTCTCCAACTCGTTTATTCATGAGACCGAAGCGTGACGATGTCTTGAGGATCGCGTATCTCATTCGCGTGCCGCGGCCCCGCCGCTGCTCATCCATTGGTCCCGCGGGAACAGTACAAAAGTCACGGGCCGGCGAGAGCCCGTTTCCGCAGCGGCACACCAATTGCGTAAGTCCGCTTTCGCAGCGATGTACACTCACTTCTTTTCAGGGAGGCAGAAGATGCGCAACTTCCTAGTTCTCGCGATGGTCGTATTGTCGGCCATGTCGGCGGTCAATGCATTTGCCGCCAACAACATCCCTCAGACGATCACCTACCAGGTGTCGGCGATCAACGAGATCTCCGTCAGCGGAAACCCCGGAGCCCTCATTGTGGTCACCGCGGTTCCCGGTTCTCAGCCGACGGCCGTCACCGACGCGACGACCACGTACGCGATCACGACCAACATCGCCAGCAAAAAGATCACGGGCGCTCTCAACACGGCGATGCCGGCCAACACGGCGCTGAAAGTGACTCTCGTCGCCCCGACGGGCGGAACCAGCTCCGGCCAGGTGACCCTGACGGCAATCGCGCAGGATCTCGTCACGGGCATCACCACGCTGGCCCAAAGCGGCCTGGGTATCAGCTATAATTTCTCCGCGACTCTCGCCGCGGGAGTTATTGCATCAGCCGTGAAGACCGTGACGCTCACGGTCGCCGACGGCGTGTAATACAACCAGCCTAATGAGCAGAGGGTGACGCCTCGCTTCGTCACCCTCTGCCCGCACAAATACCGAGAATCCGTCTCCCCATCACCAATCTGACCTTCGTGCCGGCTACTTCCCCTTGAACAGTTTCAGGTACTCGCCGTAGCCTTCTTTTTCCAGGTTTTCTTTCGGTATGAAGCGCAGAGCCGCCGAATTGATGCAGTAGCGCAGTCCCGTCGGCCGTGGCCCGTCGGGGAAGACGTGCCCGAGGTGCGAATCGCCGCGCTTGCTCCGAACCTCGGTGCGCGACGAGAGCAGGCCCCGGTCCTCCTTCTCCACGATCGTGCCCGGATCGAGGGGCTTCGTGAAGCTCGGCCACCCCGTGCCGGAATCGAACTTGTCGAAGGAGCTGAAGAGCGGCTCGCCCGACACGACGTCGACGTAAATCCCTTCGCGATGGTTGTCCCAATACGGGTTCGCGAACGGAGGCTCGGTGCCGCACTGCTGCGTCACGCCGTATTGCATCGGAGAGAGTCTCTTTTGCAGCGTTTCCGTGCCGTCTCCCCAGATGGCTTTGAGAAAAGCGTCGCGGCCGGAACCTGACCGGTATCTTCCATACTGTGCGGAGCACGTCTTGTAGTAATCCTGGTGATAATTCTCCGCCTCGTAGAATTTCGCGAACGCCCTGATCTCGGTCACGATCGGCCCGTCGAAGACTCCGGATCCGCCGAGCGCCGCTTTCGACCGCTCGGCAAGGCGCTTCTGCTCGCCGTCATGATAGAAGACGGCGCTTCGGTACTGCGTGCCCCGATCGGCGAACTGCCCCCCGGCGTCGGTCGGATCGACGTGCGTCCAGAAGATTTCGAGCAGGTTCTCGTATCGGACCCTCAACGGATCGTAGTATACCTGCACGGCCTCGAAGTGCCCCGTCTTCCCGCCGCAAACTTCCTGGTAGGTCGGATTCGGGGGCTCCCCGCCCGTGTAACCCGAGACCACCTTCACGACGCCCTCCACCTTCTCGAAATCAGCCTCGGAGCACCAGAAACATCCGCCCGCGAACGTAGCGACGCTCATTCCTTTATCCTTCTCCATTTTATTGGTTCCCTTCTCCTGCTCCATTGCGGCGGCACCCCGGAATCCGATGACGGCCAGGAGGACTATGAGCGATACCAGTCTGTCTTTCATCATTCCATCCCCTTTGCCGGCGTGCTTGCGGCAGCGCCGCCTTGACATCAATTTATAATAGTTTTATATTGGCATGCGGGCAACGACATCCGCGTGCTGAGTATATCCGGTTGCGCTGTCTGCTCTCCGTCAGCAAGCACGGACGTTATCAAACAGCACGAACGATGGCAAAATGAAACGCTCGTGCCCTGCGCCCGCGGGACCGGTCAATGCGCTCGCTCCGCTGTCGGGCATGACAACCGACCGCCGGGGGGAAGGGCGTTCCGCAACCGGAAACGACGTATCCCGGCGATCCCCGGCACCCGATGAGCGCTCGATCCGTGGAATAGCACTTGCAGCGTGTTCGATAGAACAATCTGACCCATATCTAAAGTTCCGCGATCAGAGATACCGTTATCGTTATATACCGTTTCATCCCCAGGGAGACATGCCATGAGAGCGATCATCATTGGGATTCTTGCAGCCGGTTTGTTGGGCGGCGCCGCCGCGAGCGTCGCGACGGCGAGGACGCTCGCCGCTCCGATAATCATCGACCACACATGCACGAACCTCGAAGCGATACCGCCGGATGCGATCCAGACGGCGCAGAACGTGTGCAAGTGGCACTATGGGCGGCAATCGCACGGACGCCAGATCACGGAAGGCTTCGCCATCATCGAAGCGGCCAATCCCCTCTACGCCGCCATATGGACGGGAGACGCGCTTCCGATTGAGCCGGATATGCTGTGCATCTATACCGATGGCGTCTATCCGCAGGATTACTGGCTCAATACTGGAATCGACATTACGCGGAGCATTCTCACCGAAAACCCGACTCTGAATATCTCCGCCTATGCCTGGTGCACGGAACTCAACAGCGCCTCGGAGAGCTACGTTCAGAATTACCTGACGGCGATGCAGACGCTCGAGAGCGAGTTCCCGAACATCACGTTCGTGTACTTCACCGGCACGGCCGAGTATGACGGCGCCTACGGGTATAACAGAGCTCTACGAAACGAGCAGATCAGAAATTACTGCCTCGCGAACAACAAGGTTCTCTATGATTTCGAGGATCTCGATTCGTGGTGGTTCAATCCGAACACGCAGGGATGGGAGCAAGCCACCTATCTCTACAACAACCGCGTCGTGCCGGTCGAGCACCCGATGCTTGCGGGAAGCGACGCCGAGCATACGTCGTATGAGAGTTGCGAGCAGAAGGGGCGCGCTGCATGGTGGATGGTGGCCGTCCTGTCGGGCTGGTCGGCGAGTACGGCCGTGGGCGACGACGAATCGGACGACCCGGTTCCGGGCCTGCCTCCGTATAGGGGCTTCGAGCTCTCCTGCCATCCGAATCCCTGTAATCCCGCGGCGACGATCGGCTTCTCCCTCGCCTCCGCCCAGCACGCGAACCTCGCGATTTACGACGCGCAGGGCAGGCTGGTAAAGACGCTCGTCGACGGGACACTCGCCGGGGGCTCGCACTCCATTATCTGGAACGGCACGAACGAATCGGGCGCCCGTGTCGCTTCGGGGGTCTATTTCTCCCGGATCACCGCGGACAAGAAATTCGCCACGAAGAAAATCCTCCTCCTCAGGTAGCGGCTCGAACGCCGCTGCGGCATATCGAGGGGAAGAGCCCTGAGGGTGCTTCCCCTCGCCTCGATAACCGCCACGCACATATCACCTCCTCTCATGCAATATGCACAGATCCGCATCCCGTTCCCTACCCTGCGGCGATCGGGTCCCCTGTCGTCGTATGGGACTAAAGGCCGGGTGCGCCATGCCGTCGCGCCGCGCAGAAATCGCCGCATGGTCCCAAAGTCCCACGGCGCCCGAAACCCGATCTTCGCGGCATGCCCGTTGCGAATGAATGGATTACGGGCGAATATCCGGCGCGGCGAGCGCCGCTCATTTGAATCACTTTCATTTGCGAGGGCGATCTGATGAAATCGGATTTGATGCTGTATCAAGCGCCGGGCGCGAACACGCCGCTCCTCGACAACACCCTGTTCGCACGGATCATGAATTCGCTCTGCATTCCGATGTGCGTCATCGATGCGTGCGATCTCGCCCTTCTCACGGCCAACGCCGCCGCTCGCGCCGACGCCGCATTCTGGCAATGCACGAATCGCTGCTCACGCTCCGTCGCCGGATCCTCCGCCGAAGCGAGCGCCGACTGCGCCGCGCACCGGGCGCTCGCCACGCGCGCCCATGCGGTCCGGGAGCACACAAGGACGGACGCGAACGGCGCCGTCCGAACCTACGAGATGCACGCCCACCCGATCCTCGGCTCCGAAGGAACTCTCATTTTCATCGTCGAGTACATGCTCGACGTCACCGATCGCTCCCGGGCGGAGCAATCCCGGCGTGAAAGCGACGAACGATTCCGTCAGGTCGCCGAGAACGCGATCGAGTGGATCTGGGAAGTGGGTGCGAACGGCGTGTATCGCTACTGCAATCCCATGGTGCAGCAGGTCCTCGGATACGCGCCGGAGGAGCTGGTCGGGCAAAAGCATTTCTACGACTTCTTTGCCCCCTCGATGCGGGAGGAGCTCAAAAACGCGGCGCTGGCGGCGTTCGCGCGCAAGGAACCGTTCCGGAATTTCGTCAATCCGAACGTTCACAAGAACGGCTCGATAGTCATCTTGGAAACGAGCGGCGTCCCGATGCTGGATGACGCGGGAAACCTGCTCGGGTATCGAGGGACGGACCTCGACATCACGGCGCGGATGGAATACGAACGCCAGCTGAAGCAGTATTTCGATATCGTGCTGAGCATGCAGGTCGGCCTGTACGTGTACCGGCTCGACGACCCCAATAACGACGAAAGTCTTCGTCTCGTGGCCTTGAATCCCGCCTCGCTCGCCACCATCGGCCTGCCGGAGGAGAAGGTGATCGGCCGGAGGATCGACGAAGTATTTCCGAATTTCGGGAAGCTCGGCATTTACCGGCAGTTCGCCGACGTCGTCCGCACCGGAGTTCCGTTCGAGAACAAAGAATTTCACTACGGCGATTCGAACGCCAACTCTCCCTGGTTCGCCTTCAAGGCCTTTCCCCTGCCGGATGACTGCGTCGGAGTGCTGTTCGAGGACATCACCGGGCGCAAACGCATGGAAGAGGCTCTGCATCGGGCGAAGGACTACGCCGAGAATCTGATTCGAACGGCCAACGCGATCGTTGTCGTGCTGGATGCGAACGGATCGATTCAGGTCTTCAACGAAGCCGCCGAGAGGATCACCGGGTATTCTCTGGAAGAATTGAAGGGTCGCAGCTGGTTTGAAACGCTCGTGCCCAAAGATCGCTATCCGGACGTTTGGGAGCTCTTCTCCCGCTTGCAGTCAGGCAACCTGCCGAAGAACATCGAAAATCCCATCCTCACCAAATCCGGCGAAGAGCGATACATCGTATGGCAGAACAACGAAATCAAGGAGCAGGGAAAAACCGTCGGCACGATATCCTTCGGCATCGACATCACCGAGCGCAAGCGGGCCGAAGAGGCGGAGCGGCGCGAAAAAGCCTTCCTCGATCAGCTTATCGAGACCGCCAGCGAGGGAATCGTCGTCTGCGACAACAACGGCCGTGTCCTTCGGACCAACGACGAGTTCCAGCGGTTGTTCGGCTACTCGCGAAACGAAACGCTCGGAAGGCTCATCGACGATCTGGTAGCGCCGGACGAGCTCCACGATCGCGCATGCGAAGTCACCAGCGACGTGGCGGGCGGCAAGCGCATTGACTTCGAGACGCGGCGGCGGCGAAAGGACGGTTCGATCATCGACGTGTCCGTGATCGCCTCCCCGATCGTGATCGACGACGAACAGGTCGCCTTCTATGCCATCTACCGGGACATCACCGAGCGCATCGAGGCTGAGCGGAAACTGAGGCAGGCGAAGGAAGAGGCCGAGCAGGCCAACAAGGCAAAGAGCCAGTTCGTCGCGAACGTGAGCCACGAAATCAGAACGCCCATGAACGCGATCATCGGCTTCGCCGATATGATGCTCGAGGGCGATCTGGCGAACGAGCAGCGCGAGCACGCGGAAATCGTAAAGATGAGCGCCGAGACGCTCCTCTCCCTCATCAACGACATTCTCGATTTCTCGAAAATCGAGGCGGGGCGGCTCGAGCTCGAGAACGTGCCATTCGAACCGGAGCGTGTCGCCCATGAAGTCTGCCGGCTCATCTGCTCCGACGTCGCGTCGAAAGACATCGAGCTCCTCTGCGACATCAGCGACCAGGTTCCTTCGGAGGTGCGGGGAGATCCGTTCCGGTTCCGCCAGGTCCTCGCAAACCTTCTCAGCAACGCGTCCAAGTTCACCGAAGCGGGCGAGATAGAGCTCGCCATGGACGTCGAGCAGTCCGAGAAGGATCGGATCAAGCTCCACGTGACGGTGCGGGACACCGGGATCAGCATTCCGGGCGATAAACTGCCGCTCATTTTCGCACCCTTCCGGCAGGCCGACGGATCGACGACGAGAAAGCACGGAGGCACCGGGCTCGGGCTGACGATCTGCAAGCAGATCGCGAATCTCCTCGGGGGCGACGTCTGGGCCGAGAGCATCGGGGGCGAGGGCAGCACCTTCCATTTCACCGCATGGCTCGAGAAATCCGGAGAGGCCTCCGGTGACCGGTCCGATGCCGGGCAATTGCCCGTCAAGAAATTGCTCGTCGTCGACGACAACAAACGGGCGCTCGATATCATCACGCGCAGGTTCGTTTCGCTCGGCCAGCGGGTGGTCGCGCGCAACAGCCTCGACGGCGCGACCGAGGCGCTGCAAGAGGCGCTCGCCACGGGAAGCCCCTTCGATATCTGTATCCTCGATGCAACCATGCTCGCCGAAGACGGTTGCGGAACAATCGAGGAGCTCCGGAGGCTCTGCGGCGACACCCATTGCGCCGTGGTCGGCATAGCCCTCCTGATCGACCGGGGAGCGAAAAAATGCGTTCATGGGCACTTCGACACGCATCTGCACAAGCCGGTTCGCCGGAAGGACTGCATCGAGCTGCTGCGCACATGTGCCGAAGGCGCGCGCTCCGCGAGCCCTTCCGAAGCGCCCGAAGAAGCCCCCGGCGGCGCGTCGAATTCGACGGCGCCCGCTCCGAGAGGAACACGCGATGATCGCGCGACACGCATACTCCTCGCGGAGGACAATCCGGTCAACCAGAAGCTCGCGAAGCTTCTTCTGGAGAAGGCGGGATACGCCGTCGAAGTCGCCGCAAACGGGAAGGAAGCCGTCGAAATATTCGTCGCCTCGCCCGATCGCTTCAAGCTCATCTTCATGGATATCCAGATGCCCCTGATGGACGGGCTCGAAGCGACAAAGGCGATCAGGGAGAAGGGATTCTCCGCGATTCCCATCGTCGCCATGACGGCGCGCGCCATGAGCGGCGACCACGACTCGTGCCTGCAGGCCGGGATGACCGACTACATCGCAAAACCGATAAGAAAAAACACCGTTCTCGAGATTGTCGAGAAGCTCACGCGACCCGCCGCGCACCCGGCCCCTGAGCTTTGATTTCCTTTGACTTCTGACAAAGAATCATAAAGATTTCGATCTGTATTGCTTTCACGGGATGCCATATGAAGAAACGATTCTATCTCATACCGATCATCATCGTGCTCGCCGCGCTGGCAGTGAGAATCGGGATACTCATCGCGAAGGGCTCGGGCGACAAGAAGCGGCAGAATCAGATGGCTTCCGTGGCCGTCGAGGTGGACAGCGTTCGGTTCGGTCCGATCAGGGAGATCCGCGAGTTCACGGGTTCCGTCTATCCCTATAATCAATACGTCGTGGCGCCCAAGGTATCGGGCCGGGTCATCGAGATCCGCAAGCGCATCGGCGACCGCGTGAGCCCGGGGGAGTTGATCGCCCGGATCGATGACGCCGAGTATCAGCAGGCGGTGCGCGAGGCCGAGGCGAATCTGAAGATCGCCGTGGCTGCCGTGGCGGACGCCCGCAGCCAGCTCGAGCTCGCCCGGGATCAAAAGGAGCGGATGGAATCGCTCCGGGCCAAAGAGCTCGCCTCGAATGCGGAGGTCGACGGCGCCGTTTCGGACTTTTCCGCGAAGGAATCCCGCTATCGCCTGGCGGAGGCCCAAGTGGAGCAGCGCGAGGCGTCCCTCGAATCGTCGAAGATCAGGTTCGGCTATACGCGCCTGACCGCTTCGCGCGCCGGATATATCGGCGAACGGTTCGTCGACGAAGGGTCGCTGCTCGCGCCCAACGCCGCCGTCGTATCGATCATCGAAATCGGATCGATCATCGTCCGGACGACGATAACTGAACGCGATTACCGCCTCATCAGTCCGGGACAGCCGGCGGACGTAACCGTGGATGCGTTCGCGTCGAGGGTGTTCTCCGGCCGCGTCGCGCGGATCGCTCCGATGCTGCTCGAGAATTCGCGCGTGGCGCAGATGGAAGTGGAGGTGCGGAACGACTCGCTCCTCCTCAAGCCGGGCATGTTCGCCCGCGTCCGGGTGATGATCGCGTCGAAGACTCGGGCGCAGATCGTTCCCGCGAGATCGATCGTGAACCGCAACGGCGAGACCGGCATCTACATGGTGCCGGGAAACGAAAGCATCGCCCGCTACGTGCCGGTGAAAACCGGCATCGCGACCCCGGATCTCACCGAAATCCTCTCTCCCGTTCTCGAGGGCCGCGCGGTGACGCTCGGCCAGCACCTTCTCGAAGACGGCAGCCCCGTGCTGCTTCCGAATAGCTCATCCGGCAAGGCGCCCGATCCGGCCAAAGGCACGAAAGAGAAATCAGGCACATGAACATCGCGCAGGGTTCCGTCCATCGACCGGTGCTCACGGCCGTCATCTTCATGATCGTGATCACCCTCGGCATCGTTTCCTTCAGCCGCCTTTCGATCGATCTCATGCCGGAGATCACCTACCCTACCATCTCCGTGGTCACAAGCTACGGCAACGTCGGCCCGCAGGAGATAGAGGAATCGATCACCCGGCCCATCGAAGAAGCGCTCGCGGCCGTGCAGGGCGTCGAAGAGATCACGTCGTCTTCGTCGGAAGGACAGAGCCAGGTACGAGTCGCTTTTTCGTGGGGAACGGATCTCGACGTGGCCGCAAACGACATCCGCGACCGCATCGATCGGGTGCTCGGCCGACTGCCGGAAGACGTCACGCGCCCGATGATCCGAAAATTCGATCTGTCGGCATTTCCGATCATGTTCCTGAGCGCATCGGGCAATCTCAATCCCCTCGATTTGCGGCGCATCGTCGAGGATCAGGTGAAATACCGGCTCGAGCGCGTGCCCGGCGTGGCCTCGGTCGACATTCGCGGCGGTCTGAACCGGGAGATTCACGTCAATCTCCGCGGCGATCAGCTCAAGGCGCTCGGGATATCAACCGACGCGGTGCTCGACGCGCTGCGGAACGAGAATCGAAACGTCCCGGCCGGACTCTACGACAAGGGGAACCTCGAAGTTCTCGTGCGCACGCAGGGGGAATACCGCAATCTCGACGAGATCCGCGGCACCGTCATCACGACCCGCGCGGGCGCGCCGATCCGTATCAAGGACGTGGCGGACGTCGAGGATTCCTGGGAGGAGATCCGCCAGATGGTCCGCATCGACGGAAAACCGGGGCT
>JBAZPL010000038.1:0-16882 GCA_041648155.1 Candidatus Krumholzibacteriia bacterium
TATGCCATGAAACGGGGCACTTCATCGGGCTGCCCGATCTGTACGATTACGGTTACGACAGCCAGGGGGTAGGAAAATTCTGTCTGATGGCGGGAGGCTCCTGGAACGGCAGCTACGGAACCAAACCGGCGCACATGAGCGCCTGGTGCAAGAGCGACCTCGGTTGGGTGACGCCGACGCTCATCACCGGCACCGGGTTCTTCACGCTTTCCCAGGCGGAGACTGCCGCGCAGAGCTACAAGCTAAGGGGTCCCTTTGCGAGCACCCAGTATTTCCTGGTCGAAAACCGCCAGGGGGTCGGATTCGATTCCGGGCTTCCCGGCACCCAGAGGGGAATACTGATCTGGCACGTGGACGAGGCCATGTCCAACAACAACGACCAAACGCATTGCCTGGTTGATCTGGAGGAAGCGAGCGGAACGCAGCATCTCGCGCTCAATCTGAACAGTGGTGAAGACTCCGACTATTTCCGGTTGGGAAATGCAACCGATTTCAACGCGTCGACGACGCCCAACAACCTGAGTTACACCAACGTGCCGCTCGGCCTGGACATCGCCGGCGTGAGCGGAACCGGATCGTCGATGTCCTTTCTCGTTAATCCGATGCCGATCGCGATCGTCACTCCCGCCCCCGGGGCGATGCTGGACGTCGGAGATTCATACTCGATTACGTGGACGGTCGCGGGCGCTCCCGATTCGGTCGGGATCTACCTGAGCCTCGATAGCGGCGCGAGCTTCGGCTACACCGTCGCGACCGGCCTCGTCGGCGTCACGACATACGGCTGGACGGTGCCGAATCTTCCGGTAGCGACCGCACGCCTGAAAATCTCGGCCTACGTTGACGGGGCAATCGTCAGTTCCGACATCATGGACGGCGATTTCACGATCAAGGGTCCGTACCGATACGTGTCTCCAGCGGGGGGCAACGTATATCCCTATTCCATACCGGCGTGGGCCGCGCATGATATCCAAGACGCGATCGACGCCGCGGTTTCCGGCGATTCGATCCTGGTCGCGGCGGCCACCTATGCGTCGGCGATTGTCATCGATAAGCCCGTTTATCTTCAGGGCGGGTGGAATGCAGGATTCTCCGCAAGGGATCCTCAGACCAACGTCACTACGATTCAGTCATATGGAAGCGTGGTCTCTTTTCTGTCGATTACCTCTGGATCGCCCGGCATCGAGGGATTCACCATCACGGGCGGCACCGGGACTGAGCTGCTTCTGCCCGATTTCGGGATCTATGGAGGCGGAATACTCGTGAACGGCACTCCGGCGGTGATCAAGAATAATATGATAATCGGATGCGGGTACACGGACGTCACGGGATTCAGCGGTGGAGGCGGGATAGCCGTCTGGAACGGCTCCGTCACGATTGCCGGAAACGTGATCTCCGGCTGTGTCGCCCAGAGCGGCGGCGGAATATATCTCTATCAGGCGACGGCCGCGATCACGGGGAACACGATATCCGGAGCTCAGCCGAACGCCGATTACATGGGCACGAGGAACGGCGGTGGAATTTACGCGCGGCAATCCAACGTCACGATGGCCGGCAATATCATCTCGTCCAACACGGGCTATCAGGAGGGAGGGGGAATCTACGCCAAACTATCCCCCCTCTCGACGTCCGGCGATTCCATCTATTCGAACGGAGCGATACTCAACGGCGGCGGGATCTGCGGCGATCATTCGTCCCTGTCGATGCATAATACGTATGTCACGGACAACGTCGCCTCCTCGATGGGCGGCGGCATCTATCACAGGGCCGCGCAGTTCGATATGGTGAATTCCCTCGTCGCCGAGAACAGGACCTACGCGATCGCCGGGGGCGTGTACGCCGACAGCTGCTGGGGAGACTGGACAAACAACACGATCGACCGCAACACCTCGGGATTCGCGGGAGGAAACGCTTTTGTGGGGACGGTGGCGGCGCCTCTGGATGTGAGAAACAACATCGTCACCTACGGCAGCCCCAACGGATTCCAGGCTGTTGCAGAAACCAACATCACGTTTCAGTACAACAACTGTTACGGCAACACGTCCGGGAACGTCGTGACGCTTCTGCCCGACACGACCAACGCGAGCAGGAATCCGGCGTATGCGGATACGTCGGCCATGGATTACTACCTCGGCGTTCATTCAGGGAGTATCGACGCCGGCGATCCCTCCGGAAACGATCCCGACGGATCGATCGCGGATCAGGGCGCCTTCGGAGGTCCGGGGCCGGTATTCGCCGCCCCCGGCTATGTCCGGAATCTCGTCGCCGCCGCCGTGAACGATACGACGATAGAGATCTCATGGGAGGGCGTGCTCCCGGCAGGATTGGATTATTACGCGGTCTATTCGGACACCGCCGCCGGCTTCCTGCCCGATATTTTGAACTTCGCGGGAATGGTCGACGCTTCGGTCAATTCCTTCCTGCACCACCCGGTCGGAGGATGCAAGTACTACCGCGTCTGCGTCGTCGACAACTCCGGTCACGCGAGCGGGTATTCGAACGAGGCCGGCGCGTGCGCCGCGGGCCCGGACCTCATCCCGCCGACGGTCGCGGTCGTGTACCCGGCCGGTGGGGAATCCTTCGCGCCCGGCGATACGGTGGATATTCAATGGACGGCCGAGGACAACAGGCAGGTGGATTCGGTAAGCATCTTCTACTCTGAAAACGCCGGAACGGATTTCATTCTCGTCGCGCACGGCGAGCCGAACGACTCGTTGTACCGGTGGATCGCTCCGGAGATCGCGTCCGATTCGTGCCTGATCAAAGTCGTCGCGTACGATCCCGGGTTGCTGATCGGGGAGGATGCGAGCGACGGTCTGTTCTCCATACGCGTGACGACTGGCGTCGGCGATCTTCCGGCGATTGCGTTCACGCTCGGGCAGAACTACCCGAATCCGTTCAATCCGTCGACGACGATCGATTACTCCGTCGCAAGGACGAGCCCAGTGGAGATCGCGATATACGATGTCAACGGACGGAAGATCAGGACCCTGGTCAGCGAGGTCAAGATGCAGGGGGCCTACAAAGCGGTTTGGAACGGGAAAAACGAAAGAGGGACACCCGTCGCTTCCGGCGTGTATTTCTACCGCCTGATCGCCGGCGATTTCACCCAGATCAAGAAGATGATTTTACTCAGATAGCCCCGGGCTCTACGCAGATGGAGCCGCGTCCTTGCGGGCGCGGCTCCATCGAGATCGTTCGATCACGGCTTCTTGAACACCACCCAATTGAGTGCGGCCCACTCGTCGCCGTCCAGAGAGAGGCGAATGGTATTCCTGCCCTCTTTCACGAGGCCGTCGCGGATCTCTATGGTTTGCGGCGCGAGACAGGGCGTGCTGATCGGCCCCGTGCGCACATACTCGAAGACCATTTCGCCGTTGATCCATGCCTCGGCCGAATCGAGCACGCTGGGCATACCCCGGCACCCGTCCACGGTGAGATAATACTTAAAGACTACGGGGAGGAGCGACGGCGGATTGACGAACGCCGAATCGATTTCCGTTCCCCAGGGCGAAAATAAGCCGGTTACGATCGGTCCGAAGAGAATCGTCTTGGGGCGCAGGGGGAAGAGACCGAAATCCGCTCCGATGAAATCCTGGACCTTTCCGTCAGATCCCTTGACGAGCGTGACGAGAAGCGGGTTCGCCGAAGTGACCTTCCACACATCCTCCGGCGCGCCGACGAACACCTTGTGGACCCCTTCCCTGAGCCCGGCAAATCTGTACACGCCGCTCGAGTCGGTCCGGGCGAGGAGCGTCACCTTGTCGCCGTCTCCGAGCGTCCTTTCGAGAGCGACGGTGATCCCGGGGATGCCGGGCTCGTTGCATCGGCCGCAGCGATCCCTGACGCCGTTCCCGTTGCTGTCGAAAAAGACGACGCCTCCGATGATTCCCGTGCCGTCCGGCGGTCCGATATCGATGCGGAAGCCGATCGCAAACGAGCGCGCCGTGACCGTGTGGAACCTCATCGTGACGAGATCGGTCCGCTCGCCGGGTTCGAAAACATTGTTCCCACCGAGCTTCGCGCTGAAATCGTAGAAGGGAAATCCGTCCCGCGAAACCCCGTCGAAATCGATCACGGCGATATCGGGCGGCCCGATATTCGTAATGACGAAACGTATCGGAGGGGCGATGGTGCGTTGAGTGCGGTTCAGGAGCTGCACGTCGAAGGTCGCCAGTCCCGTCGTCTCGTTGAATGCGACGTTCATCGCCCAGATCTCGAGAGTCCCCGGCGCTATCGAGCTGTCCGATACCTCGCCGAGGAGAAAGCTGCCGCTCGCGCCGGGATCGAATGTTCCGCTGCCGGTGAGGCCGCCCCCGGAGTCTTTTTCGATTGCCGTTGGTTGGTCGCTGCAGGAGAACATGAGCGCCAGAGTGAGCGCGACGAAAACGAAAACGATGAGGGAAACCGAGAAACGCTTGCGACGAAGCATGCCCGCACCTCCCGAGGGTATAGTGAAGTGTTGATACTACAATTATAAGCAAATCGGGCGGATCAATAAAGAAAATTCATCGGCGCATATATGAAAAACGCGGTCGCCGACCGGGTTTTTCATATTGTCCGAATCGAAAAATCGAAGCGGCTATTCGTTGAACATGGACTTGATGCCGCCCCAGGTGGCTCTTTCTGTTCCCACCGAGCAATCGGTGATCGAAAGCGTCACGCTGAAGAAGTCCCAGCACGCTCCCAGGGAGTACGTGGGATTGCAGCTCGGATCCAGGAAGCCGGGATAGTTGGCCGGCGCGGGCTGCCCGAGATCGGTCGTGGATACGCGAGAGCCGTTGCCGATGTAGAAGGTCATACAGCTGCCCGGATATGCGTCGAAACTGGCGATCGCCTGAACGTTCGTGACAGCGGCGATCGGAACCCAGTTCGAGTAGGTGATCGTCTCGAATTCCTTGTAGTCCACGATCGCGCCGGGGTAGTCGGGATCGCCGTTCGCCCACGGGCCTGATCCGCTGAGCCAGATGTACCCGCCGTCGAAGGTCTTCATGTAGGTGCGATTGCCGTTGCCGCTGGCGTTGACGGTGTTGACCAACAGATAGGCGTTCCATGCCTCGGTAGCGCACCAGTAGTGCCACTGGGACGCGAGCGCCAGGCCGTCCCATGACGCTGCGTTGAGGGTCGTTCCGGCCTGCATCGCGCCGCCGCCCGAGGCCCAGCCTTCAGTGTAGCGGCCGACATAGACCGGTCCGCCGAGATCGGTCGACTGGTACGCCCCTGTGAGGGGGGCTCCGGCGAAGGATGCATCTGCCAGGAGCAGGATGAGAACCGCTACAGATGCGATGGCAGAACGTTTCATAGATAACGTCCCTCCTGGTTGAAGAAAAAAACCGGCCGAATCGAGCAGTATGGTCAATTAAAAATAATTATAAAATAATATAAAATATCATTCGCTGATTCAGCCCGGCTCGCGGCGGCCGGTACGAAGCCCGGCCCATTCGCGGTGTTGAAGTGCGATGCCCGGCAAGTTATATTCACGGGATACGGAACGCATACGTCGGCCCGGAAGGCAGCAATGATCATCGTCGACAACATATCGAAGAGCTATGGCGCCCAGGAGCTGTTCAGAAACGCCGGCTTCAGGCTCAACGCGGGAGAGCGCGTCGGCCTGGTCGGGAGAAACGGGCATGGAAAGACGACCCTGTTCCGCCTCATCGCGGGGGCGGAGGAGCCCGATTCGGGCGTGATATCGATCCCGAAGAGCTATTCCATCGGCTACGTCCTGCAGGAGCCTGATTTCACCGAGGGCTCGGTGCTGGAGGAAGGCGTGAGGGGGCTCCCGGCGGCCGAGAAGGATCACCGGTGGAAGGTGGAGAAGATTCTTGCGGGGCTCGGTTTCACGGAGGAGGATCTGGCCAAGCACCCGTCGCAGCTTTCCGGCGGATTCCAGGTGCGATTGAATCTGGCGAAGGTCCTCGTTCGTGAGGTCAACCTGCTTCTCCTCGACGAGCCCAACAACTATCTCGATATCACGTCGATCCGCTGGCTCACGCAGTATCTGCGCGGCTGGCGCGGCGAGCTCATGCTGATCACGCACGACAGAAGCTTCATGGATAACGTCGCCACGCACGTAATGGGGATCTACATGAAAAGCCTGCGCAAGATCCAGGGGGATACCGGCAAGCTCTACGCCCGGTTCGCCATGGACGAGGAAATGTACGAGAAGACCAGGCTCAACGACGAAAAGAAGAGGAAGAGGACCGAGGCGTTCATACGGCGTTTTCGGGCCAAGGCGACGCTCGCGAGCCGCGTTCAATCGAGGATCAAGACGCTCGAAAAACAGACGAAGCTCGAGAAGTTGGAGCAGACCAAGAATCTCGACTTTTCATTCCGGTCGAAGCCCTTCAACGGCAAGCCGGTCATGCACGCGAATGGGCTGGCGTTCGGGTACGAGCCGGAGAGCCCCCTCTTTTCTGATCTTTCGTTCTCGGTCGGGCCGTATGACCGGGTCTGCGTCGTCGGGAAGAACGGCAAGGGTAAAACGACGCTTCTCAGAACTCTCGCGGGGCAGCTCGAGCCTCAATCCGGCCGGATACAACGCAACTCGACGTGCGTCATCGCCTATTACGCTCAAACGAATGCCGCCTCTCTCGTCGAGGAGAAGACCGTGCTGGAGGAGATACAGAACGCGAACCCCGATATCGATCAGCAGCGGGCGAGGAATATCGCCGGCATGATGATGTTCGAAGGGGACGACGCGCTGAAGAAGGTGAAGGTTCTGTCGGGGGGGGAGAAGAACAGGCTGATGCTCGGCAGGATCATCGCGACGCCGGTGAACCTGCTCCTCCTCGACGAGCCGACGAACCATCTCGACATGGAATCGTGCGATGCGCTGCTCGAGGCGATCGACGATTTCCAGGGAGCCGTCGTGATGGTGACGCACAACGAAATGCTCCTGCACGGGCTGGCGCAGAGACTGATCGTGTTCCAGGGGGGCGGGGCCAAGGCCTTCGAGGGAAGCTATCAGAGATTTCTGGATGACCGCGGGTGGGATGAAGAGAAGGGTGCGGCGGCGGACGAAGCGGGTGAAAACGCGAGCGGGAAGAGAGCGGGCCGCAAGGAGCTGAGAAAAATGCGCGCCGGGATCGCGCGCGAAAGGGGAGCGGCGCTGAAGCCTCTTGAAAAGCGGATCGCCGAACTGGAGGGCACGATTGTAAACGCCGAGACGGATCTCGAACGCCTCTATGGAGAGATGGAATCGGCTTCGGAGAGCTGCGACGGCGGCGCCATCGCGGATCTGTCGCAGAAGATCCATGCCCGCAGGAAAGAGATCGAGACCAGCTTCAAGCTGCTCGAAGCCGTGAATCTGAAGTACGAGGCGCGAAAAGCGCCTTTCGATTTGCGCATGAAGGATCTGGAGGCGGAGGCGGGCGGAGAGGATTGATCAAATCACTTCGATACATATAGAAACAGCTTGACGGACCCGCTCACGGCTCGTATTTTGATTGCATGGGCATCGAAACGGATAAGAAGCGCCGCGGGACGGACCTCGAGGAGCGCGTGAACGCCCTGAAAGCCCTCGCGGACAAGTCGAGAATCCTCATGGTGAACGCCCTCCTCGAGAAGCCTCATTGCGCGGAGGAGCTCGCGGAGCGTCTTCGGCTCGCCCCGTCCACGATTTCCTTCCATTTGCGCAGGCTCGAAGAGGCGGGGCTCGTCACGAAGAGCAAGGCGCAGTATTACGTCGTCTACGAGCTGCGCGCGGATCTCCTCCGGATGAGTCTGAAGGATTTCGTCACGATGCCGCCCGGCGACGACAGCCCCGAGGAAAAGCGCATGCGGCGGTATCGGGAGAAGGTCGTGCGCACCTTTTTCCGTAACGGAGGGCTCGTCCAGATCCCGAAGCAGTGGCGAAAGCGGACGATAATACTCGAGGAATTCCTCGTGAACTTCGATTCGGGGAAAGAGTACGCGGAGCACGAGGTCAACGAGCGCATTGCGCCGCTCTTTCCGGATTACTGCACGATCCGCCGTATGCTCGTCGACCAGGGATATATGACGCGAAAGGGAGAGAAGTATCGCCGCATCGAAAGTGAGGTCAGACCGGTGGGCACGCGCTCGGAGATCAAGAAACAGTACAAGGAGGCGCCGAGAGAGGCAGGCATCTTCCAGGTGAAGAACACGGTCAACGGCAAGGTGTTGCTCGGCAGCAGCAAGAACCTGCACGGCCCCTTGAACAAGCATCGCTTCCTGCTATCGATCGGGCGGCACTGGAACAGGAAGATGCAGGAGGATTGGGATCGGCTCGGACCGGATGCCTTCGTGTTCGAGGTGCTCGAGGTTCTGAAGCTGAAGGACGACCCGATCTTCAATCTCGAAGACGAGCTTTCGTTGCTCGAACAGAGCTGGATCGAGAGAGTGCAGCCGTTCGGCGAGAGCGGGTACAATAAGGATTATAAAAAGGGAACTGGTATCAGGGAGTGACCCCGGCGCCCCCGGGAATAACGCGCCGGTCCGCCAGAGCGTCTCTTCGTGATGTTTCTGCCGCCGGTCCCGGGCCTCACCGGCGTGCTTCGAGAATCGCGTTAAGGAGCAACTTGTACGTCCCCGCCGTCTGGCAGCGGTACTGCGGGTTGAACCCGAAGAGCACAACACGCCCCGCGCCCACCTTGTATTCGACGAGCGCCGCGTTGCGGTAGAGGCGTTCTCCGCCGATGAGAAGCCCGCTCGCGAGAGGCTCCTTCTCCGTGTAGCTCGCGAGCACCGTGCGGTCGAATTTCCCGTAGGGCACCGAGGTCGCGAAGGCGAGGCTGTTCGCGAAGAAGAGATGCCCGTTCTCGGGCATGCCGTACGTGATCGGCTGGCCGGTCTTGAACGAGACCTTCAATATCGCCCCCGGACAGAAGAAATCGTCGTCGGAGACCTTGTCGAGAACGTTTCGCACGGGAAGCTCCAGCGTCTCGATCGCGAAACCGCACGAGCTCCCGAAGCAGATGAGCGTGCCTCCACCCTCGACGAACTTTTTCACGTTCTCGACGCCCTTTTTGTCGATGCCCCCCTTGTACTCGGGTGGAAGGGGACGCTGCGGCCGCGCATCTTCCCGGTCGTCCATCTTGCCTTCCTTGATGATGGAAGGCTTGATGTCCGGAATGACGAGGATGTCGAAATCCTTGATCCGGTTCTCCGTCACGTCCTTGTTCGAGACGTTGGCGTAGGAGACCTTGAACGAGTCGAACAGAAAGCGCGTCCAGCCCTCGTCCATGCTCGCGATCCATGGCTTGAAGAGAGCGGTCTTCGCGGCGCGAAGCTCGTGCGTCGAGCCGGCGGGCGCTGCCGCAAGCGGGATGAAATCGACGTGCGCCCGCGTCGCGATCACGGAGGCAGCGGCGGCGAGCCCCTTCTGGCCCTGCACGATGAACGTTCCCGCCGGAAACACCCCGGCCTCGCCGAGGCGGCGCACGATGAGCCCCGCGGCGAGCAGCTCGTTCGCCGCAAGGTAGGATGCGTTGATCTCGGGGCGGAGCGCGTAGCCCCAGGCGCCGTCCGCAAAGCTCCCCGCGGGGTAAGGATATTCGGCGAGAAGCTCGAGGGATGTTTCGAAACGCTCGTCGATCTCGTCGCAGCCGACTCCCATCTGGAGCGGCATCGTCCAGCCCGTGACGTCGTACGGTTTCTCGATCGGTGCCTTGTCGCTCGAACGGGTGTCAGGGTATTCCTGCTTCTCGAGGAGGTCTTTCGCATACCTTCCGTACGGCTGATCGAGCCTGACGACGAAGGAACCCGCGCGGTAGAGTCTGTCGCCGGCCGTGAAATCCTTCGAGGCCCGGTGCACCTCGACCCCGCCGAGCATGAGCGCCTCGACGAGGCGCACCGCCGTCACGGGGTCGCGCTGCGGCGCGGGGATAATATAGGCGAACGGCTTTTCGGTCTTCCCGCGCTCGACCGCTTTCAGGCCCATGCGGTAATAGTTATCGAGGAAACGCTCGCGGTTCTCCGCGCACGTCTCGACGAACGATTCCGCCGCGGCGAGATCATAGTCGACGATGTCGCGAAGCCGCCACCAGCCGCCCGGCCACGGGTTCGGGAAATTGATTCCCATTTCGTACCGCGGGAACCCCGCGTCGTCGCCGCGCAGCTCTCCGGGCTCGATGTATATGGGGCTTGCGACATTCACGCTCGCGGCCTCGCTGAGGAGACCGATCTGGTTGTGCCACCAGGCGAGGCCGTTCGACGAGCCCTCCCAGTACGCGTCGAAATAGGCGTTCGATATAACGCCCGAAAGGCCGCGCTCCTCACACTCGAGCTGCATCGATGCCCCGACGAGATTATTCGCGCGGTACACGATCGGATCGACGTTCTTGTTGGCAGGCGGATAGTAGGGAGGGAGAAAGAGGCGCGCGCCCGTGCTCCACATCTGATGCATATCGAGAACGGCCTGCGGGACCGCGCTCCGGAAAAATAGATCGAAGACTGCCCGGGTCTCGGCGAGGTTCAGCATGAACCAGTCGCGGTTGTTGTCGTGGCCGGCGTAGTGGTGGTAGAGCCAGGGCATGGAGCCCCCCTCATATTCGGTGCCGAGCCATTTCCGGTACCAGTCGGCGACCATCTGCATGCCGTCGGGATTCATCGGGACGATGAAGAGGATCGTTTGCTCGAGCGCCTTCGAGAGGCGCGCGTTCTTCCCCGAGGCGGCGTTGTATGCGAGCTCGAGCGACATCTGCATCGCCCCGACCTCGGTCGCGTGGAGGCTCGCCGTGATCATCGTGATGATCTTTGCCTCCTTGATCAGCGCGTCCGCTTCCGCCGCCGCGAGGTTCCGCGGATCGGCGAGGCGCCGCGAGAGATCCACGTAATGATCGAGCTTCTCGAGATTCGCGGGCGCGGAGAGAATAATCGCGATCATCGGCTTTCCGAGCGTCGTCGTGCCGATCTTCTTGACCGTGACCCACGGCGAGGCTTCGTCGAGCATCTCGAAGTAGGTAACCGTCTGTTCGTAGTCGGCGAGCTTGCGATCGGCGCCGATCTCGAAACCAAGATATTCGGCGGGGGATTTTACGGTTGCCGCCGCGGCGGGAGCCGCTGCCGGCGTTGCAGGCGCCGCGGCGAAAGCCGGCGCGGCCGCCGCGAGCGAAACGAGCGACGCGATGAGGATGACAAGACGTCCGCGCATGCCGGTGACCTCCTGTGACGAGATTCGGGTCCGATGATCAGGCGCGGCGAGTCCGCGGGGTCCGCCGCGCCGCCGCCGTTATCACGAGAAGCGTCGCGAGACTCGCGAGTGAACCCGCGATGAAACCGTCTATCCCGAACGGCTTCTTGAGCCATGTCCATAAAAGCGCGGTGACAGAGCCCGCCACCATCGATGCGACGACTCCCGCCTTGCTCGCGCCTTTCCAGTAGAGACCGAAGATAAGCGGCCATAAATTCGTGCTCGCGATGACGGCCCACGCGAAGCCGGTGAGCACGAGGATGAGAGCCGGCGGCCGCAAAGCGATCACGAGCGATATGAGGCCGACGGCGGCGCTCACGACCCGATTTGCGAAAACCTCCTGCGGGCCGGTCAGCTTGCGCTTGAGGCCGTGCTCGTAGACATCGGTGATGAGCGAGCTCGACATGATGATGAGAACGCCGGCGAAGGTCGACATGCCGGCCGCGACGACTCCCGCGAGGAGCAAAGCCGCCTGCCACGGCGAGAGCACCATCGCAACGAGCTTCGGGATCGCGAGATCGGGATTCTCAAGGCCGGGAATGAGCACGCGGGTGAGCGCGCCGACGAGGTAGGGGATGACGGCGATCGTCGCGCCGAGCGTGACGATCACGGTGCCGAGGCGGAGCGTTTTTGTATCCTTGATGCTGTAGAAGCGGATGATCATCTGCGGCATGCCCCAGACGCCGAGGCTCACGACGAGCGAGAAGCTGAAGAGCCCCGCCCAACCCCACACCCCCGGTGTATGCACGTACTGCGGCCCGATCGCGGCGAGCTTCTGCATTCCCGCGCCGAGACCGCCGACCGCCTCGAAGGTCTTGAACATGAGGAGGAGGAGCGAGACGATCATCACCCACGCCTGGATGAAGCTCGTCCACACGACCGCCATGTAGCCGCCGAGCACGACGTAAAAAATGATCACGAGCCCCGAGATGAGCACGCCTCCCCAATAGGGGAGATCCATGAGCACCTCGAACGAGTTCGCCATGCCTTTCACGACGCTCACGTTGTAGATAATGAGAAAGAGGAAGACGACGGCGGCAGAGTAGATGCCCGCCGCGGGGGAGTTGAAACGCCGCGCGAAGAATCCCGACATCGTCCTCACGCCGTAGCGCTCGGTCATCTCGCGTACGCGCTTGCCGAGAACGATCCAGCAGAGCGTGCAGCCGACGAGCACGTTGATCGCGCCGATCCAGACCGTCGCCATGCCGAACTTATATCCGAAGGCGCCGCCGCCGATGATGAGCACCGAGCTGAAATAAACGGCGATGTACGAGAGCGCCGTGACCCACGGCCCGATCGTGCGGCCCCCGAGGATGAAGTCGCCGGCAGATTGCGTCCTGCGGGCGCTCCAGAGGCCGACCCCCATCAGGATCGCGACGTACATGAACAGAACGGCGATGCACGCCTGAAGCAGTGTCACGGTTTCCCCCTTGTTCGCCCGTCTACGGCCGCCGGTCGCTTCCGCGCTCGCGGAGCGCCCAGATAAGCGCAACGACGACGCTCGCGCCGGTCACGACGAACGCCATGAACGTCATCCACGGAAAGTTGAACGGTCCCATACGCAAGCGCCTTTCGACGCGGGCCGCGGGGGCGTCGCGCGCCCCGAGCGGTTCCCGCTAGTACTTGAACATAATCTCCCAGCGCAGAAAGTGAGCCGTATCGCTCCCGGAGAAATAGTAATCCCCGGGGAGGAGCGCTTCCCAGAGAATGTATGCCGAGAGAAACTTATTCAATGTCCCGGAGAGCTTCACGAACGACAGGGTCCCGCGGTAGCTCCCCGTGCCGAAGAGCGATTTGCCCGCATCAGGAGGAGGCGCCTCGGCCGCCCACATCAGGTAGAGCCGCTCTTCGAGCGTGATGCGGTCGAGCGGCTTGACCTCGAAACCGAACCACATCGAGGCGAAGTTCTCCCAGAACGCCGAGCCGCGCTCCTTCGCGAGCGAATAGATATAGAGGTCGCTCCATTTCGGCCAGCGGGAATGAACAGGATTCCATCCTTCATATGTGTCCTTGCTTCCGGGATTGTCTCCGGAGAGATAGAAGCTCCCCGCGCCCAGCGCGATCGGCACGCGCTCGACCGGCAGCGCATATTTCCCGTGCAGGTAGCCGCCGTACCCGAGACGTTTCTGCGGGCCGCGGTCGCCGGCCTGCACGGCCCCCTCGACGGCGAAGGTGAGGCGCCCAAAGCCCTTCCCCGATGCGCGCGCCCCGATCGTATGGATATCGCTTTCGGGATACGCGCCGTCCTCGTCGTTCTCGTTCTTGTAGAAATAATACGCTTCGAGCTTGCGGCCGTCGAACGACTCGTCCGTGTAGTAGAGACCGGCGCCCGTCTCGTCCCATTCGATCAGCGATTGCTTCTGATTGTTGAGGGGGGTCAGATACCGATCTCGCTCGGGATCGGAAAGAATGTGCGCATCCAGCCGGCGCTTGCCGAACGCAGCGGTGAAAAGCAGAGCGTTGAAATATCCCGTGCGCGAGCCGTCGAGCGGCCCCCCGTCCCAGCAGATGAAGCCTTCGCCGTAGAGAAGGTTCTGTCTTCCGGCGATGAAGCCGAAGGGAGTGCCGCCGAGATTCTTGCCTTCGATGTAGAGATTTTCAACAAGCAGCTCGTGGATATCGAACTCCTGGTGCTCGAGTCCCTTGTTCGATTTGTACCAGTGCCGGTGCTCGTTGTTGAGCATCGCGTAGAGTTTCCACTGCGCGCTCGGCGCCCATGAGCCCCAGAACTGCGATCGCACGCGGATATAATTGTTGTCGTCGGTGACAGCGTTCGAGAAATCGGAGAGGTTGGCGCTGTATTCCTGGCGAAGGCGAAGGCGATATCCCCAGTCGAATGCGCTCCGGGGTTTGCCCTCCGCGAAAAGATTGCCGGATATGAAACAGAGCAGAGCAATGGCGCTCAGTGTGTGCCGGATGAACCTTCCGGTCCCGCTCGGGCTATTGCGGCTCACGCGGACTCTCCCTTCGAACCGTAGATTTGCGGTCCCGCGAACCCCCATTTTTTAAAGGAATTTCGAGGGCATGTCAAGACATCCTCTTGTATGGTATGCTGCCTCGGGAAGCAGTTCATCGCGCGTCGTTTGGAAGTCGAATTCAAAGGAGCGAACATGAAACCGCAGCTTCTCGCGCTCGTGGCCGCCGCGGCCTGGGGCATCGGCGGATATTTCGAGAAGAAAGGCCTTCAGGCGGGCAACCTCTCCGCCCAGATGGGGATCACCCTGCGCACGGCCATCGCGTTCATGATCCTCGGCGCCGTGAGTCTCCCGCAGTGGAAGGCTCTCCCGCAGGCCGGCACGAAGCCTCTCGTGATGATGGCGCTCGGGGGAGGGGTGCTCGCGGGAGCGGTCGGGATGCTGTGCTTCTATGCGGCGCTCAAGGGGGCGCCGCTCGGGCGCGTCATGCCCATCGCATTCACCTCGCCTCTCTTCGGAGTCATCATGGGCGTGTGGCTCGGCGGCGAGACGCTCGGAGCGCGGGAGCTGATAGGCATGCTTTTCACGACGGGCGGGATCGTGCTGTTGACGGCCAAGTAGATGGAGCCAGCGAATGGATAACAGGAAGAACGGCGCGCACGGGATGTTTGACGTCGTCGTTATCGGCGGCGGAGCCGCGGGCATGCTCGCGGCGGGGAGCGCGGCCGAGAGCGGCGCGCGCGTCCTCCTCCTCGAACGAAACGCGCGCCTCGGAAAGAAGCTCGGCATCACGGGGGACGGCCGATGCAACCTGACCAACACCGACGAGAGGGATGAGTTCATACGCAGCTTCGGCGTGAACGGAAAATTCCTGTATCGGGCCTTTGCCGCGTTTTCGAATCATGATCTGATCGCGTTCTTCAATGAGCACGGCGTGGCGACGAAGGAGGAACGGGGCGGGAGGATATTTCCGGCGAGCGACAAAGCTGAAAGCGTCGTCGGGGCGCTGGAACGATATATGAAGAAGCACGCCGTCGCCGTGAGGTTGAACGCTCGCGCGGAGAGAATCGTCGTCGACGCCGCGTCGAGAGAGGTCTCCGGCGTCGCAATCAAGGACCGCGAGACGATCATCAAGACGAGGAACGTCATACTCGCGACGGGCGGGCTTTCGTATCCCGCCACGGGCTCGACTGGAGACGGCTACTCCATGGCGAAGGCGCTCGGCCACGAGATCGTCCCGCCGCGCCCCGCGCTCGTTCCCGTCGAAACAGTGGAAGCGTTCCCGAAAGATCTGCAGGGATTATCCCTGGCCGGCGTCACCGTGACCGTGTTGAGCGGCCGGAAGAGAATCGCTTCGGAATCGGGAGATCTGATCTTCACCCATTATGGAATTTCGGGCCCGGTCATTCTCTCGCTCAGCGGGATCATTGTCGAGCATCTCGACATGAAGGAGCCGGTCGCCGTCTCCATCAATCTGAAGCCGGCGCTCGATAGGGCCGGACTGGAGGAGTTCCTCATCCGCGAGTTCGCCGGCTCAAGCAAGAAACTGATAGGCACGGTCATGAAAGGGCTCGTGCCGAAGTCGCTCGTCCCGATTCTCCTGAATGCGGGAGGGATATCCGAAGAGAAGCAGTGCGGCCGGATCACGACCACCGAGAGAAAGCGGCTGGCGGGATTGCTCGCGGATTTCCGGTTGACGGCGAAACGCCCGAGGCCCATAGACGAAGCGGTCGTCACGCGCGGCGGAATCGACCTGAAGGAGGTCGATCCGCGCACGATGGAATCGAAGAAAGTGCGCGGGCTCTACTTCTGCGGCGAGATACTCGATGTCGACGGTAACACCGGCGGCTACAACCTCCAGGCGGCTTTCTCGACGGCGCGCCTTGCCGCAGCGAACATAAGAATTGTGGAAGAAGAATGAGAGGGCCCCACGGCTTGAGCCTCGTCACCCCTCCGTGAGCTTCTCGGGATGATGCTTCACGACTTCCGCCTGGACCATGTAGATCACGTTCTCCGCGATATTCGTCGTATGGTCGCAGATGCGCTCGAGGAAGCGCGCGATGAGGAGAAGCTGAACGGCCCGCGGGGCGGTGGAACCGTCCTTCACCATGTAATCGTCGATCAGCTCCTGCTGGATCGCGTTTCTCAGGCTATCCGCCTGCGGGTCCGAGAGGACGACTTTCTTGGCCAGTTCGATATCTTCCTTCACGAAGGATTCGATCGCCGTCTGGATCATGCTCAGAGCCACGGTGGTCAGCTTCGGTATATCCACGAGGGGCTTCAGGAGCGGCTTGTCCACGAGCTCGAGAGTCCGCTGGGCTATGTCGACGGCGAGATCGGCGATCCGCTCCAGCTCGGCGTTTATCTTCATTCCCGTCGTTATGAATCGGAGATCCTTCGCCATGGGCTGATAGCGGGCGATCAGATCGATGCATTTCTCGTCGACGAGGAGCTCCAGCTTGTCGATGTTGCGGTCGTCGTCGATGACGCTCCTCGCGAGATCCGCGTTCCGGGACTTGAGCGCCTCGACCGATTTGTAGATGGCTTTCTCGGCGAGCGTTCCCATATCGATGATGCGATGTTTCAGCTCGTCGAGCTCGATATCGAAATAGCGTTCCATCAATCCTCCTAGCCGTATCTTCCGGTGATGTAGTCTTCCGTACGTTTGTCCCTCGGCGCGGCAAAGAGTTCCTCCGTTCGGTTGAACTCGATGAGCTCGCCGAGCAGCATGAAGCCGGTGTCGTCGGAGACACGCGCGGCTTGCTGCATATTGTGAGTGACGATGACGATCGTGTAGTTGTGCTTCAACTCGCGCATC